>CAYYRO010000096.1:0-7755 GCA_964474075.1 uncultured Methylophaga sp.
GCCTTCGTCGGCTTCGATGACGCCGCGGTCGGCCGGCTGGCCGCCGCCTTCGGGATAGAAGTAGGTCTCCGCGAGAACCAGTTCGGCGTCGTCAACGCGTTCGACCGTCGTCTCGAAACTCGTCGTGTAGGGGTCTGCCGGCGCCTGCGAGTCCATTATTCCTCTGCCAGCTGGACGTTCAGTCGTTCTTCGAGTGCGGTGATGAGCGACCCGCCGACGTTGGCGCGGTTCGCGCGGCCCTGCTCGACCGCGAGGACGTCCGCCTCGTCGACGGCGAGCTCGCCCGCGAGCTCCTCCACCTGGAGGCCGGCCGACTGGCGGGCCTCCTCGACGCGGTCGCCGTACCCGCTCACGAGGTAGGGCAGCGGGTCGTCGTCGTAATCCGTCCCTTTCTCCCAGTGTTTCGCGTCGCTCTGCTGGGCGTCGTTGAGGCGGGCCATGTTCTGGGCGGCTTTCTTGCGACGGTTGGGCTCGTCGGTGTCCCGCGACCCCGTCTCCTGTGTGGTGCTGTCCGAGCCGTGGCGGGCACACTCCCCACACACCTGCAGGTCTGCCCCTGCGACCGTCGTGGACTGGAGGTCGTCGCTCTCCTTGCCGCAGAGTTCACAGCTCCCGCCGGAGTCGCCGCCGACGCCTCCGGTCGAGTATTTCGCCATGGCAGTCTCTACCGGTTCGGGAGTATTTGAACCCCACGACCCTCAACCGAGCCGTTCCTCCCACTCCTCGGCCGGCATCGACTCGCCGGAGACGCCGTCGGGACCCTGTGCCGCGAGCAACACCGCCGCCTCGTCCATCACGTCCTCGTCGAGAATCTCCGCCTGCTCCTCGTCGGGCAGGTGGCTCCAGAACCCCGTCGCCACGCGGCCGCCGGGGTCCAGACAGTTGGCGTTGATGCCCGCGTCCTCGTAGTCGAGGGCGGCGGTCTTGTTCAGCCCCTCGATTCCGTGCTTGGAGGTTATGTAGGGCGCATAGCCCGGCGAGGCGTACCGGCCCCATCCCGAGGAGATGTTGACGACGTTGCCCCGCCCCTGGTCGAGCATGTGCGGGATGACCGCCTTCGTACAGTAGAAGACGCCGTGGACGTTGACGTCCATGATGTACTCCCAGTCCTCGTCGGGAATCTCGTGGAGCGACTTTCCCTCGTCGTAGAGCGTCAGCAGTCCGATACCGGCGTTGTTGACGAGCGTGTCCACGCCACCCCACTCCTCCGCCATCCGCTCGATTGCCGCGTTCACTTCTCCAGCGTCGGTCACGTCCGCGGGCAGCACCAGCGTCTCGCCCGGCGCCTCTTTGGCGACCGATTCGAGGTCCTTCTCGCTCCGCGAGAGCAGGCCGACGCGCGCGCCCTCCTCGGCGTAGCGCAGCGCCATCGACTTGCCCAGTCCCTTGCTCGCCCCCGTGACGACGATTCGTTCGCCTTCGAGTCGGCTCATATTCGTTCACTCCAGCGGGGACGCCATGAGCCTTGCCGTCCGGCGCTATTCGATGGCACCCTCCCACGTCGCCTTCGCCTTCCCGGCGCCGGTCATGACGTAGCTCATGTCGATGCCCGCGATGACGATGTCGAACCCCATCTCGACCCACTTCTCGACGTCGCCGGGCTGGGTCGCGAGCGTGGCCGCGGGCATCCCCTCGGCGTGGGCGGCGTCGACGATGGTCTCGACGGCCTCGACGAAGAGCGAGTCCTCCCACTGGCCGAAGATGCCAAGCGCCGCCGAGAGGTCCGCCGGCCCGACGAAGATGGCGTCGAGGCCGTCGACCGCGACGATCTCCTCGACGTTTTCGAGGCCGGCTTCCGTCTCGACCTGTGCGATGGTCACGGGCGCGTCGTAGTCGGTGACGTACTCGGGGAGGTCGAGTCCGTACCTGGCGGCTCGACTCCCGGCGACCCCTCGGACGCCCTCCGGTGGGTAGCGCGTCGCCTCGACGAATGCCCTGGCTTCGTCGGCGCTCTCTATCATCGGGACCATGACGCCGGAGACGCCGATGTCGAGGACGCGTTTGATGCGGACCTTGTCGTTCCACGGGACCCGAACGAAGGTCTCGGTCTCGCTGTCGGCGGCGTCGACCGCTCGCGTCATCTCGCCGACGGTCTCCAGCGTCGACGTGGTGTGTTCGGTGTCGACGAGCGCGAAGTCGAAGCCGAGCTCTGCGGTCACCTCGGCGACGGCGGGGTCCGAGAGCGAAACCCAGCTCCCGATGGTCGGCTCGCGTGCGCGCACCCGTTCGCGGAGTCCTGCTGGCATGGGCTCTCGTTCCCCCGCCCCCTACAAATGTACCGGGGTCGCCCCGACCCGGCCGTTTTTATTCCGGTGCCGACGCCGGTCCGGCCCCGTGACCGGGCCGTGGCACCGTCCCACCCACGGAGTCGGGAAAGGAAGCGTTTTTATTGTGCCATAGGCAATGGATAGTTGCGCAAGACACAGCGGGCGTGGGTAGCCAAGCTAGGCCAACGGCGCAGCGTTGAGGGCGCTGTCCCGTAGGGGTCCGCCGGTTCAAATCCGGTCCCACGCATCGCAAGCGAGGGCAGAGCCCTCGAAGCCGAGGCGGCGACGCCGCCGAGGCAGATGCAGGTGATGATTCCCTTGGGACATCACCCACGCACAACTTACTCACAGACCAATACCGAGGAGCGACTGTTATAGGGGGCTATCGGTGAGCAGTCGCGGAGTCACTGCTCACTCGATTGCGGCGGGCTCGGAGATGGGCCAGAGGACGACGGCTCCCAGGAATCCGACGACGGCGAAGACAGCGAAGGCGATCGCCCACGAGAAGTTGGCGACGAGCCACCCGCCCGCGACGGGGGCGCTGAACGACCCGAGGAAGGAGATGGTGGTCATCACGGTCAGGCTGGTGCCCTCGGTGCCGGGCGTCGCGAGTTCTCGCGTGAGCACGTAGTAGACGCCGGTCCCGAGCTGGAGCGTGAACGCCGCGAGCACCAGCAGGAGCAAGAAGAGGGCGAACCCCTCGACGAGCGGGATGGCGAGCAGGAAGACCAGTCCGACGAGGAGACCGCCCGCGAGGACGGGCTTGCGCCGGTGGCCGAGTCTCGTCGAGAGCCAGCCGCCGCCGGGCCGTGCGGCCAGTCCCACGACCGGAACGATGGCGGTCACGATACCCGCGGCCGACAGCGACAGCGAGAGAACCTCCCGGCCGTAGGTCGGAATCCACGTGTTGAGGAAGAGATAGAGCGCGTACACGGCAAAGGCCGAGAGCGCGACGAGGATGACCGAGCGGTTGCCGAGCGCGCGGGCGAACTCCGAGGGCGAGGGCGCGGATTCGCCCATCACGGGTTCGCGCGCCGCGACCCAGAAAACGGCGGTGCCGAGGACGGCGAGGCCGGCATGGAGCAGGAACACCCGCAGGGGGCCGACGGCCGTCCCGATGAGTGGGCTGGTGGAGTGTGCCAGCGCGAACGACGCCGGCGGGCTGGTCATGTAGATGCCCGTGGCGACGCCCCGGTTCTCGGGGCCGAAAACCCGGCCGACGACGTTCGCGCCGGCGGTGAAGACGAACCCGCCGAGGACGCCGCCGAGCCCCCGCGCGAGCAGGAATAGCGTGAACGAACTCTGGACCTGGTTCCACGCCACAACGAGGAGAAAGCCGACGACGGCCGGCACGACGAGCCAGCGGTTGTCGAAGCGGTCCATCAGGTAGCCGCCGGGAATCTGCGTGAAGATGGACCCGAGGATGGCGGCGCTGATGATGTTGCCGGCGGCCGCCGTCGAGATGCCGAACTCCTCGATGAACAGCGGGGAGATGCTGGACGGCGCTATCATGTAGGCGTTGACCCCGACGGAGAGTATGAAACACCCCGCGAGGACGAGCCAGGGATTCGTCCGGGTCCGTTCCGTCACGGTGAACAACGAATCGGCCTTCCCCAAAGCGCTATCGAAACCGGGTCACCTAGACGACGCCGAACTGCCCGACGGTGGTTTCACCGGGCGCGAACCATTCGACGGTTTCCTCGCCCCACTCGGACGTTCCCACTGGGTCGGCTCGGACGCCCCTCCCCGACTCGAAGAGGAAGCCGCTCACGCAGTCGCCGTGGCGGTCGAGACGCTCCGTGAGGGGTCCCGACTCCGGGACGACCAGCGCACCTGCGACCCCCGAGAGGAGGTGGACCGTCGCGTCGAGCGCGGGGTCCTCGACGGTTCGTTCGACGGACGCCCCGAACGCGCGCTCGAAGCGGTCGAGCGCCGGCGTGGTCTCGCGCACGCAGACCAGCACCCGCGCCAGGCCGCCCACCGCGTCGGTCACCGGTTCTGAAGGAACCCGGTACTCGCGGGGGGTCAGGTCATCGATGAGAAACGGCAGAACCGCCCCGGGGTCGCCGGGGCCGAGGAAGGCGAACCGCCAGTCCACGGCAGTGCCGTCGGGTCGTTGCCGGCCGCCGTCGACGGGGCCGTCCACCTCGATGCCGGCGTCGGCCGCCGCCGCTGCCGTGCCGTCGATGTCGGGGGCGGGAATCGCCCACGCGCAGGGGCTCACGTCCTCACGCAGGTGGCGGGCCCACCGTTCGGGGTCGCTCTCGCCGGTGGGCGCCAGCAGTTCGAGGTAGCTCCCGTCGGGGAAGACGACGAGCGACATCTCCGTCTCGCCGTTCGCGTGGGGGCCACCGTATGTCGGTTCGAAACCGAGGTCGCCGACCAGCCCTTCGAGCGTCGCGAGGTCGCGGCCGGCCAGCGTCGCGTGGTCGATGCGCATCGTCCGCACTCACTCGCGGCCGTCGCCCTTGGCTCTATCGGGGCGTACCGTCAGGGGGGAGCGTGACGACGGAGGTCGCGCCCCGGCTTCGCCGTACACGCCCGCGAACCTCGCCCAACAGACTCTCGCACGGAGGAAGGTGGCACGAGGTGGACTTCTTAAGTGGTGTCTCAGGTATGAATTCCTGTTCTACCAATTAACTTTTAGCCCCTACTATCTATTATCTAAGCAGTGGCGGGAGATACAGGGACACGGACGGTTCTGGTAGCCGAGGACGACGACGCGATGCGGTCGACCATGGAACTCTGGTTTGCCGACACCGGGTGGACGGTCCTGACCGCCGCGGACGGACAGCAGGCTGTCGAGAAACTCTCCGAAGACGTCGACGTGCTGGTCTGTGACCGTCAGATGCCGAAGCTGACTGCGAGCAAGGTACTGGACTACGTCGAAGAGCAGGGACTCGACCCCGCGGTCGTCATCCTCAGCGCGTACGAACCGGACGAGGAGATGGGCGAAGACGAAGTCGACGCCTATCTCAACAAGCCCATCCGGAAGAACGTCCTGACGACGGTCATCTCCCGCGTCGCGTAGGAAGCGGAACTCCTTGCTAGTCGCCCTGGGGTACGGGTGACGGTTCGTTGAACCGCGAGAGCTGCGTCTGGGCCACGATGAGCGCCATCGCGACGGCGACGATGCCGATGCGGGGGCCGAGGCTCGGCCAGACCATCGCCAGCGTTCCGAGCGCGACGTAGCCGGCACGCACCCCGTAGCTGAGCGGCGGTTTGACGCCGAACGGTCGCGCCGCGCAGTTGAGGCCGTGGATGATGGAGATGGCCCCGAACAGCACGATGACACCCGAGAGGACGGTCATGCCCGTCAGCCCGCCCGTGACGATTTCGGGGTTGTAGATGAACGTGAACGGGAGGATGAACAGCGGCATGGCGAGCTTGAGCGCTTCGAGGCTCGTCTTCCAGAAGTTCGCCCCCGCGATGCCCGCGGTCACCACCCCCGCGATGGCGATGGGCGGGGTCACCCCCGAGAGGATGGCCGCGTAGAACACGAAGAAGTGGGCGGCCAGCGCGGGCACGCCGAACTCCCCGGTGAGGGTGGGCGCGATGAGCAACGCGACGATGGTGTAGGCTGCCACCGTGGGCATCCCGAGCCCGAGGACGAGACAGATTATCATCGCGAGGATGATGGTAAAGAGCATCACGCCGCCGGCGATGCCCACAAGCGCCAGCGAGAGTTTGCCGGGCATGCCGGTGGCGTTCAGCAGGTCGACGATGCCGTTGACCGCCGCGATGATGATGGCGATGGGCGCGACGGTGACCGCGCCGAACTTGAACCCGGAGACGGTGTCTCTGAGGGCATCGCGGACGGTCGTGGCGACGTCCACCTCGCTGTGCACGAGACTCAGGGCGATGGGGATTCCCGCGCCGGTGGCGATCATCGCAGCACAGGTGTACAGCGCCGCGGAGATGACTGTCCACTGTGCGATGCCGAGCGTGTAGAGCAACACGCCGAAGGGGATACCGAAGCGAAGCGCCTCGACGGCGGGGTGGTAGCCGGAGTCGAGTTCGTCGATTTTCGCGGCGAGGTCGATACCACCCTCGGGCAACTGCTTGACGGCCATGTAGTGGACGCCGATGGCGACCGAGACGTAGAAAACGAGCGCCGGGATGATGCCGGCGACCAGTACGTCGACGTAGCCGACGCCGGTGAGGAGGGATGCCATGACGAAGGCGGCGGCGCCCATGACGGGGGGCATTATCTGCCCGCCCGAGGAGGCGACGGCCTCGATGCCGCCGGCGGATTCGCTTTTCATGCCGCTGTTTTTCATCAGCGGAATCGTGAACGAGCCAGTCATCGCGGCGTTGGCGGTCTGTGCGCCGTTGATGGAGCCGACGATGAGACTCGATACGACCGCGGACTGGGGGACGCCAGACCGGAGGTATTTCGCCGTCCTGAACGAGAGGCGCATGATGAGATCGAAGGCGCCGAACCCGCGCATGAGACCCGCATAGAGGAGGAAGAGAGCGACCCATGCAGCGACGATCTGCGTGATGGAGCCGAAGAAGCCGTCGAACTCCATCGTCAGGAGATTGATTATCTGTTCGGGCGCGATGCCGCCGTGGCCGAGCAGTCCCGGAATCAGGTAGCCGAAGTGGGCGTACCCGAGCGCGAGAACGACGACGCTGACGAACGCCGCGCCGAAGGCGCGGTAGGTGAGATAGAGGACGACCAGCGTGAACAGCGCGCCGATGGCGTACTCGTGATTCAGCGCGTAGCCGACGCGCGTGGTCTCCAGTACCTCGTAGTGGTACCAGACGTATCCGGAGGTTCCGACCCCGACGACGGCACAGAGCCACAGGCCGAGTCGTTCGAGGGGGCTCCCATCGTCGAGCTGGTGCAGTTCGCGGACGACGTATAGCAGAATCCCGCTTCCGAGGAAGATGGCGCCGTACTTCGCCCGGGGGACGTCCTGTTTGAACGCGTACAACACTACTCGCCCCCAGAACAGCAGGGCCACCACCGTGACGAGGTTGTTCAGCAGGTTCGCTCGTTCGACGTTCAGGGGTGACCAGACGGGCGGTTCACTCTCGCTTTGGCTCATTTTCTGACCTCGGATTGATTGACCGGTGTTTGTGGGTTTCGCGGACCGCAACTCCGACTCCGTGCGGGCCGGAGGGAGACGCCGGGACGACCGGCGGACTCAGGTTACTCTTCGGCGCGGGTGTAGGCGCTCATATCGACGCCCTGCTCTTCGAGGTAGTCGTAGGGGCCGGGGTGGACCGGGACGTCTTCGAGATAGAGGTTGGCCATGTTCGCCGGGTCGCTGTGGTCGGCGTAGGCCGGCTGGCCCTCACGGATGGATTCGACGTTCTCGCTGCTGATTTTCGCGAGTTCGTAGCCGACGTCGCGCGAGATGTCGCTGCCGAACCAGAACTGGAAGTCGGCGCCGTAGATGTCCACCTTCTGGGAGTCGAAGTCCTGGTTCTCCCAGCCGTAGACGTCGATCTCGTCGTAGCTCGTGCCGCGGGTGTCCTC
>CAYYRO010000097.1:0-7668 GCA_964474075.1 uncultured Methylophaga sp.
CCTCGCCCACCTCCTGTCTTAGCAACATCGCGGCGAACGTCTTGCCCTGGGTGTCGGTCCGGAGCGATTCGCTGGCGCCGCCGTCGAGCGCGTCGTGGAGGACGAAGTTCAGCCCACCCATCTCCGGGAGTTCGTAGCGGTCGACGCTCCCGGGGCCCGGCTCTTTCAAGAACTCGGCGAAGACGCCCGCGACGTACTGCTCGGTTAGAATTTCGCGGAGGAACGGATAATCGTCGTGGTCGTGGGCGATGACGCCGACGTTGGCCTTATCGCCCTTGTCTCCCGAGCGCCCGTGGGCGATGTCGAGGAGTTTCACGTCTCGCTCACCTCCACCGTCGGGTCGAAGGCACCCTTCGGCACGAGCACCGGATGATAGGCGAACTTGGGGCTCGGCGAGGGGCGACCGGGGTTCAGGAGCGTGATGGCCGGCGGACCCCCGAGGCCGAGGTTGGCGAAGAGATTCCCGAATTCGTAGCCGTCACCCTTGTACGGGGTTTCGATGGCGATGCGGGCGGCGACTTCCTCGGTGTCGCCTTCTGCGGTGCCGTCGTGGAGGGCGTCGACGCCGAACGTCTCGGTGTGGAAGCGGTCGTACTCGATGCCGCGTTCGTCAGCCTCCGTCCTGATGAACTCGAAGGCGCGCTCGGCTTTCTCCTCGGCGTTCGGATTGGAGTAGACGACGCTGTTTCTGACCGTCCATCCATCGCGGTAGTGGAGGCTCGCCTTGTACGTCTCCGTGGGCGGCTTGCCCTCGATGCCGGACACCCGGACGCGGTCAGGTCCAATGGAGTCGAGTTCGACGTGCTGGAAGTCAGCGACGACGTCGGGACCATAATAGTTCGCGGGGTCGGCCACCTCGTAGAGCAGTTGCTCGCCCACGGTGGCGGGGGTTACCATCCCCCCGGTATCGGGGGGTTTGGTGATGACCGTCGATCCGTCCTCTTCCACTTCGGCGATGGGGAAGCCGATGTGCTCGAAGTCGACGTCACGCCAGTCGCCCAGGAAGTTGCCGCCCGTAGCCTGCGCGCCGCATTCGATGACGTGGCCAGCCATGAGCGCCCGCGCGAGGCGGTTGTGGTCCCGTCGACCCCAGTCGTACTCGTGGATGAGCGGGCCCACGATGATGGCCGCGTCGATGACGCGACCCGTCACGACAACGTCGGCGCCCGAATCCAGTGCCTCCGCGACCGGGAACCCGCCGAAGTAGGCGTTCGCGGAGACGACGTCGGCGTCCTCAGGGAGCGGTTCGTCCTTGAACGCGTGCCGGAGCGTCTCGTCGCTGAATTCGTCGATTCGGTCCCGGAAGTCGTCGCCCGAGACGGTGGCGACGGTGGCGTCGAGGTCCTGCTCGCGCGCCACGTTGAGGACCGCGTCACGGCAGGCGGCCGGGTTGACGCCGCCGGCGTTCGCGAGGATGGTCACGTCCTGCTCCATCGCGTCGGCGAGGATGTCCTCCATCAGCGGCGGGAAGTCGGTGGCGTACCCCCGGTCCGGGTCCTTCTCCTGCTGGCGGACCAGCACCGCCATCGTCACCTCCGCGAGGTAATCCATCGTGAGGTAATCGAGGTCCTCGGCGTTGTCAAGCATGCGCCGGGGGGCCTGCTCGTCGTCGCCCCAGAACCCCGCGGCGTTGGCGACGCGGACGGTCATAGCAACTCCTCCGCGATGATGTTCTTCTGAATCTCGCTCGTCCCCTCGCCAATCTGGTATATCTTCGCGTGGCGGTACTGGCGCTCCACCGGGTAGTCCCGGGTGTAGCCGTTGCCGCCGTGGACCTGGATGGCGTCGCTGGCGACCTCCTCTGCGATTTCGCTGGCGTAGAGTTTCGCCATGCTCGCTATCTTGGTCGGGTCCTCGCCGTCGTCGATTCGCGCGCCCGCGTCGTAGGTGAGCCGCCGGGCGTTCTCGACCTTGACAGCCATCTCCGCGAGTTTGTGCCCGATGGCCTGGAACTCCCCGATCTTTTGGCCGAACTGCTCGCGCTCGCCCGCGTAGTCGATGGCGTGTTCGAGACATCCCTGTGCGATGCCCAGCGAGGCGGCGGCGATACCCACCCGCTCCAGCTCGAAGAAGTCCATGAGCTGGTAGAATCCCCGATTCTCCTCGCCCACAAGATTCTCCTCGGGCACCCGGACGCCGTCGTATCTGAGTTGTGCGGTCTCCGAGGCGTTCCACCCCATCTTGTGTATCTCGGATTCGACCTCGAACCCGTCCCTGTCGGTCTCGACCAGTATCGCGGAGATGCCGCCGTGGCCCTCGCCGCCGGTGCGACACAGCGTCAGCACGACGTCCGCGATGGTGCCGTGGGTGATGAACGTCTTGACCCCGTCGATGACGTATTCGTCGCCCTCCTTTCGCGCGCTGGTCTCGATGTGGCCCGCGTCGCTCCCGTGGTCGGGTTCGGTGTTGGCCATCGCGGTGATGACGTCGCCGTTTGCGACGCCGCCGAGAATCCACTCCTTCTGTTCGTCGGTGCCGTAGGCTTCCACCATCCGCGTGCCGAATGCGGTGCCGAGCGCGGCGGACATCCCCGCGTCGACGCGTGCGAGTTCCTCCGAAACGAGTGCGCTTTCCAGCATTCCCATCCCGGCCCCGCCGTACTCCTCGGGAATCTCAACGCCGACGAGGCCGGCGTCGACGGCGCGCTCCCAGACCTCACGTGGCCATTCACCCGACTCCTCGGCCTCGCGTGCGACCGGTTCGACTTCGTTCTCGGCGAACTCGCGGGTCGTCTCACGGACCGCACGTTGTCGCTCGGTGAGCGAGAAATCGACCATGATTCGTGCTCACGTATCGCTCAGTTATAAGTATCGACGCCGGAACCGAGGGCGCGGCGGCAGGCGGCGAACGACAGTCCGATGGTCACTAATCCGTCCATTTACCCCAATTTTAAATAATATCTTTTTGTTTGGTGATTTCTCTTCGGGAATTCTCAGCTAAATCGAATTCCAGGCTATCAGCCATTTTAACCGCACTAGAAGTCGAGTTCTGAGTAACCGACTTCTCAAATATAAAAATTCAACATCATCGCTTCTATACCTAATTATAATTCGAATAGGTGGGATTCTAGATTTGAGCCACAATAAGACAGTTTCTACGGCCATTTAGACAAGTATTAAGCAGTATATTCAGACATAATCTGTTTCTGTTTCTTATCAAGAGTAGCCACCATATTTATGTTTAGGTTGCGATGGAGCGGTGACCGTCGTCGATGGCTCGCGATGGGGACCTGTCCGTGCGATAGGAGTCCCCAACCACCATGCGCTGGCCGGAGAGGATTTTTCACCCATGACGAATATTGACCCCCATGGCTAGTCAAGAGGCACCACATGGCACGGTCGGTGTCGAGCGCGACAACAGGATAGCCCGCACCGCCGGCGGCGACATCGCGACGCGGGTGGGCAATCGGTACGCTGAGAAGGAGGGTTTCGTCGTCCCGGCGACGGGCGAGCGGGTGACGTTCGGCGAGTTCGACCGGCGCGCCAACCGCGCTGCCAACGCGCTGCTCGACGCCGGACTGGAGAAAGGCGACCGCCTCGCGTTCGTCGCCGGGAACACCATGCAGTTCCTCGAAGCCTACTTCGGCGCGCTCAAGGTGGGCGTGGTCGCCGTCCCCCTCAACCCCGAGATTACCACCGAGGACATCGACTACGAGTTCGACCACTCCGAAGCCGACGAACTGCTCGTCGACGACGTCCTCTACGAGAAGGTCGAACCGCTGCTGGACGACCGCGACCTCGACGTGCTGGCGGCCTTCGAGTGGGGCGGCGTCGAGACGGGGTATCCGACGTTCAGGGAGTTCGTCGAGGGCGCGGGAACCGACGAGCCCGACGTGGAGATTCGCGACGAGGACCTCGCCCAGATAATGTACACTTCGGGCACCACCTCGCGGCCGAAGGGCGTCCTGCTCTCGCACAAGGCCATCCACGCGGGCTCCGTCAACGCCGCCATCGACAACGACATCGACCGCCACGACGTGATGAGCGGGGTCATGCCCCTCTTTCACTGCGCCCAGCTCACGATGGTGAAAGGAGCGATGCACGTCGGGGCGACGACGGTGGTTCGACGGGGATTCGAACAGGACCAGTTCCTCGACGACGTGGAAAACGAGGGGCTGACCTGGGTGTTCCTCCTCCCGGCGATGTACAAGGGGCTCATCGAGCGCGACGACATCCACGACCGCGACCTCTCGACCGTCCGGCGGTGCGTGTACGCGATGACCCCCATCGGCAACGAGACGCTCAGGGAGTGCATCGAGACGTTCGACGCCGACTTCGCGCTCGGGTCCGGGCAGACGGAAGCCTACCCCCCAACCTGCGTCTACCATCCCGAGTGGCAACTGGAGAAGGAGGGCAACTACTGGGGCCACGCCTCCGCAAACACCGACATCGCCATCATGGACGACGATGGGACCCTCCTCGATACCGGCGAGGTCGGCGAAATCGTCTACCGCGGCCCGAACGTGATGGACGGCTACCTCAAGAACGAGGAAGCCACCGAGGAGGCGTTCGCCCACGGCTGGTTCCACTCGGGAGACATGGGGTTCTTCGACGAGGACGGCCTGCTGAAGTTCGTCGACCGGAAGAAGGACATCATCAAATCCGGCGGCGAGAACGTCTCCACCCAGAAGGTCGAATCGACATTGTTGGACCACGCGGCCATCGAGGAACTCGCAGTGGTCGGCCTCCCCCACGACCGCTGGGGTGAGGCCGTGACCGCGTTCGTCGTCCCCGCCGAGAGAGCCGACGCCACCCCCGAAGACATCCGCGAGTACGCGCGCGAGCGCCTCGCGGGCTTCGAGTCGCCGAAAGCCGTCGAGTTCGTCCAGGAGCTCCCGAAGACGGCCACCGGAAAGATACAGAAATACCAGCTCGCACAGGCCGAGCGGGGGTACTGGCGGGACTGAGACGGCGTTTGCTAACCCACGCCAATGTTTTTGTGAGTACGCCCTGAGGGACCGGCAGGCATGAACTTCGCGAACTACGTCGACCTCGCGGCGCGGGACAACCCCCGAAAGGTGGCCGTCGAGGACCCCTTCAGGTCGCTGACGTTCGAGGAACTGGCTGCCGAGACGAACGCCGTGGCCAACGGCCTCGAATCGCTGGGCGTGGAGGCCGGCGACCGGGTGGCGATGTACGTCCCCAACAGCGTGAACTTCGTCACCGTCTACTTCGGGGCGATGAAGCGCGGGGCCATCCCCTTCCCCATCAACATGCGCTTCGAGGGCGAGGAGATCGAGTACGTCCTCTCGGATTCGGAGGCCTCCACGGTGGTCACGACGGGCACCTTCGAGGACGAGATTACCGCACTCGACGTGGAGTCGGTGGAGAACGTCATCGTCGCGAACGGGTCGAAGGGCATCGACTACAAGGACTTCGTCGCCAGCGCCGACACCGACTACGACGTCTACCCGCGCAAGGAGGACGAACTCGCCGAACTGATGTACACCTCCGGAACGACGGGCCGACCGAAGGGCGTCAAACACACCCACGGGAATGTCAACACCAACGCGCTGGGGCTCATCCGCTACGTCGAGTGGTCCCAGCACGACGTCGGACTCACCGTCTGTCCCTGCTTCCACGTCTCCGGGCTCAACATCACCGTCACGCCGTTCGTCGTCCTCGGGGCCACGAACTATCTCCTCCCCCAGTGGGACCCCGAGACGACGCTCGAATACATCGAGGAGAAAGAGGTCACCTACACGTTCTTCATCCCGACGATGGTGACGGACCTGCTCGAAGCCGACACGGGGGAGTACGACACCAGCGCGCTGGAGAACGTCGGCGTCGGGGGCGCGCCGATGCCCAAAGAGCGCATCGAGGCCGTCGAGGAGGCGCTCGGGTGCACGTTGTTGGAGGGATACGGGATGACCGAGACCTCCCCGCTCGCGGCGGTGAACGTCCCCGGCGAGGACGCCGTCCGCAAGCCCGGCTCCATCGGCCCCGTCTCGAAGGAGGTGGTCGACCTGCGCATCGAGGACCCCGAGACGGGCGAGGAAGTGGGCGTCAACGAGAAGGGAGAACTCCTCTGGCACGGCGACACCATCACGCCGGGCTACTACAAGATGCCCGAGAAGAACAGGGAGGCGTTCGTCGAGCGCGACGGCAAGCGCTGGCTCCGCTCGGGCGACATCGGTCGCATGGACGAGGACGGCCACATCTTCCTCGAGGACCGCGTCGACGACATGATAATCACGGGCGGCGAGAACGTCTACCCCCGCGAGGTCGAGAACGTGCTCTACGCCATCGACGGCGTCGTCGAGGCGGCCGTCTTCGGGACGCCCGACGAGCGCCTCGGCGAGACCATCACGGCCACCATCGTCCGCGACGAGGAGAGCGACCTCACCGTCGAGGACGTCGAACGCCGCTGTCGCGAGGCCGACCTCGCGGGCTACAAACTCCCACGGCGCATCGAGTTCATCGAGGAGATGCCCAAGACCTCGACGCGGAAGATAGACAAGGTGGCGCTGCGCGACCGGTTCGACTAGTCACCTAGGAAACAAAAAGTTCCTGTACCCCCCATGCCGAAAGGGGTATCCATGGAACGGCTACCGTTATCGAATTCCGCGTTCGAAGGCGACAACAACGCGTACCTCTTCGACGGCTCCGAAACCGTCCTCATCGACACCGGCGACTGGATGGACACCACCCGCGAACAGCTCGAAGCCCACCTCGCGGACAGGAACCTCACGTTCGCCGACATCGACACGGTGTTGCTCACGCACTGGCACCCCGACCACACCGGCCTCGCCGGCGAGATTCAGGAGGAAAGCGGCGCGACGGTCTACATCCATCCCGCCGACGCCCCGCTCGTCGAGGGCGACGAGGACGCGTGGGCGGCACTCCACGACCTCCAGGAGCAGTACTTCGAGGAGTGGGGGATGCCCGAGGAGAAACGCGAGGTCCTCCGCGAGCGCATGGCCGGCCCCGAGACCAGCGGCACGACGCCGGACGTCGAGACCTTCGAGGACGGCGACACCTTCGCCTTCGACGACGTGGAACTCGAAGTCGTCCACACCTCCGGCCACGCGGACGGCCTCTGTATCTTCGAGTTCGACTTCGAACAGGGCCGCGAGGTGTTCTCCGGGGACGCGCTCCTGCCGGTGTACACGCCCAACGTCGGCGGTGCGGACGTCCGCGTCGAGCGCCCCCTGGAAAAGTATCTCAACGCACTCCAGGACATCGTCGACGCCGACTACGCCCGGGCGTGGCCGGGTCATCGCGACCCCATCGAGGACCCCACCGACCGCGCGGCCTACATCATCGAGCACCACGAGGAACGTTCCTGGCGCGTCCTCGATACGCTGAAACGCAAGGGTCCGAGCATCACGTGGGAGGTCTCGGCGGAGCTGTTCGGCGAACTTCACGGCATCCACATCCTCCACGGCCCCGGCGAGTCATACGCCCACCTCGAACATCTGGAACGGGCTGGCACGGTGGTCCGCGACGGCGACACCTACAGGCTCGCGGAGGGTGTCGAAGAAGAATTGAACGGATTGGAAGAAGAGCGCTGGGAGCTCTCCTACTGATACTGTCGGCTGTAACTACGGGAGGAGATTCGCCACCCAGGGTGGCGAATTCATTCACGCGCGTACAGCCAATAGTATAACCTATCGGCCCTTGAACTCGGGCTCGTAATCCTCGAAGAAGGCGCCGGCGCCCTCCTCGT
>CAYYRO010000098.1:0-7320 GCA_964474075.1 uncultured Methylophaga sp.
GTGTAGATGAGCAGCGCGTTCTCCTCGGCGTCGGTGTCGACGGTTTCGAACTCGCGGGGCTGGCTCTCGATGGCCTCCCGAAAATCCGTCTCGCCCTCCCCGGGGTCGGCGTCGAGCGTCACCGTCGTGTGGAGCGAGTCGACGTCCCCACGGACCTCGCGGTAGGTGTCGAGGTTGGACGCCTCGACGATGCAGGCGACGGCGCCGGCGTCGTCGAGTCGATAGCGGACCCCCTCGGTACCGAACAGCGTGCTCAGTGGAATCGAGACGGCGCCGAGCTTCCAGATGGCGATGTGGGCGATGGCCGTCTCGGGGCGCTGGGAGGCGTTGATGCCCACCCTGTCGCCGCGTTCGACGCCCCGTTCCCGGAGGTAGTTCGCCAGCCGGTTGGCGGTCGTCTGGACCTGCCAGAACGTGTAGGTGCGCTGGTCGCCGCTGGCGTCCTCGCCGAAGAGGGCGACGCGCCCGCGCTCGGTCGCCCAGCGGTCACAGACGTAGTGGGCCATGTTGAACGTTTCAGGTACCTCCCACTCGAACCACTCGCAGAGCTGCTCGTAGCTGTCCCACTCGCGCTCGTGGAAGTGGTAGGGCTCCAGTCGGTCTCGCATACGCGGCGCATTTCGGGAGCGGCCGCATACCGCTTGCGGTGCGGGCACACGACGCAGTATGCTTATTCGGGTTCCGCTCCCACCGTGAGCCATGTGGCTCGACCTCTCGCAGCGACTCGGCCCCGGCATCCCGGGGTCCCCGTCCGTCCCACAGCCGACGCTCGACCCGGTAAAGACACACGAATCCGACGGCGTGAGCGTCCAGCGCTACGGCGCGGTCACCCACGTCGGCACCCACGTCGACGCCCCGCGCCACTTCGTCGAGGGGGGCGCGACCATCGACGACCTCCCGCCCGGCCGCTTCGCCGGCGACGCGCTCGTCCTGGACGTCGAGCGGGAGGAGCCGGGCGAGATTACGGTCGCCGACCTCGAAGCCGCAGCGGAGCGCGCCGACGACGCGGTCCGCGAGGACGACCTCCTCCTGCTCCGGACCGGGTGGGGCGAGAAGTTCGACGACCAGGCCGACTACGAGGCCTACCCGTGGCTCGTCGCGGGCGTCGAGGAGTGGCTCCTGGAGAAGGGAATCAAGCTGCTGGGCGTCGACACAATCAGTCCCGACCAGCCCCGGGCGCTCCGTCCGGAGGGATGGGACGAATACCCCATCCACTACGGCCTGCTGGAGAACGGCGTGCTCATCGCTGAACACCTCTACCTAGAGGAGGTGGCAGGCGAGCGGCTGGAGGTGTTCGGCTTCCCCATCAAACTCGACGGCGGTGACGGGGCGCCGGCGCGATTCGTGGGGCGTCGGTAGGGCGCGAGCGTGCGAGCGCGCGCTACTCCAGGAACTCCTCGACGCGTTCGAGCGTCTCCTCCTCGTTGTACCCCGAGATGGCGTGGTAGATTGCCTGTTGCATCGCCTCGTCGAGGTTGAGCGGACGGGCGCTGTGGACCTGTCGCTTGGCGAAGCCGTGGACGTAGGTCGGCTTCTCGGCGAGCAGGTCCTCGATGTCGGCGACAGCGCCCTGGAACTCGCCGGCGTCGTAGACCTCCTCGACCAGACCTGCTTCGAACGCACGGTCGGCGTCGATGTTGCGCCCGGTCATTATCATGTACTTGGTGAGGCCCTCGCCGACGAACCCCGGCAGTTTCTGGGCGCCGCCGAGGTCCATCGCCAGCCCCATGTTGGATTCGGGGAGGCCGAACACCGCCGTCTCGGAGGCGATGCGGATGTCGCAGGCGAGCGTGAGTTCGAGTCCCCCGCCCAGGCAGTGGCCCTCGATGGCGGCGACGATTGGCGCATCGAGGTCCTCCATCGCGCGGAGCGCGTCGTGGACGCCTTCCAGCGCGTCGCGGACCTCGCGGGGGGTCTGTTCGGCCCACTCGGGGACCCCGGCCATGTCGACGCCGGCGGAGAAGTGCTCGCCGGCACCGCGGACGGTGACGACGTCGGGCGTGTCCTCGGCGAACTCGGTGAAGACGTCCTCGATGGTGGCGAACATCTCGCCGGTGAGGGCGTTCAGCTTCTCGGGGCGGTTCAGGGTGACCGTCGCGCGGCCGTCCGCGCGCTCGACCGTGATGGGAGCCATACCGGCGCTTCCCCCGGAGACACATTGTAGCTTTGGAAACCGCACCGGGCGAACTTTCAATGCCGGGCGCCCGTAGGTGTACCCATGGGATTCGTTCGCACGGACGAAGAGCTCGAAGCGATACAGCAACGAATGGAGACCAACGAGTTTCTCGACAGGCGTGGCGTGACCGTCCGTTTCGAGACGGACCCCGACGTGGTCGAACACGTCCTCCCGCCGGGGCTCGAACCCACCGACCCCATCGCGGAGGTGGACGTCCTGGAGGTGGGCCGGAGCAACTGCGTCGGGGCGTTCGCCGGCGGCGCACTCTACGTCCGGGCGCGTCACGGCGACAGGGAGGGTCGGTACTGTCTGGCGATGCCGATGACGACGGACGCCGCCATCACGTGGGGGAGAGAGCTGTTCGGCGAGCCCAAAAAGCGGGCCGAGGTCACCTTCGAGAAGGACGGCGCGGACGTGCGCGGGCGCATCGACCGACACGGCGAGACGGTGGTCGACATCCAGGCGGAGGTCACCGACGAGGGCGACACGGGGACGACCGAAGGGACCGTCTTCCACTACAAGCACCTGCCCGACCCCACGGGGGAGGGTTTGCAGTTCGACCCGGTGCTGGTGGGCGTGACCTTCGAGACCGAGATACACCGGCTGGTCACCGGGACCGGCACCGCGGAACTCCGGTCGACCACCCACGACTCCTTCGGCGACCTGCCCATCGAGGAGACGCTCGGTGCGGTCTACTCGGAGGGCGACATCCGGTCCAGCCAGGAGAAACTCGCGACGGTCGACGCCGAGGAGTTCCTCCCCTACGCGTACGGGACCGGCGCCGTCGACGACTGGCTCGCGCTCGATTCGAGCTAAGCCTCTGCCATCCGCCGCTCGGCGTACCGGTCGGCGGCGTCGAGGGGCGTGATACCCTCCTCGCGGGCGGTGTCGAACATCCGTTCGAGGCGGTCCCGGACCCCCTCGACGGCCGCCAGCGCGTCGTCGACGTCCCCGCCTTCGAGTTCGACGTGGCCGGCGACGAGTCCGCCGGCGTTGACGACGTAGTCCGGGACGTAGAGGGCGTCGCGGTCGGCGAGCGCCCGCGCGTGGCGGCGCGCGGCGAGCTGGTTGTTCGCCGAGCCACAGACGATATCACACGCCAGCCGGTCGACCGTCCCGTCGTCTATCACGCCGCCCATCGCACACGGCGCGAACACGTCACAGGACGTGTCGTACACCGCGTCGGGGGCGACCGGCGTCGCGTCGTGGGCCTCGACCATCCGCTGGACGCGAGCGTCGTCCACGTCGGCGACCAGCACGTCGGCGCTCCGGTCGGCGAGTCGGGCCACCAGTTCGGAGCCGACCTTCCCACACCCCTGTACCAGCACCGACCGGCCCGCCAGCGTGTCGTCGCCGTACCGCTCGGCGAGGGCGGCCTCGATGCCGTGGCGGACGCCCTCGGCGGTGACGGCCGTGCCGGCGCCGATGTCGCCGCCGCCGACGTAGGGGGTCTCCTCGCCGATGACCGCGAGGTCGTCGGTGTCGACGTTCACGTCCTCGCCGGTGACGAAGCGGCCCCCGAAGCTATCGACGACGCGCCCGTAGGCGCGCAGGAGGTCGTCGGTCTTCTCCGCGGGGTCGCCGACGATGACCGCCTTCCCGCCGCCGAAGTCGATGTCCGCTGCGGCGCACTTGTAGGCCATCGCCTCCGAGAGCCGGAGCGCGTCGTCGAGGGCGTCGGCCTCGGTGTCGTAGTCGTAGAACCGGGTCCCGCCCACCGCGGGCCCGAGGCGAGTGTCGTAGATGGCGACGATGGCTTCGAGCCCCGTCTCCTCGTCGTGGAAGTAGCTCACCTGTTCGTGGCCCGTCTCGGTGATGTGGTCGAGTGACACGGTGGGCATCTCCGCCCAGACCGACATAACTGCTGTGCCACGTAGAGTTAAGCCGCCGGGACGGGCATCGCGGGTATGGACGACGTCCGATTCGCGTCGGCGACCGACCTCGCGCGCGCCATCGAGCGGGAAGACGCCTCGCCGGTCGCGGTCACCGAGCGGTATCTGGACCGCATCGCGGCACGGAACGACCGGCGGAACGCCTACGTCACCATCGTCGCCGAGGAGGCGCGCGAGCGCGCACGTGAAATCGAGGTGGCCGTCGCCGACGGCGAGGACGTGGGCCCGCTGGGCGGCGTCCCCATCGCCATCAAGGACCTCTTCGCGCTCCGAGCGGGGACGCGACACACGTTCGGGTCGGAACTGTTCGCTGACTTCGTCCCCGACCGGAGCGTGCCCGTCGTCGAACGCCTCGAAGCCGCCGGGGCCGTCGTGCTCGGCAAGACGAACACGCCGGAGTTCGGCAACCGCCCGACCACCGACAACTCGCTCGTGGGGACGACGACGACCCCCTTCGACGAGGGACTCACCGCCGGCGGGACCTCCGGTGGGTCCGCGGCTGCCGTCGCCGACGGCATGGCCGCGCTCGCACAGGGGTCGGACGCCGGCGGGTCGGTTCGAATCCCCGCGGCGTGCTGTGGCGTCGTCGGCTTCAAGCCCAGTTTCGGGCGCGTCCCGAACGGCTCGCGCCCCAACGCCTTCGCCGAACACACGCCGTTCACACAGCACGGGCCGCTGGCCCGCACCACCGCGGACGCCGCGCTCTTTCTCGACGTCGTCGCGGGGCCACACCGCTCGGACCCGCACACGCTCCCCGCCCCCCATCACTCCTACCGGAACGCCCTCGACCGTGGCGTCGAAGGGTGGTCGGTGGCCTGGAGCCCCGACCTCGACCTGGTCCCCGTCGAACCGGCAGTCGAAGCGGAGGTACGGGACGCACTCGGCGCGCTGGAGGCGGCGGGCGCGACCGTCGAGCGCGTGACCCTGGCGTACGACCACGACCCCGGGACGATACGCGACGCGTGGCAGACGCTCTTTCAGGTGCTCATCGCGGACGCGGGCCAGACGCTGGCAGACGAGTACGGCGTCGACCTCGACGACGACCGCGTCGACGCGCTGTTCACGCGCATCCACGAGGCCGGCGGGCGCCACAGCGCACTCGACGTCCGGCGGGCGGACAGGGTCCGAACCGACGTCTTCGATACGGTCCAGTCGGTGCTGGGGAAGTACGACCTGCTAGCGACGCCGACCCTCGGCGTGACGCCGTTCGACGCCGACGAATACGGGCCGACCGAAATCGACGGAATGGAGGCCGACCCGTTCATCGACTGGCTGCTCACGTGGCCGTTCAACATGACCGACCACCCCGCCATCTCCGTGCCCGCGGGGTTGGTCGGGGGGCTCCCCACGGGCCTCCAGCTCGTCGGCCGGCGCCACGCCGACGCGAACGTCCTCGCCGCGGCCGACACCGTCGAGGCCGAACGGCCCTGGCACGCGACGTATCCAGGCGCGTAGCCCTGGTATCCCTACGGTAGAGAACCTTTATCTGCACCCACACGCACGTTCCCCCACCACATGGTAACAGTTGGCGTCTTCCACAACGGCGGCACGAATCTCCGGCTGAAGCGCGACGAGGACGGGAACGTCATCGCCGACGGCTCGCTCGAAGCGATGCACCGGTCGATGCAGCAGGTGACGAAAGACAGGGTCCGCCACGGTGTGCTCGCCGACGTGCACGGCTTCGACCGCTTCATCTCGACCGAACACCACTTCCAGCTCTCCGGGTCCGAGTACAGCCCGAGCCCGATGCAGACGCTGACGGCGATCGCGGCCCAGACCGACGAGATTCGCCTCGCACAGGTGGCGAACATCCTCTCGTGGCACGACCCCGTGCGACTCGCGGAGATGACCTCGGTGTTGGATATTGTCAGCGACGGCCGCATCGAGGTTGGCGTCGGGAGGGGGTATCAGCCACGGGAGAACGAGACGTTCGGCCAGTACTGGGGCGGCACCATACAGGACGAAGAGCAGAACCGCCAGAGCTTCGTCGAGAAGTTCGAGATTCTGCGCAAGGCCTGGACCGAAGAGCTGTTCTCCTACGAGGGGCAGTTTCACCAGATTCCGCCGAAGTACACCCGCTGGCACCACGAGCAGGACCGCGCCTACCTCGACGACGACGTGACCGAACAGGAGGTCGCGGACGCGATGGACTGGAAGGACGTCGACGCCGACGACTACGACAACCCCGTCCTCGACGCGGGGACGACGCTGAAGAAGATCAGCGTCTTCCCACAGCCGGTCCAGAAGCCGTACCCGCCAATCTGGGAGCCGGTCACCTCGCGTCGGTCGGTCAAGTTCGCCGCCGAGAACGGCATCAACGGCTACATGACGACCGGGACCGTCGACGTGGTTTCGGGCATCGTCGACATGTACTACGACTTCCTCGAAGAAGCCGCCTGGCCCGACCGGCGCCCGGAGTACGACGGCGAGCCCTTCGCCTACGGCTGGGACGAGGAGCGCCAGCGCGGCGTCTCGCTGCGCCGGTTCGCGTTCAACACCGACATCGTCGACGAGGAGACGTTCGAGCAGTGGAAACTCGGCGTCGAGCACCGCTGGGATTTCTACGGCCCCTTCGGCTTCACGGGCGCCATCACCATCGGCGACGAGCATCCCTCCGAGGTCGACCCCTCCGCGGAGACGCTCATCGAGCGCGACGTGGCGCTGGTGGGCAGTTCCGAGGAGATAGCCGAGAAGATAATACAGACAAAGGAGGACCTCGGTTTCGAAGGGCTCAGCATCGACGTCTCCTTCGAGGTGCCTGGACTCACCGGCGAGGAGGCCGACGCACAGCTCGAAACCTTCGGCGAAGAAGTCATGCCGCTTCTGCGCGAGCGTCTCTAGGATGCCAACGGAAATCGTCCCGGACGTCTACGACATCACGGTTCGACAGGACGCGAACGGCCGGCGCTACCGCGCGTATCTCGTCGACGGCGACGTTCCCACGCTGTTCGACGCGGGGTTCGCGGAGACGACGGGCGTCCTGTTCGACGCCATCGCCGCCATCGGCGCCGCCCCCGAACGGTTCGTGCTCACGCACGCGGACGGCGACCACGTCGGCGGCTTCGACGACGTCGTCGACCGCTACGACCCCGAGACGTGGGTGCCCGAGCAGTCCGACCTCGACACCGAACACGACCCCGACCACCGGTACGGCGACGGCGACGAGATTGGTGAGTGGGAGGCCATCTACGTCCCCGGCCACGCCGACGACCACCACGCGCTCGTGAACGAGGAGTCGGGGGTGCTCATCGC
>CAYYRO010000099.1:0-7297 GCA_964474075.1 uncultured Methylophaga sp.
CACTCCGACCGGACCACCGGTCTTCGGCGCTCGATGGACTCTACTACACCGGCGTCTTCACACGACCGGGAATCGGCGTCCCCATGTGTATCATCAGCGGCGAACACACCGCACGCGCGCTCGTCGAAGACGTTGGAGCGCTCGTCGCCCCATGACGGTTCGTGACCTGCTCGTCCGCTCGCGGCCGCGCTTCTGGTTCTACCTCGCCGGCCCCGTACTCGTGGGGCTCGCGTTCGGTGCCCGCTCACCCGAGGAACTGTTCTCGCTCCCGGCGCTCGCCCTGTTCGCGTACTTCCTCGTCCCTGCCAACATTTTCCTCTACGGCGTCAACGACCGCTTCGACACCGATACCGACCAGTTCAACCCCAAGAAGGAGGGACGGGAGCGCCGATACCGGGGAGACCGGGCGACGCCGCTGGCCGTGGCCGCGAGCGGTCTGCTGGGCGTAGCCCTCCTTCTCGTCCTCCCCTTCGGCTCGTGGCTCCCGGTCGCGGGATTCCTGGTTCTGGGGGCCGCATACAGCGTTCCGCCCCTCCGACTCAAGGCCCGTCCCCCGCTGGACTCGCTCTCGAACGGCCTCTACATTCTGCCCGGCGCGGCCGCCTACGCCGCGCTGACGGGGACGTTCCCCCCCGTTCTCGCGGTCCTCGGCGCGTGGCTCTGGGCGATGGGGATGCACACGTTCTCGGCCATCCCCGACGTCGTCCCGGACCGCCGCGCCGGCGTCGAGACGCTCGCGACCCTCCTTGGAGGCCGGGGTGCGCTCGTCTACTGTGGCGGGTGCTGGACGCTCTCGGCGGCCGTCTTCGCCCTCCTCGACCCCCGGGCCGGGCTGTTGCTCCTGCTCTATCCCGCGCTGGCGCTCGCGGTCCACGTGGGTCCCGACGTGGACCGCGCCTACTGGTGGTTCCCGGCCATCAACACGGCCGTGGGTGCGTGTTTCACGCTCGTGGGGCTGTGGGGTGTCGTCAGTGGGTAGCGTCGAACGCGCAGAGCGCCTCGTCCGCGAGAACCGGTTCACTATCGCCGTCGTCGTCCCGCTGGTGGGCTCGCTGTTGCTCGTCGCGGGCACGGCGTCGCTGCTTCCCGCCGCGCTCGTCTCCCATCCCGCGCTCCTGCTCGCCGGGACGCTCGTCATGCGGCTTCCCCTGCTCGTGACCGTCGCCCCGCTGGTCGACCGCCGCGCCGGTCTCACCCTCCTCGCGCTCACGGCGTTCGTCTACGCCATCGAGTTCGTCGGCGTCACCACGGGGTGGCCCTACGGCGCCTTCCACTACCTCCGGGACCTCGGCCCGATGCTCTTCGGGACGGTGCCGGTCGGGCTCCCCCTCTTTTTCCTCCCGCTGGTGCTCGACGCCTACCTCCTCTGTCTGCTGGCGCTCGGTCCGCGAATCTCTCGCTTCCGGCGCCTCGGCGCCACGCTCGCCGTCGTGCTCGTCGTCGACCTCGTCCTCGACCCGGGCGCGGTCAGCGTCGGCTTCTGGGCCTACGACTCTCCTGGAGTCTACTACGGCGTCCCGGCGTCGAACTACCTTGGCTGGCTGTTGACCGGCTCCGTCGCCATCCTCGGCCTGGACTACGCCTTCGACGGGCCGGCTCTGCGTAAACGCCTCGACCGCTGTGAGTTCGCCCTCGACGACCTCGCAAGCTTCGTGGTCTTCTGGGGCGTCGTCAACGTCTACGGCGAGAACTGGCTGCCCGTGGCGCTCACCGGGGTGCTCCTGCTGGCGCTGCTGGCCACGACTGGAACCCTCCCCGCGGGATGGCGGTTGCGGGCCTCCGAGAGCCCCTAGGGACCGGCACCGAAAGAGATGGTTTGGTATACCCCCCGAGCGTGGCCGACCCATGGTCGAATCCGAGGTCGAACTCCATCCCGACATCCACGTTCCGGTCGGGGGCGAGACGGTCGCAGCGTCGCGGTACGAACCGACCCAGCACGACGGCCCGCTCCCGGTCGTCCTCGTCGTCACGCCCTACCGCAAGGACGACCGCATCACCTTCGGGAGCTGGGCCCCCTCGATTCACTACCTCTGCAAACACGGCTACGAGGTCGTCGTCGCGGACTTGCTTGGGACGGGCGCCTCCTCGGGTGACAAGCGCCCCTACCACCGCGAGGAGGGCGAGGAGATCGCGACGGTCGTCGAGTGGCTCGCGGACCGCGAGTGGTCGACGGGCGACGTCGGCATGTTCGGGCTCTCCTACGGCGCGTGGACGCAGTTCGCCACCGCCGCGGTCGACCCCGAGCCCCTGAAGGCCATCGTCCCCATCGCGGTCGCTCCCGACGCCTACGAGAGTTCCGTGCGCGGCGGCGTGTTCAACCCCATGAAGCGGGTAACGTGGGCGGCGATGGTCCAGAACCTGCGGGCGCTCCCGCCGAGTCGCCGCGACCCCGAGGGGCGGTGGGCGGACGTCTGGGACGACCACCTCGACGCCATCGAGGGGGCGGAGCCGTGGGCGTTCGACTTCCTGGCACACGAGGCCCACGACGAGTTCTGGGACGAGCGGGCGGTCGACCCCGCGGAGATTCGTGTCCCGACGCTGGCGGCCTGTGGCTACCGCGACGACCACACCGCCCCCATGGTCGACTTCTTCGACGACGTCGAGGCCCCGAAACGGCTCGTTCTCGGGCCGTGGCGCCACACGATGCCCGAGCGGGGCCGCGAAGCGTCGACGGATTTCCGCCGGCAGGCAGTCGCGTGGTTCGACCGCTTCCTCAAGGGCGAGGAGAACGACGCGACAGACCACCCCACAGTCACCTACTGGACCGAACGGGAGGGCGGGTGGACGCCCGGCGCGGGGACGTGGCGCGGGACCGACCGCTGGCCGACCCCGGAGACGGCCACGGAGACCCTCTCGTATGCGTTCACGCCCGACGGACTCCGAGCTACTGGGTCCTACGATGAGGGCGAGTTCGACCGTACGTGGGAACTCGACAACACCGTCGGCGTCGAGTCGCTGGACAGGGTGGGGAGCGTCGAGAACGTGGGCGTGCCGACCAACGCCGACGACGCGCGGTCGCTCACCGTCGAGACCGGTCAGTTAGAGTCGCCCGTCGAGTGGACCGGGACGGGGACCGCGACCGTTCGGATTCGCCCGAGTGCGGAGGACTCGCTCGTCGCGGTCCGCGTGAGCGACGTCGCCCCCGACGGCACCGCGCGGCTGGTTTCCGGCGGCCACCTCCGCGCGAGCCACCGGGACGGACACGACGACCCCACGCCATTGGAGCCGGGGACGGTGACGCCCATCGAGGTGTCGCTGAAACCCAAATCCCACGTCTTCGAGGCCGGCCACCGAATCCGCGTCGCCGTGAGCGGGGCGTACTTCCCGCGGGCGCTCCCGCTGCGCGAGCAGGGCGATTTCGACGTCGTCTCGACGCCGGCGGCCCCGACCGAACTGACGGTGCCCGGCCGCGTCCATGACGTCGAAGTTGGATTCGACGACGAAACCGAGGTGTCGGGCCCGGACGCGAGCGTGCCGCTCGCCCCCCAGCGCAAGACGGGGCTGACCTCGCGGTGGGGCGTCGACCGAAACCACACCGCGGATTCGGCGACGCTGACCACCGAGACCGAAGGCGTGGTCGACTTGCCCCACGGCGACTACCGTTCGGAGAGCGCCGTCGAAGCCCGCGTGGCCGCGGACGACCCGTCGACCGCGTACCTCCGGAGCGACAACGTCGCCGAACTCGAATACGACACCGAGACGGTACGCGCGGAGACGACGGCACGCGTGGCCCGCGATTCGTCCACCGTCACCACCGCGGTGACCGTCGATGGCGAGACGGTCTTCGAGAAGACGTGGCGACGGTCGAACCTTTGAACACCCCCGAAGCTTCAAGACACTGACCACGGTTTGCAGGGGCATGACGGAGATGCCCCTCTCGGACGTCCGCGTCATCGACGTCGGGCAGGTCATCGCAGGGCCCCTCTGTGCCTGCTTCATGGCCGACCTCGGTGCCGACGTCGTCAAGGTCGAACCCCCCGACGACGGCGAACTCTTCCGGCCCGACACCGAGGAGATAGACCCGGACTCCGACGCCCGCAACATCGACGGTATTCCCTTCTCCCCGTCGTTCGAACTCGTCAACCGCAACAAGCGCGCGCTCACGCTCGACCTGAAGAGCGACCGCGGCCGCGAGGTGATGCGGGACCTGCTCGCGGACGCCGACGTCTTCGTCCAGAACTGGCCGCCGGGCGTCGCCGAACGCCTGGGTCTCGACTGGGAGACACTCCGCGAGTTGAACCCGGACCTCGTCTACACCCACGTCACGGGGTACGGCGAGACCGGCCCCCTCGCGGAGTATCCGGGCATGGACACCATCGCCCAGCACATCTCCGGGTTCGCCTCGCTGCTGGGCTACGAGGGCGACCCGCCCATCCGCTCGCAGTCGTCGCTGGCCGACTACTTCGCCGCCTACTCGGCCTTCTCCAGCGCGCTCGGCGCGCTCTATCACCGCGACGTCAACGACGCGAGCGGCCAGAAAATCGACGTCTCGTTGCTCGAATCGCTGGTCCACAACGTCGACGGTGCCTTCGAGATATACAACAACCAGGGCGAGATACCGGGGCGAGGCGGGCGCAACGCCTACGCCGTCCCCGACATGCTCTACGGTGCCGCCCGCGCGAGCGACGGCTGGGTCTGTGTGGCCCTCCTCCTCTTCTCGGACCGCGTCTGGGAGGCCTACTGTGACCTGCTGGACCGTCAGGACCTCCGGGAGATGGAGAAATACCAGTCGCGCGACGGCCGGATGGACGACGCCGCGAAGCTCTCGGCGCTGTTCGAGGAGTGGCTCGAAGAACGCACTGTGGCGGAGGCCGTCGACGTGCTCAACGACGCCGGCATCCCGGCGGCGAGACACAACGACATCGGCGAGGCCGCCGAACTCGACCACATGGACGCCCGCGAGGTGTTCCGGACCGTCGAACACCCGCGCTTCCGGGAACTCACGCTCACGTCCTCGCCACTGTCGCTCTCCGAGACGCCCGTCCGGGAGCCGACCCACGCACCCGAACTCGGGCAGGACGCACGGACGGTGCTCGCAGAGGCGGGGTACGACGACGAGGAGATAGAGACGCTCGCGGACGACGGCGTCGTCTAGTGGAGCTTCTATCCTGAACTGCTCGTGAGAACCGGCGGGATGCACCCGGTTCTCACGAGCAGTCGACGATGGACGGTGTACTAGGCCTCGATGTCCCAGCCGACGAACTCGTCGCGTGGCTGGACGTCCAGTGCTTCGAGCATGACGCCGGTCATGACGTAGTGGCCCGCGAGCAGTGCGACGCCGACCATCGTCTCGTCGTCGTGGTACTCGCTCACGGCTTCGAACAGCGCGTCGTCGACGTCGCGGTTGATGATTGCCGTCGCGTACTCGACGAGTGCGGCCTCCTCGTCGGGGAGGGCGTCGAGGTTCCGGTCGCGGATGGCGACGATTTCCTCGCCGCTGAGGCCGGCGTCGCGGGCGATGCGAACGTGCTGGTGCCACTCGTAGTCGACCCGCATGTCGGTGGCGACGGCGAGGATGACCACCTCGACGCGACGCTTTTCGAGTCCCGAATCCTCCCACAGCGTCGAGCCATAGCGCATGTACGACTGCATGACCGGGGGGTTGTGCGCGAGCGTGCGGAAGATGTTGGCCTCGCCCACGTCGTTCTTCGTTAGCAGGTAGCGGTACTCCTCGGGCATGTCCTCGGCTTCGAGATACGGAACGCGTGCCATGCCCCCTCTCACCGTGCGCCCCCTGTTAAGGGTGCCGCTCGTCGCGGAACGGACCTTACTTCCGTCTCCTCCGATACCCTCGAACACGCGAATGTCCCGAGGGGAAGCCGGCTACGTGGAGTACGGTCTGCTGGCAGTCGCCAGCGCGAGCTACTTCGCGCTCATGTTCTGCTGGTTCTCGCTGGCGGCCTTTCTCCCGGTGGTGTCCCGAGAGTTGGGACTCACCTCGACGCAGGGGGGATTCCTGGTGGGCGCCGTCCCGCTCGTCTACATCCCAATCGCGCTGTTCTCGGGGGCGGTCATCGACAACGTCGGCTCCCGGCGGGCGCTCGGCATCGGCATCGTCCTCTTCGGGGCCGCACAGGCGCTCCGGGCCGGCGCCGTCGACTTCCTGTCGCTGCTGCTCCCGACGCTGCTCTTTGGCGTCGGCGCCACCGGCATCACCTTCGGCCTGCCCAAACTCGTCTCCGAACTCTTCCCGCCCGAGCGCACGGGGACGATGTCCTCCGTATATATGGCAAGCTCCTACGTCGGCACCGCGACCGTGTTCGCCGTCGGCCGGCCCGTCGCCGGCCCGCTCCTGGGCGGGTGGCGGCCCCTCTTTCTGTACAGCGGGCTCGTGGTCGTCGGCGTCGGCGTCGCCTGGTTCGTCCTCGCCGGCTGGCTCGCCGACGTGGAGACGGGAGGCGGGGAGACCCTCGCTGTCGCCGACGTGCTCGCGGATATCCGGGCGGTGCTCGGTCACCGGGCCATCTTCCTGCTCGTGGCCATCGGCACGTCCTACCTCCTGCTCTCGCATGGGATGCAGGGGCTCCTCCAGACCGTCCTCGAATCCCGCGGTTTCTCCCCGGCGACGGCAGGGACGATAACGGGCGGGCTCGTCGTCTGTCAGGTGCTCGGCGCCCTCGCCATTCCCACGCTCTCCGACCGAACGGGACGGCGACGGGACGCCGTCGTCGGCTGTGGCCTCCTCGCACTCGCGGGCACGCTCGGACTCCTCGTCGGCGGGGGCGTCGCCGTCACCGCCCTCGTCGTCGGAACCGTCGGCTTCGGCCTCGGCGGGCTCTCCCCGCTCATCCGTGTCGTCCCCGTCGAGATGAAGGGCATCGGTCCGGGACTCACCGGGACCGCCGTCGGACTCGTCTTCGCCATCGGCGAGGCCGGCGGGTTCCTCGGGCCCTTCCTCATCGGCCTGCTCGAAGACCTGACCGGGTCGTACGTCCCCGGCATCGGCGTCCTCGCGGTGGGTGCCCTCGTGGTGGTCGTCGCGGGCGTCGCCATGGGCGAACCCGGAGAGGGTCGGCTGTGACTCGGTGGGGATGTTCGTCCTCACACAGTGACGAACTCCTCCGCAGTCGGGCAGTCGACAGTCCGAGGGCCGGACGCTTCAAGTGGGTGCGTGTGAAACTCACGCTTCATGTACGACGACATACTCGTCCCGACGGACGGCAGCACCGGGACGGCCGAGACCCTCCGCCACGCCCTGCACATCGCCGAGGACAACGACGCCACGCTGCACGGGCTCTACGTCGTCGACAAGCGCATCTACTTCGCCGCGGAGGAGGAAGACCGCGAGGAAGTCGCG
>CAYYRO010000100.1:0-5448 GCA_964474075.1 uncultured Methylophaga sp.
GCTCCAGCTGGTCGCCTACCACGTCGCCGACGAACTCGGGCGCTCCATCGACAAGCCCCGCAACCTCGCGAAGAGCGTCACCGTCGAGTAGACTAGTTCTGGGCGCGCATGCGAACGCGCTCGGGCGCCGGCGTCCCGGCGGCTCGGTAGAGTTTGACGCCGACGCCCGTCCACGCCAGCCAGTAGAGTTCGAGCGCGACCAGTCCGGTCCCGACGCTGGCGGCGACCGGGAGCTGCCAGGGGAGCGGCAGGAGCGTGAATGCAAGGGGTATCACCGGGAGGAGGAGCGCACCGCCCAGCAGTATCGCCACCGGGCGCGAGACGATGCGGTGGCGCCGCAGGTCGTGGGCGAGCAGCAGCGACCCGGGGACGACGGCCGCGACGCCCACGCCCAGCAGGACGGTGCCGGCGGCGACGCCCACGAAGCCGGCTGGCCGCGTCGCCAGCAGGAGCGTCCCGAACAGCCACGCGACCAGACAGAGCGCGACCAGTCCACTCCCAACATGGCCGGCGGCCCCCAGCAACTGCCCGTACCGGCGGTGGAGTTCGAGCAGCCCGTATCCGAGCAACGGCGGCACCGCGACGAACAGCCCGACCGTCCGCGGGTCCACCAGCAGCGCCAGCGGGAGCACCAGCGCGAGCAGGCATCCACAGAGCAACAACAGCGCGTGGCGCCGCGTCGCGGTCTCCCCCATCAGAGTTCCCACTGGAGGCCGAGGTCGCCGAGCAGTTTGTCGAACTCCACGTCGGCACCCTCCAGAACGTCCTCGCCGTGGGTGAGCAGGACGCTGTCGAAGGCGTAGTCGGCGAGGCGAACGAGGTTTCCCCTGGCGCGCCCGTCGTCCCGGTTGAAGCGCTCGCCGGGTGGCGCGAGCGCCCCGCGCCACCTGCCCTCGGGGGCGATGTCGCTGTCGCTTCGCACGAGGGTGTCCCCGGCGACCAGCATGTTCCGCGAGCGGTCGAGGAAGGCCATGTTGCCGTAGGTGTGCCCCCGGACGGTGATGGCCCGGAAGCCGGCGATAGTGTCGCCGTCTTCCAGCAACACGTCGGCCGTCGCGTCTGCGTACACCCGTTCCAGGTGAACTGCGTCGCCGGCGGGGATGGCGACGGTCACGTCGTCGTAGGCCTTCAGTATCCCCGGGAGCGCGCCGTAGTGGTCGCTGTCGCCGTGTTCGACGACGACGGTGTCGACTCCTCCCAGCTCGTCGAGTTCGTCGACGAGGCGGTCGGTGCTCAAAGCGTAGCCCGTCCCGAACAGCACGGTCCGGTCGCCGTCGACGACGTGGCAGGCGATGGGTTCGTCGGGCGAGGCCAGCACGTATGCGGGCGCGTCCGGCCGGGGGAGTTCGATGCGGTAGATGTCGGGACGAAGTTCTTCCATGGGCGCGTGCTGTGGGCGGGTGCTCTTAGAACAAGGGGGCGTTTGTGCCTGCAGAAGACACTTGTGAGTGCTTCGAGAGATTTCGAATATGCGGCGCGTCGCCCTCCCGCTCGCCCTCCTCCTCGTCGCAACGCTCGCCCTCCCCGCGGCGGTCGCCAGCCCGCAGCCGACGCCCGTCTGTGGCCCCTGCGGGGCGGGGCTGGAACAGGCCGCCTCCGACGACGTCGAGACACTCCGGGGACTCCGTGTCACCGAGAGCCGGGCCGTCGTCCGCGTCCACGACGACGGCACCGCCACGTGGTCCGTCACCGTACGGGTGGCCAACGAGAGTGCGGTGTCCTACCTCCGTGACCACCCCGAGGCGGTGGACCGCATCGTCAGAGACGCGCTCCGGTACGGCACCGTCGACGGCCCCTTCGGGAACGTCTCCGCGAGACTCGATGGGAACACCATCCACGCCCAGTATCGCGACGCCGCCGGCGCCTCGCGGAACCTTCCGGGTGGCGTCCTCCTCGTGGAGTATCTCCACTCGCGGGGGTACGACACGTGGGACGTCCTCACCACCGACCGCCTGACGATCGTCGGGCCACCCGGAACCGAAGTGACGAACGACCCGCCGGGCGCGCAGGTCGAGGGACGCAACGCGACCTGGGAGGGGAACGCCTCGGCACCGCTGTACGACGCGCCCCGAGTGAAGGAAGACGCCTACGTCGCCTACACGTCCGGAGGGGCCCTCGCCGGGGCCTGGACCGCGCTCGGCATCGCGCTGGCGACGGCGCCCATCGTCCTCGACGTGACGATGAGCGCCCTGCTGCCCCCGCTGGTCCTCCTCTCGGGGTTGCTCGGCGTCGCCGTCGTCGCCGCCCGGCAGGTCGTCGACTCCCCCCGGGTGTCACCCCGGTCGGTCGCGACGGCCGTCGCCGGCCTCGGCGCGCTCGTGTTCGCCCTGAGCCTCCCGGGCGTCGAATCGGTATTGCCGCTCGACGGCCACCGCGTGGGCGGTGGGGCCGGAGCCGTCGCGCTGGTGATGGGCGCGCTCGCCCGCTGGCGCGGCGCTGACGCGCGCGTCCGCGAACTGGTCGCCGCGGGTTGTCTGGTTCTCGTCGGCTTCGCCGTGACGCTCGCGCTCACACTCCCGGGCGAGTACGTCACGCAGGCCCAGGCCGCCAGGCTGGGCGTCCACGAGGCGCTCTGGTTGCTCCCGCTGGTGGCCATACCGGCGCTCGGTGCCGCCATCGGGTCCCGGAAGCGGACGCTGCTCGCGGGCGGCGCCGTCGCCGCGGCGTTCGTGGCGGCCCTGCTCACCATCGTCTGGCCCACGCAGCGGCCGTTCGGTCTCGTCGTCGTCTTCTTCCTCGCCGCCGCCGTCGCCGTCGCCGTCGGCGGGTTCCCGTTGTTGGTGCTCGGGGCGTGCGTGGCCACCGGGGAGTAGGCGGCCGTGTGCGGCCCGCGTCATCGGCCGCTGCCTTTTCCGGTGTGGCTGCCCACCGTCCAGTATGGTACACGTAGCCGTCGTCGGGGGCGGTCCCGCCGGCCTGAGCGCCGCACTGTTCACCAGCAAGAACGGGCTCGACACCACGGTGTTCGACACGGACAAGACCTGGCTCCACAAGGCCCACCTGTTCAACTACCTCGGAATCCGGAGCATGGACGGCGACGTGTTCATGCAACGCGCACGCGAGCAAGCGACCGCCGACCACGGCGTCGACATCCGGGAGACGAAAGTGACCGGCATCGAGGCGAGCGGGGAGGGGTTCACGGTCTCGACGGAGGAGGCCGACCACGACGCGGACTACCTCGTGCTCGCGACGGGGGCGAACCGCGACCTGGCGGAGGACCTCGGCTGTGCGACGGCTGACGACGACACCATCGACGTCGACCTCGACATGGAGACGAGCGTCGAGCACGCCTACGCGACGGGGGCGATGGTGCGCGCCCAGAAGTGGCAGGCGGTCATCTCGGCGGGCGACGGCGCCGCCGCGGCGCTGGACATCCTCAGCAAGGAGAAAGGCGAGAACTTCCACGACTTCGACACGCCGGACGACGTGCCCGGTCTCTAGTCCGGGGCCAATCTTCTTGTACGCGTTCGCCCACCCTCGGGCTATGAAGCTCGCAACGTTCGAAGTCGAAGACGAGACCGGTCCGGTCTGGCGGCTGGGCGTGGTCGATGGCGACGAACTGCTGGACGTCACGGCCGGCCACGCGCGCCTGCTGGCGAACGAGGGCGACCCGCGCCCCGTCGAGGTGGCGGAGGCGCTCACGCCCCCGGACATGCTGGAGTTCCTCCGGGCGGGCGAGGACGCGATGAACGCGGCTCGGCGCGTGCTGAACACGGATCTCGGCGACGAGCGCGCGCCGAACGACGCGCGGATTCGCTACCCGCTCGATGCGGTCCGGCTCCGCAGCCCGCTTCCCCGGCCCAACACCATCCGTGACTTCTCGGTGTTCGAAGAGCACGGGAGCGAGAACCCGGAGGCGTGGTACGAGATTCCGGCCTACTACAAGGGGAACCCCGACAGCGTCGTCCCCCCGAACGCCGACGTCGAGTGGCCGGCCTACGAGGACCACCTCGATTACGAACTCGAAGTGGCCGCCGTCATCGGCCGCGAGGGGCGGGATGTCGACGCCGACGACGCCGGCGCCTACATCGCGGGCTACACCATCTTCGACGACTTCAGCGCCCGCGACTACCAGATGCGCGAGATGAAGATGGGGCTCGGTCCCGGCAAGGGGAAGGACTTCGCCAACGGGTTCGGCCCCTATCTCGTCACCTCGGACGTGTTCGACCCCACCGACGCGGCGATGCGGGCCTACGTGGACGGGGAACTGTGGTCGGAGGGGAACCTGGGTGAGATGTATCACTCCTTCGGCGACCTCGTCGAACACGCCTCGATGGGTGAGACCATCCATCCGGGAGACGTGCTCGGGAGCGGGACCGTCGGCGGCGGCTGTGGCTACGACCTCGACCGCTGGATAGAACCTGGCGCCACCATCGAACTCGAAGTCGAGGGCATCGGGACGCTCCGCCACCGCGTGGTCCGCGACTAGCGGTCCTCGGGCGGTTCGGGCGGCACGAAGAGCGCACGCAGGAGTTTCCCGACGCGACTCTCCGCGACCGTTTCCAACAGGGGTTCGACGCGTTCCTCGGCGCGACGGAGCGCCGAGCGCACCCGCGACGCCCGCCAGCGGGGGCCGACGCGTGCGGCGAGCCAGTCGAGCGCGGCGATGATGGGCCCCACCGTGTACGTCTCCCGGAGGTCGATGACGATGACCTCGGGTTCCGGTTCGGCGGTGAGCCAGCGGTAGAGCCAGGCGTGGCGCGTCCAGCGGGCGAGCGTCCGGACGAGCGCTGTGAACCGTGCGTGTTCGACTGCCATCCCGGTGGCGTCGCCGGCCGACGCGAACGCGGCGAGCACCCACGACCCGGCTATCCACTCACGGATTGCCTGGACGACGTCCGAATCCTCGATTAGCCTGTTTCCACTCATCAGTCGAGGGCGATTACTGTCCCCTCGACTGTCGTGTTTCCAACGTCACATATAATCGTCGTTCCGTGTTCGAGCGGCCGGCCGTGGAAGGTCAGGCCGCCGCCGGTCCGACGCACCTGGAGTTCGACGGTGAGCGTGACGTTCTTGGCTCTCGGGTGGTCGCGGGCGTAGACCTGTCCGCTGTCGCTGGTGACGATGATCGTCGCCGGCCGCGTGGTCTTTCCGGTGACGCGCGCGTAGGTCGTCCCGTGGCTCCGCTCGGTGGCGCCGACCCGGACGTCGTTTGCCACGTTCGGGTCGACCGGCTCCCAGACGACCCGTGCGGTGACCGTCGCCCGCTCGCCGGGCGGGGTGGTGGTTCCCAGCGCGGTGACCCGTCCCGAGAGGTCGTACGTGTCGGTCCGCAGCGGGAGGGTGGTGCCGACGGTGAGTGGCTTGCCGGCGAAACGGGCCTCCTCGCCGAGCGCCAGCGTCCGCAGTCGCACGCCGAGTTCCACCAGTCGGGTGTTCGGGTCGTTCGTCGGGTACGCGGCCACCGATTCGACCGTCGCGACGCGCCGACCGGCCACCCGGACCCCC
>CAYYRO010000100.1:5458-7238 GCA_964474075.1 uncultured Methylophaga sp.
GCTCGCCGGCGTCCAGCGTTGCGGCGGCCGTCGCGGGCAGCCGCGTCTCGATTACAACTGAGCGGTTCTCGACGGGGAGCGGTCCCGTGGCGTTCGTGTCGTCGACGCGACCCTGTAACTGGTAGGCGTCGCTCGTGAGCGTGAGCGACTGGCCGGCGCGGATGGCCGTCCCGTCGATGGTGAAGACGCCACCCGGACGGTCGTCGGTCGCCCGTATCCGGAGCGTGGCCTGGACGTTGTTCCCGCCGGCGGGGGTGAGATAGACGCCCGTCACCGTCGCGTTCGGGCCGAGGTTGAGCGCGTCGCCCGTCGAGACGAGCGATGCCACCGACGGCGCGATACCGCCGGTGGAGACGGTGAGCGTGCGCGCTTCTCCTGTGGGTTCGGTGGGTTCGGTGGGTTCGGCTGGTTCGTCGCCGCCTCCCAGGACGAGGGCCGCACCGGCGACGACCACGGCGAGGACCAGCAGGACCACGAGCGCGTCGACGACGTTCACCACGCCGAACAGCCGCCCGCGCTCGTCGATGAGTTGCATTGTCTGGCGTCAACTCGCCACGGTGGTAAAACGTTTCCATACGGTCGATGCCCTCGGGACGCGACTCGTTCTGGTCGCCCGGTGGCAACACCTCCCGTGTCAAAACCCCGCAAGGGTTAAGGCATCGACTCCTGATATGCACCTATTCGGTATGATAGCATCTGTCGGTTCGTTCCTGCTCCAGACAGACGGCATCGTCCCACGGGGGACGCGGGTGGAGGTGTTCAGCCAGATCTTCACCGTGTTCCTCTGGCTGGGGACGCTCGTGGGCGTCGTCGTCATCTCCTACATGCTTTACAAGGCGTACAAATACCGCGCCGGGGCGGGCAAGGAGATGGACGTCGAGCGTCCTTCGCTCGGTGAACTCCCCACCGGCGGTGGCGGGGGGAAGAAACTGTTCCTCTCGTTCGGCCTGAGCACCATCATCGTCGTCTCGCTCATCGTCTGGACGTACGGGACCCTGCTGTACGTCGAACAGGCGGCGGCCGAAGACACCGAGGACCAGATAGAAATCGAGGTCGTCGGCTACCAGTTCGGGTGGGACTTCATCTACCCCAACGGGGCCAAGACGAGCGTCCTCCGGGTTCCCGAAGACACCCAGATTCGGCTCAAGGTCACCTCGAAGGACGTCTTCCACAATTTCGGCATACCATCACAACGTGTGAAAGCCGACGCCATCCCCGGCCAGACCACCGACACGTGGTTCACGGCCACCGAGACGGGCAACTACACCGCGCAGTGTTACGAACTCTGTGGGGTCGGCCACTCCTACATGGAATCACAGGTGGTCGTCATGGAACCGTCCGCCTACCAGCAGTGGTACGCGAACACGACCCCAGCGAACGAGACGACGGCTACGCCGGAGCACTAGACCATGACGGACAACGATTCCCCGACTGACGAACCGACCGAACAGCCAGACGGCGGGCTCGAGACGGCGGCGGTCGACCTGCCCGCGCCAGCCCCTGAACACGAGGAGAGCCATGGCCTCCCGCCGTACGAATCCGTCCGCCGCTGGTTCGTGACAACGAATCATAAAGACGTCGGCATCCTCTACGTCGTCACGTCGCTGTTCTTCCTCATCTTCGGCGGCGTCCTCGCGCTGCTGATGCGACTCGAACTCTGGGCGCCCGGCAGCGACATCATCTCGGCGATGGCGTACAACCAGGCGGTCTCTTCCCACGGGCTGTTGATGGTCTTCTGGTTCCTCTCGCCGTTCGCCTTCGGCTTCGCGAACTACGTCGT
>CAYYRO010000101.1:0-7173 GCA_964474075.1 uncultured Methylophaga sp.
ACCACTAAATATGGTGTGCTGAAAACCGATCACATTTTGTTTATTGCTTCAGGCGCTTTTCATTTAAGCAGACCCTCTGATCTGATCCCTGAATTACAGGGCCGCCTGCCGATCCGCGTTGAGCTTGATGCCCTGAAGGCAGCAGATTTTGTCCGCATTCTGACCGAGCCAAGTGCTTCTTTAACGGAGCAATATATTGCTTTAATGGCAACCGAAGGCGTGGCACTCAGCTTTACCGAAGACGGTGTACAACGTATTGCCGAGCTGGCTTATCAGGTTAATGAAAAAACTGAAAACATTGGGGCTCGTCGCTTACACACGCTGCTGGAGAAATTATTAGAAGAAATTTCCTACCAGGCCGGTGAACAAGCGGGTCAACAATTTGTCATTGATGAAGCCTATGTCAGCAAACAGCTCAGTGAGCTGGCACAGGACGAAGATTTGTCACGTTACATTCTTTAAGGAATTTTATGGCCGAGGCGCCCTTACCAAGCGAAATCCAACTGCACAAGCAATCACGCAAACTTGAGCTGGCTTATGGTGATAAGCACTATTTGCTAAGCGCTGAATACCTGCGTGTGCATTCACCATCGGCCGAAGTGAAAGGTCATGGCCCAGGCCAGGAAGTGTTGCAGGTCCAAAAAGAAAGTGTCGGCATTGCACAGATTGAACCAGTCGGTCATTACGCTATCAAAATCTACTTTGATGACGGCCACGATAGCGGCCTGTTTTCCTGGGATTATCTCTATGATCTATCCATTCATCAGGACGAATACTGGCAAATCTATCTGGAAAAACTGATGGCAGACGGATACGAACGCCAACAGGATGCCTGAGATTAATTATGGAAGATAACAACACCACTCACTTTGGCTATAAGCAAGTACCTGTAGGGGAAAAAGCCCGCCATGTCGCTGAAGTCTTTCACTCTGTCGCCGGTCGCTATGATCTGATGAATGATCTGATGTCGATGGGCATTCACCGATTATGGAAACATATTACCCTGCAGCAAAGTGGTGTTCGTCGTGGCGCCAAAGTGTTGGATATTGCCGGTGGTACTGGTGACTTAACCGCTAAATTTTCTGATTTGGTGGGCCCAACGGGCAAAGTGGTGCTCGCCGATATTAATGCCTCAATGCTCAATGTTGGCCGGGATCGACTCACTGATAAAGGCAAAGTCGGCAATATTGAATACGTGCAGGCGAATGCCGAAGCACTGCCTTTTCCTGATAACAGCTTTGATGTCATTACCATCGCTTTTGGGCTGCGCAACGTTACCGATAAAGATAAAGCACTGCGTTCTATGCTGCGGGTTTTAAAGCCGGGCGGTCAATTACTGGTATTGGAATTCTCCAAACCTGCCGACTGGCTGACACCAATTTACGACACTTACTCGTTCAAATTGCTGCCAAAACTGGGCAAAATTTTTACCGGTGATGCCGATAGTTATCAGTATCTAGCAGAATCCATTCGCATGCACCCTGACCAACAGACTTTGAAAACCATGATGTCTGATGCCGGTTTTGAACGCTGCGAATTTTTTAATATGACAGCCGGTATCGTCGCGCTGCATCGTGGTTATAAATTCTAATGCTGTTACGCCCGCTGGAATTTGCCCTTAATCAGGCTTTGGCTGCTGATGCTGACAGCAAAGCCAAACTGAATCAGTTTGAGCAGCGCAGTATTCATCTGGATATCACTGATTTTAGATTGTCGGTCTATATTAAATTTGAAAATGCCTCACTGAAACTTGCTGATGGTCGTGATAAAACCGCCGATTTGATGATCGCCGCTGACAGCGCCGCGCTGATTAAAGTCGCCCGAAATCCGGATAATCTGTTCTCAGCACAAATCAAAATACTTGGTGATGTGCAGTTTGCCAAGCAATTGCAGGATTGGCTCAATGGTTTTGATTTTGACTGGGAAGCGCAAATAGCCAAAGTCACTGGCGATACACTGGCCTACCCCATTGCCCAAGGCTTGCGTCAGGGATTTGGCTGGCTCAATGATAGTGCCGAAAGCTTCCAGCAATCTTTAGCTGAATATTTGCGTGAAGAGAGCCGACTCTTACCCGATAAAGCGGAAACCGACCGGTTTATGCAAGACGTCGATAGTTTGCAGGCCTCGGTTGATCGTTTGGAAGCACGCATTCAACGGCTACAAAAAAGACACCCGCAGGATAAATCATGAAATTCGGCCAATTCAGCAGACTGGTGCAAATCAACCGGGTGTTTGCCCGTCATCGCCTTGATGAATTTATTCTGGCCATTCATATGTTTCGGCCGCTGCGGTTTATCAGCTGGTTGTCGCCCTATCGCTGGCGTAAAGCCAGTCATCAGCCGCGTGGCGAAAGGCTAAAGCTGGCATTAGAGGATTTAGGACCGATTTTTGTTAAATTCGGTCAGATTCTATCCACCCGACGCGATTTACTACCTGATGACATCGCCGATGAACTCGCCAAATTACAGGATCGGGTTGCACCTTTCCCTAACGAACAAGCATTAGCATTGATTCGGGCAGCGTATCCCGATGATCAAATTGATAAATTATTTGCCAATATCGAAACTGATCCACTGGCTTCAGCCTCCATTGCACAGGTGCATGCTGCAACGTTGATCGATGGTAAACAAGTCATCATCAAACTGGTACGGCCCGGTATTGAAAAAGTCATTCGCCGTGATGTCGATTTGCTCTACACCATGGCAGGTCTTGCCGAACGGTATTGGTCAGAAGGCAAACGGCTGCGACCGCGTGAGGTCGTCGCCGAAATGGAAAAGAACCTTTTCGATGAGCTGGATATGCTGCGTGAAGCGGCATCAGCGTCCCAGCTTAAACGCAATTTCCCTGATGCCCGGCTATTATATGTACCGGAAGTTTATTGGAATTTAAGCCGGCCGAATATTCTGGTGCAGGAACGGGTATTTGGTGTGCCGATTAGCGATATGCAGGCACTGGCTGCTAATAAAGTAGATTTTGAGCGGTTGGCTGCTATTGGCGTTGAGATTTTTTTCACCCAGGTTTTCAAACACAGTTTTTTCCATGCCGACATGCACCCTGGCAATATTCTGGTTGATGTCAGCGATCCTGCCAACCCGCGTTATATCGCCATTGATTTTGGCATTATGGGCACACTGGCACCCGATGATCAGCGTTATCTTGCCGAAAACTTTCTGGCCTTTTTTAATCACGACTATCGCCGTGTCGCAGAACTCCATGTGCAATCCGGCTGGGTACCCGCCGATACCCGCCTGGATGAATTTGAATCCGCTATTCGCAGCGTGTGCGAACCGATTTTTGCCCGACCATTAAAAGAAATTTCTTTTGGCCAGTTATTGCTAAGGCTGTTTCAAACGGCCCGTCGGTTTAATATGCAAATCCAGCCACAGCTGGTTTTACTGCAAAAAACCCTGCTCAATATCGAAGGTCTCGGCCGGCAGTTATATCCGGATTTGGATCTGTGGCAAACCGCCAAACCCATTTTAGAAAAATGGATGCAGGAAAAACTCGGCTGGCAGGCGGCATTAAAATCCCTGCAACAGGAAGCCCCTACCTGGGCCGAAACTTTGCCAACTATGCCCCGGCAGCTTTATGAATTAACCCGTAAAGCCAATCAGGGCGAATTGCAAATGCAATTGTCGTCAAGTGATTTGCAAAAAATTCGTCAGGAAATCCAGGACAGCAGTTCTCGTACCGTAACAGCTATTGCCGGTTCAGCATTTATTATTGGTGCGGCCATTTTAAAAGGACTGGATGGCTATGTGCCGTCCATGATCGCTGGTCTGCCCGTTCTCAGTTGGGTACTGGGTATCTGGGGTGGATTATTACTTTTTTTCAGTTTCAAGAAGCATAAATCATAATGTTTAAATGGATTGGCATAGCGCTTGGCTTTGTTGTGTTTGGATTTATTGGTGCGCTGCTAGGGTATTTTGCCGGCGCTGCGGTTGATAGGTATCGTCAACTGGGTGCCGGAGGATTTAACCCGGGCACCGCCTCAAAACGGCAAACGGTTTTTCTGGAAACGCTGTTTACGTTAAAAGGTTGGCTGGCAAAAGCAGATGGTGTCATCACTCAGGATGAAATTACGCATGTTGAGGCGTTCATCCAAAAAATTGGAATGTCCGCTGAGCATCGTCAGCAAGCCATCCAATTTTTTAAAACCGGCGCGGCTGCAGAGTTTAATTTAGCCGACACCATGCAACGATTTAATGAGCATTGTGGCCGGACAGCCAATCTTCGGCATACGTTGATGGTTTACTTAATTGTCATGGCCATGTCTGATGGCAAAGTCGACAAAACAGAGCAAACCACGCTGCAGCAAGTTGCTGGCTATTTAAATTATAGTGATCATGAATTTAATCAATTATTAAACATGGTCATCGGCCAGGCGCACTTTTCCGGGACGTCCTCACAAACCAGCCCATCGGCTTTGGAAGATGCTTATCAGGCGCTGGGGGTAACCGCTGACAACAGCGATCAGGAAATTAAGCGCGCTTACCGCAAGTTAATGAGTCAGCATCACCCGGATAAGCTGATGGGCCAGGGCGTGCCCAAAGATATGATTGATGTGGCGACCGAGAAAACTAAAGAAATACAACTGGCTTATGATCTCATCAAAAAACAGCGCAATATTTAACCTTTAAAACAGACCACTGATTACACCATCATCATCAATATCGATACGTTCACTGGCTGGATGCCGCGGTAAACCGGGCATCGTCATAATATCGCCGCATAACACCACAACAAAGCCTGCACCATGCGACAGGCGCACATCACGAATGGTCAGGCTGTGATTTTCCGGCGCGCCGCGCAATGTGGCATCGCTGCTAAACGAATAAGGTGTTTTTGCCATACAGACCGGTAAATCACCATAGGCTTCGTTAAAGTCGCTGAGTTTTTTCATGACTTTCGGATCCGCCAAAACCTGCGTTGCACCATAGAGCTTTTCAGCAACGGTCTGGATTTTGTCCCATAACGGCAGGGCATCCGGATAAAGTAATTGGCAATCTTTGCCGGTTTGTTGATCCAGCATATCAACGACCGTTTCCGCTAATTGCTGGGCACCGGCACCACCTTCGGCCCAATGTCTGGCCAATACTACTTTACCGCCCATTTCAGTCACGGCCTGTTCAATCATGGCAATTTCACTATCACGGTCATGGATAAAGTGATTGATGGCCACGACGCAGGGCAAATTGAACTGTTGCTGCAAATTACTCAGGTGTCGTTTTAAGTTAGCAAGGCCTTTTTTCAAGGCCTCAGGATTGTCATCGGTGATTGATTTAACGTCCATACCACCGTGATATTTCAACGCTTTAACGGTTGCTACCAAAACGGCCATATCGGGGCGAATACCGGCTTTACGACATTTGATATTGATAAATTTTTCGGCGCCCAAATCGGCACCAAATCCCGCTTCTGTTACGACATAATCACCGAGCTTTAATGCCATTTTGGTAGAAATCACCGAATTACAGCCGTGGGCAATATTGGCAAACGGGCCGCCATGGACAAATGCCGGATTGTTTTCGAGGGTCTGAACCAGGTTGGGTTTAATGGCTTCTCGAAGCAAAGTCGTCATAGCGCCCTGCGCTTGCAAATCACGGGCATAACGCGGCGTGCCATCAAAGCTGTAACCAATCAGAATATCGCCGAGACGCTGTTTTAATTCAGCCAATGAATTAGCCAGGCAGAAAATAGCCATGACTTCAGAAGCGACGACAATATCAAAGCGATCCTCACGGACAAACCCATTAGCCGGGCCGCCCATGCCGACAGTGATTTGCCGTAGCGCCCGATCATTCATATCCATGACCCGCTGCCAGACGATTTTCCGGCTATCAAGCTGCAGCGGATTGCCGTGATGAATATGGTTATCGATCATCGCCGCCAGCAAATTATGGGCAGAAGCGATGGCGTGGAAGTCGCCGGTAAAATGCAGATTAATATCTTCCATCGGCACGACTTGTGCGTAACCGCCGCCAGCAGCGCCGCCTTTCATACCAAAGCACGGGCCCATTGAGGGCTCGCGTACACAGACCACGGTTTTTTTACCAATCCGGTTTAACGCATCGCTAAGGCCAATGGTTGTGGTAGTTTTGCCTTCGCCAGCTGGGGTTGGACTGATCGCTGTAACCAGGATCAGTTTACCGTCGGGCTTATCAGCGAATTCGTCCATGACCTGCAAAGACACTTTGGCTTTATAGCGGCCATAATTATCAAGCTGCTCAGCAGACAAACCCAACCGCTTCGCCGCCAATTCGGTAATAGGTTGCATTTTGGCGTGTTGGGCGATTTCGATATCCGACATGCTGGGTTCCGTACTGGTTAAATCAGGCGTTAGCGCTTGTGCACGCATTATACGTGACTGACAAAAAGCTGCTCAGGGCTATTCGCCCCAACGGGCTTGTAATTGATGTTCAATGCCAGCCTGGTCAAGAATCCGCGCTACGACAAAATCGATGACATCATCGAGCGTTTTTGGCCGGAAATAAAAGCCGGGGTTAGGCGGCATAATGCATACACTGAGTCTTGCCAGTTTCAACATATTTTCTAAGTGAATCGCGGAAAACGGCGCTTCGCGTGGCACCAGAATCAATTTGCGTTGCTCTTTCATCATGACATCGGCAGCGCGATTAATCAGATTATCACTGGCACCGCAGGCAATTGCCGATAACGTCCCCATGGTACACGGGCAAACAATCATTGTCGGCACCCGGTGTGAGCCACTGGCCAGTGGAGATGACCATTGCTGCTCACCATAAACCTGAATTTGTTCAGGTTGACAGGCAAATTCGCTGACCAGTTGTTTTTGAATATCACCGGCGCGTGCCGGTAATTTCCAGTCCAGCTCATCGGCCAGCACTATCCGTCCAGCGGCCGAAATCATTAAATGTACCGTCATTTTCTGCGCTAACAGCTGCTCCAGTAAACGACGTGAATAGGCGGCACCGGAAGCGCCAGTAATGGCGACGGCGATTTGTTTAGGATCGGTCATGCGGCCAGCGCCTTCAGTAATTTGTCGTGAATGCCGGCAAAACCGCCATTACTCATTACCACAATATAATCCCCAGCCTGAACACTGGCCGTCACTTGTTGCACCAGTGCATCAATGTCATTACTGATCTGTAATTTGTCGTTGAGCGTGTTTTGCATATCGGTCAGTGACCAGCC
>CAYYRO010000102.1:0-7077 GCA_964474075.1 uncultured Methylophaga sp.
ACGTTTTAACCCATCAGTTGGTTTGACTTATGCGTTACAGGAAAACATGACTGCGTATGGTAGCTACAGTGAATCAAACCGGGCACCAACGCCCTCGGAGCTGACCTGTTCTGAGCCTGACAGTCCATGTACTTACCCGAATGCGTTTTTAGCAGATCCACCGTTGGAAGATGTTATTGCACGTACGGTTGAAGCCGGTTTGCGTGGTCAGGAGGGTGCGATTGGCTGGAATGCTGGCGTTTTCTATACCGAGTTGAAAGATGATCTATTCTTCTTCCCGGATTCTGAAGATGAAGTTGATAACCCGGACCCACGTCTGACGTTAGGTAATTTCGATAATATCGATAAAACTGCTCGTGCCGGTCTGGAATTAGCGTTGTTTGGTTCGCATGAACGTTTGAACTGGTTTGCCAACTACTCTTACATCAAGGCGACTTTTGAAGACGAGTTTGTCTATGCTCGCGAAGTTGATGGTGATCCTGTTCAGTTTACTGTTGAAGAGGGTGATCGTCTGCCAAGTATTCCGGCGCACAATTTCAAGATCGGTGCAGATTATGCGTTTACCGATAAATTATCGCTGGGCTTTACGGCCAACTATGCTTCAAGCCAGTATTACCGTGGTGATGAAGCCAATGTTGATAAGAAAATTTCTCACTATAAAGTGATGAATTTGCATGGTCGTTATAAGGCGACTAAGAACCTGCAATTCTTTGCTAAGGTCGATAATGTCTTTGACAGTGAATACAACACTTTTGGTTTGTATGGTGAGCCAGATGAAGCGCCGGGCTTTGATTTTGAAGATCCGCGCTTTGTTGGCGCCAGCTCTCCACGAGCTGGTTGGATTGGCTTTAAGTACACGATGTAAAGCTACAAACGAAAAAGGCCGCACTTGTTGCGGCCTTTTTTTTAGATATGACACCAATTTAACAGGTACAAAAATGCTGCAAATTTTGATGGCCACATTAGCAGTAATGCCGATGCAAGCAGAGGCAATGGATAACATTACTGACCGCTTTGAAATTTGTATGCAAAAGGTTTTGCACCAGCAACCGGGTCAGGTCATCAAGGTGGAAAAGAAACTTGAAGCTGGCATGATGATGTATGAGTTTGACGTCCGTGGTGTAGACGGACTGGATTGGGATATTGAGTGTGTGCAAAAAACGGGTGAAATTTGGGAAATTGAGCGGGAAGTACAAAATCCCAACGACCCGCTGTTTAAATCCAAGGTGAAAATCGGTGAAAGAGCTGCCCGTAAAATTGCCTTAAAAGCGTATCCAGGATTTATTCGTGAAGTCGAATATGAAGTTGAATCTGATGGCACCGCCGTTTATGAATTTGATATCGATATGGCCGATGGCCGTGAAATAAAAGTCGAAATCAATGCCACTAGTGGTGTTTTGCACGAAGCCAACCAGGAAATCTGGCAAGTCGGCCTGGAATAATCAGCAAAAGCGTAATGATAAATCCAGGGCTTTGATATCTTTGGTCAGCGCGCCTACTGAAATACGATCGACACCGGTTCCGGCAATTTGCCGGATATTATTAAGTGTAATACCACCAGACGCTTCTAGCTTAGTTTGCCCTTGATTAAGGGTGACAGCCTTTTGCAACTCATCCAGCGAAAAGTTATCCAGCAGAATAATATCGGCCTGGGCTTCAAGCGCTTGCTGGAGTTCTTCGAGGTTTTCAACCTCAACTTCTAAGGAAACGCCCGGATGTAATGTCCGCGCCTGTTTAACGGCCGCCTGAATACTGCCTGCTGCCTGAATATGATTCTCTTTAATTAAAATGGCATCAAATAAGCCAAATCGATGGTTAACGCCGCCGCCACAACGTACCGCGTATTTTTGCGCCATTCTGAAACCCGGCAAGGTTTTACGGGTATCCAGCAAGGCGACGGGTAATCCAGCTAATTCATCAGCGTAGTTGCGAGTCAGACTTGCGGTTGCAGATAATGTTTGCAGAAAATTCAAGGCGGTCCGTTCGCCGGTCAGGATATGCCGGGCGGGGCCAGTGATTTCGCAAATAACGTCATCGGCGTTTAATCGTTCACCATCCTGTTTTTGCCAGTGAATCTGAATCCCGTTATTCAGTTGCTCAAAGACAGCATTAAACCAGTCGCTGCCGCAAAGTACGCCGTTTTCCCGACAAACCAGCCGTGCGTTGGCCTGCGTATTTTCTGGAATCAAGCCGGCAGTTAAATCCTGCTGCCCCATATCTTCAAGTAAAGCCAGCTTAACTTGCGACTGAATAAATTCGGCGGGAATAGGATTGCTGATAGACATTGATAATTCTTGGCAAATCAAAATAGGGTAACTGCTCGGCGTTTGATAATCTATGGTTAATAAACAAATCACGAGGTACAGGTGGAAATAGATAAGCAAAGTGGCTGGTTAGAACCAGTGACGCAACTGGTCTCGCCCAATTATGATGAACGACCGGATGAGGATGATATCTACGGAATCATTATTCATAATATCAGTTTGCCGCCAGGCGAGTTTGGCGGTCCATGGATTGCTGATTTATTTCTGAACCAGCTCGATGCCAATGCCCACCCGTATTTTGTCGAAATTGCCGATTTAAAAGTTTCATCCCACTTGTTGATTCGCCGGGACGGTGAAATCCAGCAGTTTGTGCCTTTTACCAAGCGTGCCTGGCATGCTGGACAGTCTTGCTGGCAGGGGCGTGAGCGTTGTAACGACTTTACGATTGGTATCGAAATTGAAGGCGATGATTTTTCGCCTTTTGCCGAAGAACAATATAAGCAGCTGGCCAGTGTCATTAAGCTGTTGATAGCAACTTATCCAAAACTATCAACTGAGCAGATTGCCGGACATGAACATATTGCGCCGGGTCGCAAAACCGATCCCGGCCCATTTTTTGACTGGCAGCGTTTGCAGGAGTTATTACAGGCATAAAAAAACCGCCCGGCCGAAGCGGGGCGGTTTTTTTGAAGTGCTGAATAATTATTCAGTAATGGCAATCAGTTCAATAGTGAAAATCAATGTTTCATTAGGACCGATTTTATCGCCAGCGCCTTGTGGGCCATAAGCCAGGCTACCTGGGATAACAACGCGCCATTTAGCACCTTCTTTCATCATTTGCAGTGCTTCTTGCCAGCCCTTAATGACGCCATTTACAGGGAAAGTAGCGGGTTCACCGCGGTCATATGAGCTGTCAAATTTGGTGCCATCAATCAATGTACCTTCGTAATGCGCAATAACTTTGTCATCAGCGCTTGGTGTAGCACCATCACCGGCTTCAAGAATTTGGTATTGCAAGCCACTTTCAGTAGTTTTTACGTCCGGGTTCTTGGCGTTTTCTTCCATAAAGGCTTTTGATTCAGCCTGTTTTTTGTTCATGATTTCAGCAAGTTCTTGCGATTTTTTCTGTTGGAATTGGCTGATAACTTGTTCGGCAGTCGCTTGATCTAACTGTGGCTGTTTGCCATCCAGCATATCTTGTACACCCGCAGCAAATGCATCGATATCTAAATCAACGCCTTCAGACTTCATATTTTGTCCGACTTGAATACCAAAAATATAGCTGAGTTTCTGCTGTTCTGAATCGAGGGTGGCTTGGGCCATTACATTTGCTCCGAATAACAAGGGTAAAAAAGCGATAAATTTCAAGTTCATTGTTTGATAACTCTCAAATAATTAGTAAGAAAAGCTTGCGTCAGTTAGTAATCGTAATCGACCACGAAGTTCACGACCACGGATTGTCGCACATTTTGTCGAAGCTTTCAGTGGCTGCGTCGATGGCAATAACTGAGTATTCCACTTGGTTATTCAGTCAATTGATACTATAATGGTACCAATTGGAGGGCAACATATGCTTCGTATGGGAAAATTAACAGATTACGGCATTGTGCTGATGAGCTATCTTGCAGCCGAACGTCAACTGCAGCACAGCGCACATACTTTGGCGGATGCGGTGCAAGTGCCGCTGCCAACGGTACGTAAAGTTTTGAAGGCGTTATCTGCAGGCGGCTTGTTGAATTCTGAGCGCGGCGCTCAGGGGGGTTACAGCCTGAGCCGTGATCCTAAAAATATTTCGGTGGCAGAAATTATTACCGCCATTGAAGGCCCGATTGCATTAACAGAGTGTGTCAGCGATCACAGCCACTGTGAACAAGAAACGCATTGCGCCGTACAAACCAATTGGACACAAATAAATAATGCCGTTTTTCACGCTTTGGATGAAGTGAAGCTCGCTAACATGACTGTTCCCGTCATCAGCGATACACGGCCGATACAGTTTTATCCGTCTTTGAATAAGGCGACACAAGTTACGTTACAGGATGGTGGTCATCATGACTGAACAAACGCAAACACAACAATTAGAAGCGATCACCGGTCGCGAATATAAAGCCGGCTTTTTTACCGATATTGAAGCCGATAGCTTGCCGCCCGGTTTGAATGAAGATGTGGTTCGGCAAATTTCGGCGATTAAAAACGAGCCGGAATTTATGCTGGAATTTCGCTTAAAAGCCTATCATCACTGGTTGACAATGGATAAGCCGGAGTGGGCGCATGTGCACTATCCCGAAATTGATTATCAGTCAGTCAGTTATTACAGTGCGCCAAAAAAGAAAACTGACGGACCAAAAAGTCTTGATGAAGTCGATCCGGAATTGCTGCGTACCTACGAAAAACTGGGTGTGCCACTTGATGAGCGGGCACGTTTGGCCGGGGTGGCGGTTGATGCCGTTTTTGACAGTGTGTCTGTATCCAACACCTTTAAAGACACGTTAGCCAAACAAGGCATTTTGTTTATGCCGATTTCCGAGGCCGTTCATGAGCATCCGGAATTGGTTAAAAAGTATATGGGCAGCGTTGTTCCCTATAAAGATAACTATTACGCGGCGCTGAACTCAGCGGTATTTACTGATGGTTCTTTTGTTTACATTCCCAAAGGCGTGCGATGCCCGATGGAATTATCAACGTATTTTCGTATCAACGCAGCCAACACTGGTCAGTTTGAGCGGACGCTAATCGTTGCCGATGACGATAGTTATGTCAGCTATCTTGAAGGCTGTACCGCACCTATGCGTGATGAGAATCAGTTGCATGCGGCGGTTGTGGAACTGGTTGCCATGGATCGCGCTGAAATCAAATATTCAACAGTGCAAAACTGGTATCCCGGCGATGAAAACGGCAAAGGCGGTATTTATAATTTCGTTACCAAACGTGCTGCTTGCCGTGGTGAAAGCTCCAAAGTGTCATGGACACAAGTAGAAACCGGTTCCGCCATTACCTGGAAATATCCAAGTGTCATTCTGCAAGGTGACAACTCGACCGGCGAGTTTTATTCAGTCGCAGTGACCAATAACATGCAGCAGGCTGATACCGGTACCAAGATGATCCATCTTGGTAAAAACACCAGCTCAACCATTATTTCCAAAGGGATTTCTGCTGGCCGGTCATCAAATGCCTATCGTGGTTTGGTACGGATTGGGCCGAATGCTGAAAATGCCCGTAATTACACTGAGTGTGACTCATTGCTGATGGGAGATAAATGCGCAGCGCATACCTTCCCATACATTGAGGTCAAAAACCCGACCGCCAAGGTTGAGCATGAGGCATCTACCTCCAAAATCAGCGAAGACCAATTGTTTTATTGCAAACAGCGTGGTCTGGATGTTGAAGATGCGGTATCGATGATCGTTAACGGCTTCTGCAAACAAGTTATCCGTGAGTTGCCGATGGAATTTGCTGTTGAAGCGCAGAACCTTTTAGGTCTGTCGCTGGAAGGCTCGGTCGGTTAATCAGACAACCAATACGAATTAAACAGAGTTAACAAATATGAAAATGTTAGAAATCAAAAATCTACACGCCACCATTGATGGTAAAGAAATTTTACGCGGTATCGATTTGACCGTTAATGCCGGTGAGGTCCATGCCATTATGGGCCCCAATGGTGCCGGTAAAAGCACGCTTTCAAATGTACTGGCTGGCCGTGAAGGTTATGACATCACCAAAGGTGAAATCATTTACAAAGGTGAAAACCTGCTGGAACTGGAACCTGAAGAACGGGCACAGCGCGGCGTGTTTCTGGCGTTTCAATATCCGGTGGAAATCCCCGGCGTCAGCAATATCTATCTGTTAAAAGCAGCGCTGAATGCGGTACGTAAATATCAGGGCCTTGATGAAGTGGATGCCATCGATTTCCTGACGCTGGTACGCAGCAAAATGGAGCTGGTGAAAATGGACGAGCAGTTTTTACACCGTAGCGTTAATGAAGGTTTTTCCGGCGGTGAGAAAAAGCGTAACGAAATCCTGCAAATGGCCTTGTTAGAGCCGACGCTGGCAATTCTCGATGAAACCGACTCCGGTCTTGATATCGATGCGCTGAAAGTTGTCTCAGAAGGCGTCAACGCGCTTCGCGCCGAAGATCGCTCAATCGTTATGATTACCCATTATCAGCGCCTGCTGGATTATATCGTGCCTGATTTTGTACACGTCTTATCTGAAGGCCGGATCGTCAAATCAGGTGATAAAAACCTGGCTAAAGAACTGGAAAAATCAGGTTATAGCTGGGCCAGAGAATCAGAAGGTTTGCCGGCATGAAACAGTTGACAGAATTTCATACGGACTTTATCTCGGTAGCCGAAATGCGCCGGGAAAATGGTCTGCCTGATGAAACCTGGCGGCGGTTGCGCAAACTTGGCCAAGAGCAGTTTGCACAAAAAGGCCTGCCGGGCAAAAAAGATGAAGACTGGAAATACACCAGCTTGTGGAATTTTTCCCAGCAATCGTTTAACCACGATGTTGCTCAGCCCGGACATGTTGCGGTTAGTGACTGGCAATTGCTCAATGATGCTTATCAGTTGGTGATTGTTGATGGGCACGTTGATTTCACAGCGTCCAGTCTCAGCGGCTTGCCAGAAGGTGTGACCGTTAAGCCATTGTCACAGAGTCTGGAACAGGCAGCGCCACATTTAAACCAGCAGATTGATCTGGAAAAAACCGGCTTTAACGCACTCAACACCATGTTGATGAGTGAAGGCGTATTTATTCATGTGGCAGCTGGCGTCAAACTGAAAAAACCAATCGAATTATTGGTCGTCAATTC
>CAYYRO010000103.1:0-7033 GCA_964474075.1 uncultured Methylophaga sp.
CCGGGCGTTCGAACTCGTAGCCCTGCTCGCCGTGGAGGACGTACTCGCGGTCGTACCCGAGGTCGAACCCCCGGAGACCTTCGAGGTCATCGGGCCGGTATCTGGGGAAATCCGCGACCCTCGTGAACGTCAGTGGCGCGGGGATTCTGTCGTGGCCCTGTTCGGCCGCGGCCTCGGCGTCGTGGTGTGCGGGGTTGTCGTCTTTGACCGCGCGTGCGAACTCCTCGACCTTGCCCGCCTCGATGGTGAGCTCCACGACGGTGGTGCGGGTCTCGCCGACCATCGCTTCGAGCTCGGCCATAGATTTCTCGGGCACGGTCACCGCCTCCGGGCGCCGACGGGCGCCCCGTGTGTAATCTGGACTGACATGGGCGGGTGGATGGGTCAGCTCTGTATAAGAGTTTCCGTGGCACGTGTTACCGGAAATTATAGATGCCCGAGGGCGGAGTAGCCACTAATGAGTGAGACGAACGGCCCACTCGACGGACTGCGGATTCTCGACCTCTCGACGATGATTAGCGGCGGCTGGACGACCATGACGTTCGCCGATTTCGGCGCCGACGTGGTCAAAGTCGAGCACCCGGAGTACCACGACCCGGTTCGCGACTGGCGGCCCTTCTACGAGGAGCACTCGATGTGGTGGAAGTCCCTCGCGCGCAACAAACGAAGCGTCACGCTCGACCTCTCGACCGAGGAGGGCCGAGAGGTCGCGCTCGAACTCGCCGAGGACGTCGACATCGTGGTCGAGAACTTCCGTCCCGGCACGATGGAGAAATGGGGTCTCTCTCACGAGGACTTCAAGGAAGTCAACGAGGGCATCATCATGATTCGCCTCTCGGGATACGGCCAGACCGGGCCGAAATCCCAGGACCCCGGCTTCGGCTCCATCGCGGAAGGGCTCTCCCAGTTCGCCCACATCAACGGCTTCTCCGACAGCGAACCGCTGCTCCCGCCGATGCCACTCGCCGACATCACGGCCGGCAACTTCGCCGTGCAGGGGGCGATGTTCGCCATCTTCGAGCGCGATATCGGCCGCAACGGCGGCTCCGGGGAGGGCCAGGTCATCGACGTCTCCCTCTACGAACCTCTCTTCCGCATGATGGTCGCCGACCCGGAAGCCTACCACAAGATGGGCGAGGTACGCACCCGGACCGGCAACCGCTCGGTCAACACCGCCCCGCGGAACCTCTACGAGGCGAAGGACGGCTACGTCACTCTCTCCGCGTCCTCCCAGAGCATCTTCGAGAACGTGATGCGTGCCATCGGCCGCGAGGACCTCATCGACGACCCGCGCTTCGAGGACAACGACTCGCGCGTCGACAACGTCGAGGAACTCGACGCAATCATCGAGGGCTGGATGCAGGAACGCAGCCGCGAGGAGGTCATCGAGACGATGACCGAGAACTCCGCCATCGTCGGTCCCGTCTTCGACATCGAGGACATCTTCGAATCCGAACTCTACGAGGCTCGAAACGATTTGATCGAGATAGACGACCCCGACGTGGGCGACCTCGTCACGCACAACGCCCACCCAAAACTCTCGCGTACGCCCGGGGGCGTCTCCCACGCCGGCCCCGGCCACGGCGAGCACACCGAGGAGGTCTACCTCGACGAACTCGGCATGAGCGAAGACCGTCTCGAAGAACTCCGCGAGCGGGAGGTGGTGTAGATGCAGATCTGTGACGTCACGCTCCGCGAGAGCGAGCAGATGCCCGGCCGCCACTACACCGTCGCCCAGAAAATCGAAGCCGGACACGCCCTCGACGAACTGGGCGTGCCCGTCATCCAGGCCGGCTTCCCCGTGGTCTCCGAACGCGACCAGGAAGCCGTCCGCCGCCTCTCCGAGGAGGCCGACGCGACCATCCAGGGCAGCGCCCGCGCGGTCATCGGCGACGTGGACGCCGCCATCGACGCCGACGTCGACCAGGTGTCGCTCTTCGCGCCCCTCTCCTCGATGCAACTCGAACACGTCATGCACAAGTCCCGCGAGGAGGTCCTCTCGCGCATCCGCGAATCCATCGACCACGCCCACGACCGCGGCGCGGACGTCACGCTCGGCCTGATGGACGGCTTCCGAACCGACGCCGACGTGGTCGCGGACGCCTTCGACCGCTTTCAGGACGTCCCCTACGTCGGCCTCGCCGACACCGTCGGGATGCGCACGCCGATGTACGTCGAGGAGTTCCTCGGCGACCTCGAAGACCTGGGCGTTGACCTCTCGCGTGCGGGCGTCCACTTCCACGACGACATCGGGGTCTCCGTCGCCAACACGCTGGTCGCCGACCGCATGGGCGTCGGCAAGGCCGACGTGAGCGTCGCCGCCCTCGGCGAACGGGCGGGCAACACTCCACTGGAGTCGCTCGTCGTCGCGGCCGAACTCGAACGCGGCGAGAACTACGGCCTCGACCTCTCGGCGCTCATCCCCTCCTGCAGGAAGGTCCTCGACGCGCTCGACGAGGACGTCGACCCCCGCAAACCCATCCTCGGCGAGGAAGTCGTCAAACACGAATCCGGTATCCACACCGCCGCGATGCTCGACGTCCCCGCCACCTTCGAGCCCTACGACCCCTCGAAGTTCGGCGGTCAGCGCCAGCTCGTCTTCGGGGAGGAGACCGGCCGCGGCGCAGCCCGGCGGCTCCTCGACCGCGTGGGCCGGGATTCGACCGACGAAGCACTCGTCCAGGCGCTCGTCTACCGCTTCCACGAGGACGGCCCCATGGGCGAGGCGAAAGCCGAGGAACTCGCCCGCGAGATTCAGCTCTGATCTGATTACTCGTCGGGCGTGCCCTTCTCCTTCTTGGGGATGAGCATCGACCGCTCGAAGGAGATGACCTGCTCGTCGGTCTGCTTGTAACCGCGGGTTTCGACGGTGACGATGCCGTCTCCCTCGCGGGATTCGGATTCGCGCTTCTCGATGACCTCGCTCTCCGCATAGAGGGTGTCGCCGTGGAAGACGGGATTGGTGAGCCGGACGTTGTCCCACCCGAGGTTGGCGACCGTCTTGTAGGAGATGTCGGAGACGGACATCCCGGTGACGATGGAGAGGGTGAGCGTCGAGTTGACGAGGTTCTCGCCGAACTCCGTCTCCTCGCCGTACACCGAATCGAAGTGGAGCGGGTGGTTGTTCATCGTCAGGAGCGTATACCAGTGGTTGTCGGTGTCGGTGATGGTCCGGCCGGGACGGTGCTCGTAGACGTCGCCGACCTCGAACTCCTCGTAGTAGCGGCCGTACTCCTCGCGATAGCGGTTCTCCTCGCCGTCGACTGGTTCGGACTTGCGTACCATGCCCTCCCGGTTCCCGCGCTCCGGCAAAAGCCGTTTCGACGTGTGCGAATCCGGACGAACGTTCGTGTACGTGCGCCCGCGCGGAACTGCCCGAACCGATACAGTTTCCACGCCGGCCGTCGCCGTCGTGGTATGACAGAACTTGGCCTGAAGCTTCCCCGAGGGGGCGGCGACCACATGTGGACGTTCGAGCGAAGCCCCGGCGAGTGGGGCCAGAGCGCCGAGGAACTGGGGTACGAATCCATCTGGGCCGCCGAGGGATGGGGCGCGAACGTCTTCGTCGACCTGGATGAGGTCGTCCTCAAGACCGAGGAACTCCGGGTGGGAACGGCCATCGCGAACGTCTACTCGCGGTCGCCGGCCGTACTCGCCATGGGTGCGGCCTCGCTCGCTCGCAAGTCGGACGGGCGGGCCATCCTCGGTCTCGGTGCCAGCCACCCGGGGTTCGTCGAGGGACTCCACACCGTCGACTACGAACAGCCGGTCCGGCGCTCCCACGAGACCATCGAACTCATCCGGGCGCTGCTGGAGGGCGACGAACCGGTCGACTATCAGGGCGAACTCTTCTCCGTGGAGGGGTTCACTCCGCTCGGCGAGTCCGTCCCGATATACAACGCCGCCATGGGCGAGGCGAACCGGCGGGCGACCGGTCGCGTCGCCGACGGCTGGCTCCCCTTCCTGCTCCCGCGCTCGAAACTCGACGGCGCGTTCGAGACGGTCGCCCGGGCCGCCCGCGAGGCCGGGCGCGACCCCGCGGATATCACGGTCCGGCCGCAGATTCTCTCGGCCGTCGACGACGACCCGGCGGTCGCCGAGGACCCAATCCGGGAGTTCATCGCCACCTACGTGGGCCGCTTCGAGGCCTACCGTCAGACCATCGCCGAGAGTTTCCCGGAGGCCACCGAGCGGGTCGCCGAGGCGTGGAACGCTGGCGAGGAGGAGACCGCGAAGGAGCGTATCCCCGAGGAGATGCTCCGGGAACTCGGCATCGCGGGCACGCCCGAGCAGGCCCGCCGCCAGCTACGCGAACTGCTCGAGACGGACGCGGTCGATACGGCCGTCGTCTACGTCCCGACCGGCGTCTCCGAGGAGACGCTCGACCGGACGATGGCCGAACTCAGCCCCGACAGGCTATGAAGGCCAGTACTAAGTAGTCAGCAGGACTGCCACTACGTACCAATGTCCATCACCCAGACGCAAGCGGAGTTCGCGGCCTCCCTCGAATTCGAAGACCTCCCCGAGGAGGTCGTCGACGCCGCCAAGCGACTCCTGCTCGACACCGCCGGCATCGCCATCGGTGCCGAACCGCGCGCAGCCTCCTCCGATTCGTTCTTCGAGGGCATCCGCGCGCTCGACAGCGGCTCCGGTGGGACCGTCCTCGCCACGGGCGAGTCGATGGCCCCCGAGTACGCCGCCTTCCTCAACGGCGCGATGGCCCACAGCCTGGATTACGACGACACTCACCGCGCCTCCTCGCTGCACCCGGGCGCGCCCGTCCTGCCCGCCGTGCTCGCGTCCGCGGAGAAGGTCGACGCGTCGGGGAAGGACCTCCTCACCGCGCTCGTCGTCGGCTACGAGATAACCATCCGCCTGGGGATGGCTGTCGACCCCGAATCCCACTACGACCGCGGCTTCCACATGACCGCCACCTGTGGCACCTTCGGCGCCACCGCGGCCGCGGGTAACGTGCTCGGCCTCGACGCGGACACCATCGCCAGCGCCATGGGCATCAATGGAAGTCAGTCCGCGGGCTCGCTGCAGTTTCTGGAGAACGGCGGCTGGAACAAGCGCGCTCACCCCGGTCTCGCCGCCCATCGCGCCGTGATGGCGCTCTCGCTCGCCGAGGCGGACTTTTTCGCCGCGAACGAGCCCATCGAGGGCCCCCGCGGATTCTTGCAGGGGTACTCCGACGACCCCGCCCCCGAACTCGCCACCGAGGGTCTCGGCGAGGAGTGGGAGACGCTGAAGACGGGGCTCAAACCCTACCCGTGCTGTCGGTACATGCACAACCCGCTCGACCAGCTCCTCGCAATCGCCGAGGAAGAGGACGTCGCCCCCGAAGACGTCGAGTCGGTCCACGTCCTGATGCCCGCCGCGGGCGTCAGCCTCACGGGCAATCCCACCAATACGTACCCCCAATCGTTCGTCGACGGGCAGTTCAGCATGCCCTTCGGTGCGGGGCTGGCCTTCGCCCGGCGGTCGGCGGGCGTCGACGACTTCATCGACGAGATCGAGGGCGGCGTGGGCGACGACGTCAAGCACGTCATCGACCGAACCACGGTCGAATCCGGCGGCTGGGTGCAGGAGGTCTACCCGGAGAAGTGGGCGACCGAGGTGACGGTCGAGACGAGCGAGGGAACCTACACGAAAGAGAGCGACTTCAGCCGTGGCGAGCCCGAGAACCCGATGGAGTGGGAGGCCATCGTCGAGAAGTACGAGTCGCTGACCGACCCCGTGCTCGGCGCCGACGCGGCCAGCGAGTTCCGCGAGGCCATCGCGAACCTCGAATCCGTCTCCGTCGAGGACCTGCTCGAACCCCTCTCCACTGACCGGGCAGTTCCGGCGGACGACTGATACTGGCGGCTGTACGCGAGGCGGCTACACAACGTTTATCACCGCTTTCTGCTATCTCATCACATGCTCGAGTTTACCGAGGAGCAGCGGCTCATCCGCAACGAGATTCGGAACCTCTGTGAGGACTTCGACGACGAGTACTGGCGCCAGAAGGACAGGGAGAAGGAGTATCCCATGGACTTCGTCCGGGCGCTGGGCGAACACGGCTGGCTCGGGACGGTCATCCCCGAGGAGTACGGCGGCGCCGGCCTCGATACGCTGGAAGCGGCCATCATCTTAGAGGAGATAACCGCCTCCGGCGCGGGGTTCAACGGCGCGATGGCGTGTCACGGCGCGATGTTCATCCCCCGCTCGGTGCTGAACTACGGCTCCGAGGAGATGAAACAGGAGGTCCTCCCCCAACTGGCCTCGGGCGAGAAGCTGTTACAGTGTTTCTCGCTCACCGAACCCGGCGCGGGCTACGACTCGACGTCCATCTCGACGTTCGCCGAGAAGCAGGGCGACACGTACGTCGTCAACGGCCAGAAGGTCTGGACCTCGCGGTACCACGCCTCCGATTACATGGTGCTGGTCGCGCGCACCACGCCGAAAGACGAGGTGGAGAAAAAGACCGATGGGCTGTCGCTCTTCCTGGTCGACATCGACGACGCGGACGCACAGGGCGCCGTCGACACCGAGGAGATAGAGAAGAACGTCCGGGCCGCGGTCCCCTCCTACGAGGTCTGGTTCGAGGACTTGGAGATTCCCGCCGAGAACCTCATCGGCGAGGAGGACGACGGCTTCAAGCAGGTGATGGACGGTCTCAACGAGGAGCGGGTCGTCATCGCGGCCGAATGTGTGGGGCTTGCGCGTGCGGCCATCGACCGCGCCACCCAGTACGCCAACGAGCGCGAGGTGTTCGACCGACCGGTTGGAAAGAATCAGGCCATCCAGCACCCGCTGGCGGACGCCTACGCGCGGATGACCTCCGCACGCAACCTCACCTACCAGGCCGCACGCGCGTTCAAGGAGGGTCGCGACGTGGGCGAGGCCGCCAACGTCGCCGCCTACATGGCCCGCGAGGCCGCCAGCGAGGCGTGTGATGCGGCGGTCCAGACCCACGGCGGGTACGGCATCGCTGTCGAGTTCGACGTCGAGCGCTTCTGGCGGGAGGCCCGGCTGGCGAGAATCGCGC
>CAYYRO010000104.1:0-7029 GCA_964474075.1 uncultured Methylophaga sp.
CGCTCCTCCGCGTCGAGGCTGAGTCGGAACGTGAACCCCTCCGTCGATGGAGACGTCGACGCCACCCGCGTCGCTCCCCTCGTGCAACCGTACCCGGAGTTCGGCGGGGTCGGGGTCCGCCTGCAACAGCACGACTCCAGTCTCCCGGCCGAACTCCTCGACGGTGACGTGACAGGGGTGGTCGAGTACCTCACCCAGTACGGTCTCGAACTCCGCCCTGAACGATTCGACATCCGGCCCCCCGGACGAATCATCCCACTGACCCATTAGCGAGGGGGCAACGGGAAGTTCCTTAACAGAGAACGCTAGCTCAGTTGTCGATATCCGTCCCACCATGGGACGGGTAAGATATACGTACACACACGCGGCAGGTGGGGCCATGGACTTCGAATCGAGTGAGGAGGTCCGCCAGATACAGCGGATGGTGGACGACTTCATCGAGCAGGAGATAGAACCCCTGGAAGAGGAGTACGACCACTTCCTCGGCGAGGACCGGGAGATGGGCATCATGGAGGGCACTGGCAGGGAATACCAGATGTCCGAGGGATACCAGGACCTCTGGCAGGAGATTCGCGAGCTATCGGCGGAGGCGGGCATCTGGACGATGCACATGCCCGAGCGCGTCGGCGGCGGTGGCCTCGGCGTCCTCCCGTTCGTCCAGGTCATCGAACACATCGAGAACCGCAACCCGGACGGGTTCCATCAACTCATCTGGGACACCGGCACCGTCACCGAGATGATGCTGCCGGCCTCCGAGGACGACTTCCAGCGCGAGAAGTATTTCGAGCCGATGATGCGCGGCGAGAAGCTCTCGGCGTTCGCGCTCACGGAACCCGGCCACGGCTCTGACGCAACCCACATGGAGACCACCGCGGAGAAAGACGGCGACGAGTGGGTCATCGACGGCCAGAAGGCGTTCATCTCGAAGGGAGGCGTCTCCGATTTCCTCATGGTCCACGCGCGCACCTCCGGCGAGCAGGGCGAGGTGTCGGGTATCACCTCCTTCCTCGTCGACAACGACAACCCCGGCGTCTCCGTCGACAAGGTCCAGCGGCCACTCGGCGGACAGCCCGGGCGACAGGCCATCCTCAGCTTCGATAGCTGTCGCGTCCCCGAAAACCAAGTATTGGGAGCGGTCGACGAGGGCTTCTCACAGCTCATCGGCTGGATCGGTGCCGGGCGGCTCACCATCCCCGCCTCTGCGGTGGGCAAGGCCGAGTGGATGCTCGACCAGTCGGTCGAATACGCCAAGCAGCGCGAGACGTTCGGCACCAAAATCAGCGAGTATCAGGGCATCCAGTTCCAGCTCGCAGAGATTGCGGCCGACATCGAGCAGGTCCGCTGGATGACCCGCTACGCCGCCTGGAAGGTCGACAACGACGAGCGCGCCGTCAAGGAGCAGTCCATCGCGAAGATGCGCGGCGGACAGCTCTGGAACGACGCCGCGGACGTCGCCGTGCAGGTCCACGGCGGCGCCGGCTTCATGCGCTCGCTCCCCTTCGCGGACGAGTACAAGCGGGCCCGCGCCGGCCGCATCTACGAGGGCACCGACGAGATACAGAAGCGCACCATCGCAAAAGAGCTCTTCTAACCCACTTTTTTACTTTGCTACGAGACGGCTTCGCCGTCTCGGCATGACGAAAGACGCCGAAGGCGTCTTTCGAACCACGTCGGGTACGACTCGCGCCGGAGGCGCGCACCGCTCCTCGCAAAAACCGGGACTAAAAACGCCCCGCTCGCACGAAGCGCGAGCGGTGAAACGCCCACGTCGAAGGCGCGGGCGTACGTTTGTCGCTTCGTACGCCGTGTCACAGGCCACAGAAGGCGTGGGAATCCCTGCCACCCAAGGGGCGTATCATTATATAGGGGCCGGGCAAACGCCGGCCGCATGGACACCGAACTCGACCGACTGTTCTCGCCCGAAAGCATCGCCGTGGTCGGAGCCTCCGACCTCGACCGCATCTCCGGGCTCCCGGTGAAATACCTGCTCGACCACGAGTACCCTGGCGACGTCTACCCGGTGAACCCGAACCGGGACGAGCTCGGAGGGCTGACCTGTTATCCGTCCATCGAGGCGGTACCGGAGATTCCGGACCTCGCGCTGGTCATCCTCCCGGCGGACCTCGTGCCCGGCGCCGTCGAGGAGTGTTTCGAGACTGGCGTGGAGAACGTCCTCATCGTGAGTTCGGGGTTCTCGGAAGTGGACGAGGAGGGGGCGACGACAGAGGCCGAACTCGCCGACCTGGCGGCGGCCCACGACGCCAACCTCGTCGGGCCAAACAGCCAGGGCGTCATCAACTTCCCCGAGCGGGTGGCCGCGAGTTTCACGCCCGCGCTCGCGCGCGATGAACTCCTGACCGGCGAGGTGAGCTTCGTCACCCAGAGCGGGGCCTTCGGCGGGGCGCTGACGACGATGTTGCAGGACGCTGAGGTCGGCCTGAACAAGTGGGTCGCAACGGGCAACGAAGCCGACCTCGGCGCCCTGGATTTCGTCGCCGAATACGCCGCAGACGAGGGGACGGGACTGACGGCGGGCTACATCGAGGGGTTCAACGACGGGCGGAAACTGGTCGAGCTCAAGCGCACCGAGGCGGGCATCGACCTCCCGATGGTCCTCATCAAGGTGGGGACCTCCGAACGCGGGCAGTCCGCGGCCGCCTCCCACACCGGGACCGTCGCCGGGAGCCACGCCGTCTACGAGGGCGTCTTCCGGGAGACGGGCGTGATGGCGGCCGACGACGTCGACGACTTCGTCGCGCTCGTGCAGGCGACGACACGACTCGAATCCCTTCCGGGAAAGCGTCTCGGCGTCGTCACCACCTCCGGGGGCGCAGGCGTCCACATCGCGGACGTCGCCGCCGAGAAAGGCCTCGAACTCCCGGCGCTGGGTGGCGAGACCAGAGAACGCATCGAAGCACACATCCCGAGTTTCGGGTCGGCGCTCAATCCCGTCGACCTTACAGGGCAGGTCGTCAACTCCCAGAGCGCCTTCCGGGAGTGTCTGGAGCTCATGCTCTCGGATGACGACTTCGACTCGGTCGTCCTCCAGATAACCAACGCCAGCGGCGAGCACGCCGCTGATTACGCCGAAATCGTCGCCGACGCCGTGACCGGGGCAGACACCCCGCTGTTCCTGTGCTGGACCGGCGGCGTCGACAAGGACCGGGCGATGGCCATCTACGACGACGCCGGCGTCCCCGTCTTCGAGAACCCCGCGCGCTGTATCCGTTCCATCGCGGCGCTCGACCGCTTCCGCGAGTCGAAGTCCGGACTCCACGCGGCCGCCGACCTCCCCGCGCGCCCGCCGACGTTCGCGGGCGACCCCGACGACGTACCCAGCGTCCTCACCGAGACTGCGGGGAAGGAACTGCTCGCCGACTACGGCGTCTCCGTCCCCGAGGAGGTGCTTGTCGAGGCCCCGGGGGAGGCACGGGACGCGGCCGAACGCATCGGGACGCCGCTGGTCGCCAAGCTCGTCGCGCCCGACCTCCAGCACCGCGACCGGGTGGGCGGTGTCCGGACCGGCATCGAGACCGTCGACGCCGCCGTCGAGACCTGCGAAGACCTCTTCGCGCTGGGGGCCGACCTCGGCGTCAAGGTGACTGGCGTGACCCTCCAGGAGCAGGTCCCCGCCGGGACCGAACTGAGCCTCGGCATCACCGTGGACCCGGACTTCGGCCCCGTCTTGATGCTCGGCCGCGGCGGGGTCGACGTCGAGGCCATCGACGACGTGACCTTCCGGACGATTCCGCTCGTCAGCGAGCAGGCCGCCTCGATGCTGGCCGACCTCGAAACGCTCACACCGGAGGAGTTCACCGAGGCCAGCCGCGAGGCCGTCGTCGACGCCGCGACCGCACTCTCTGCCTGCTACATGGACAACCCGTGGATTCGGGAGGCCGACGTCAATCCACTCATCGTCGGTGAGGAGGGCGCGACGGCCGTCGACGCCCTCTTCGTGGGCCCCGAATAGGCCGTCCACTCCCAGCGAACGATTCTGCTTCTGGGAGATTTCGACAATCGGGCGATAGTCGGACGGAGAGCCCAGTATAGCAGCGTTCGTTCGGTATCTGCTCGGTGGACGAACCATAGGTTCGTTCACCGATGGGGAACGTTGATGTAGGACGACTCGTAAGAGCGTGGCAGGCATGGACGACACGACGAGCGGGCTGGTGAAATCGGACCTCCGGCTGTTCACCATACTGGAGGGTCTCCAGGAACTCGACGGCGCCGGCGTGACCGAACTCGCCGACCACGTTGGCATGGGAAAGAGTTCGGTCCACAAACACCTGAAGACGCTCGAACGCGAGGAGTACGTCGTGAACGACGGCGGAGATTACCGGCTGGGCTTCAAGTTCCTCCACCACGGCGGCCACGTCCGCGACCGGAATCCGCTCTGCAACCTCGCCCGGCCACGGATCGAGGAACTGGCAGACGAGACCGACATGATGGTGCTGTTCGCTGTAAAGGAACACGACTACGGCATCTACGTCTACCTCCAGAACGACCGCTACGGGCTGCGCGACGAGGTGCCGCTGGGCGAGCGGTTCCACCTCCACCAGAACGCCTCGGGGAAGGCGATGCTTGCGCGACTCGACGACGAGGCGGTCGACCGCATCGTCGACCACCGGGGGCTCCCCCGTGGGACCGACAACACCATCGGGGACAGGGACGCGCTGTTCGACCGCCTCGAAACCGTCCGCGAGGAAGGCATCGCCACGAGCTTCGAGGAGCGGATGAAGGGTCTTCAGGCAGTCAGCACGGCCGTTCACGACCCCGAGACGGACACGCTCGGTGCGATCGGCCTCGCCGGCCCCGCCGACCACCTCGCCAGCGGAAGCATCCGCGAGGAGTACGGCGACACCGTCCGCGAAGCCGCGAACGAACTCGAACTCGCGGTCCGATACCGCGGGTAGTTACACCACTAGTCGTGTAACGTCTTTCCGTTTCCCCTGAGTGAATCCCTATCCAGTGTATCGTTCGAACACCGACCGCCATTCGTCGGGGACAGGACAGGGGTCGCCCGTCGTCGCGTCCACGACCACCTGCACGGACTCACCGGTGGCGGCCGTCTCGCCGTTCGCGGTCACCTCGTAACCCATCGTGAAACTCGACTCGCCAACGTCCGTGATGGAGGTCTCGACGGCCACGTCGTCGCCCCGTGCGACGTCGTCGTGGTAGTCGACTTCGAGGTGGACGACGACCGTATCGTAGTCGCTCTCGGGGAGGGCGAGCGCCTCCTCACAGAATTCGAGGCGTGCCTGTTGCATGTAGACGACGTAGACCGTGTGGCTGACGTGCCGGAGCGGGTCGATGTCACGAAAGCGGACGTCGATGTCCGTCGTGTAGGTTCCCATGGCGCCGCCTGCGAGGGGCGAGAAAATAAAGGGCGTTATGTCGGGTCGAGCAGCCGACGGGGGGTGTCGACAGCCATCTGCTCGACGTCGGCCTCCGAGACGCCCGCATCGAGGAGCACGTCGACGAACTCCCCGTACGCCTCCGGGGGGGAGGCGTTGTCTGCCTGCCCGTGGTCGGTCGAGAGCACACATCGCTCGGGGCCGATGGCGTCGATGCTCTCGACGAGTTCCTCGACACTCACGTCGCCCATCCGGTGGGTGAGATAGCATTTCTCGATGACAGCGCCGCGGTCGGCGAACGCGAGCTGGTCTTCCAGCGTGAGGCCCATGAAGTCGAAGTCCGCGTGGGTGACGAGATAGGGAACCTCGACTCCCATCTCCTCCATCGCGTCGAGTACGGCGAAACTCTCCTCGCGGCCGAGGTGGCCGTTACCCAGGGTCACTTTCCGGTCGGCGTCCGCGAGCGTCGCCAGCACCTCCCGGACCTCGTCTTTGAGGTCGCCCGCCTCGTCGAGGGCGGTGAGGTTCTGGTTCGAGAACGGGAACTCGCGGCCGATGACCTCGGGGCCGAAGTTGGCGGCGCTGAACGTCGGCAGCCAGATGACTCTAGCCCCCGTTGCGACAGCGGATTCGACGGCCGTCGGGTTGAATCCGCCCACGAAGGAGTTCAGGACCGTCGAGGAGTAGACGTCGACGCCCTCGACCCGCGAATCGGCGAGGCCGGCGGCCTTGTGGGTGTTGCCGAGGTGGCTCTTGATGACGACGCCGCCCATCCCCGCGTCGGCGACGACTTCGGCGAGTTCGATGGCGTCGTGCTTGCGGTCGAAATACGATGGCCCGGCGTGAACGTGAAGGTCGACTGCGCCCTCGGGTAGCATGGTCCAATCTCGCTGCCGGCACTGGCATAAATCCTCGCAGTCGGTGCGGTCGCTCGTCGACCGCCGTCGAAAGAAGGAGTTGGTTCAGTATAGTAGCCATCGAAAGTCATTACACACTCGACCGCACCAGTCGTGCGGTCGATGTGTAAATCGTTTCAATTGTTACTATAGAACGTCTCGTCGTTCTTCGCCATCTCGATGAGCAGGTCCGTGGGGAGCACTTCGGCGACCTTGTTGAACTCGCTGTCGTGCTCGACGTGCATCTCGGCGATCTCGACGAGTTTCTCGACGACGGTTTCGAGTCCGACTTCGTCGGCCTTCTGGAGGGGACCGACCGGCCAGTTCCCTCCGAGTTCCATCCCGACGTCGATATCCTCGACGGAGGCGACGTCGTTCTCGACCATCTTGGCCGCCTCGTTGATGGTAGGCGCCCAGACGAGCAGCACGTCGAAGTCCTCGCCGGCCTCCTCGGAGATTTCGGGCTGGTCCTTGTCGGAGTAGTCGTAGTAGCCGGCGTCGGCCTTCCGACCCATCCGGCCCTCCTCGTAGAGTTCCTTCAGGAGCGGGCAGACGTGCGTGTCGTAGGACATCGGGCGGTCGTCTTCGAGGTGGTCCTGTTCGCCCTCGACGCGAATCTGGATGCCGCCGGTGAAGTCCGCCAGCTCGAAGGGACCCATCGGGAAGCCCTCGCGGTATTTGAACGCCGAGTCGACCTCCTCGTAGGTGACCTCGTCCCAGTAGGCGAGCCACGCCGCGGCCTCGCCGTAGGGGCGCATACAGCGGTTGACGATGAACGA
>CAYYRO010000105.1:0-7027 GCA_964474075.1 uncultured Methylophaga sp.
GTTTCAGGCCAGGTTTCGATCTTTAGTTGCATATGATCAGGGACTAACCCTAAAACCACAACCGCTGCACTGTTCAGCAGCACATTACAGTCCTGAACAGGTACTTGCACGGCTTGAACACTGGTCATTTTTTCAGCAATGACGCAGGCGGTTTTGGATGCTGCATCGATTTTTTGCAGGCGCTCGATAACATGTTCGGGTAGCGCCTCGTCATTGATTTGCATTAATTCAATTTGATTGCGGGTGATCCCCAACAAATTACGAATATCATGCCATGCCGTTAACAACATTGTTTTCAACTCAGTTCGCTTATCAGAATCATGCACTGCATTAGGTGGCAAACTGAAGCGTTTAAGAGTTTGCCCGTAACTTGAAAAGGATAATGGTTGAACGCCACAATCGCTTAGCAATGGAGCGATATCCAAGTTTGGCAAAATCTGCTCGGCAAAAATCTCTTTTTGTGCTGCTGCGGATAATTGTGAAAATAGCGACAGCTCAGATTCTGCTGACTTTGTCTCATTAATAAACTTTTTTTGCAGCAAATCCAGTCCTGCCGCATTGTGATAATAAAGTTTACCCTCATCACACAGCACAATCGTGGGTACCGGATCATCATCAAATAAATCAGCAAGTTGTGCATGTACTAAATCACTGTCAACAGATGAGTTCATCATTGCAGTATCTCGATAAAATCTGTGTTAAAAGTGTGGGAAGTGATTACTGCCATGCCGTGAGATAACATCCCTATCTAAAGATATTTCTTAAGCCAATATCCGGCTCAGCCGTGAAAAAAATGTCAATGACCAATAAAACGGTATTTGTTGCTCAGACTTTAGGCGACTTGAGACTTACCATTCAAAGTTCACATTAACGCAATTGCCATCACCATAAAAATGAATGTCATTACATAAAGCTTCTACCAGCGCCGTACCCCGGCCTGAAGACTGTTGCTTGCCAGTAAATGTAGGCAGTCGATGGATGTAATCAAATCCCTTGCCGCTATCTGTCACAATGATATTCAGGTTATGTTGTTGACCATTGTCGACGTAGCCAATTGTTAATTTAATATTGCCATCGGTTAAGCTGTCTATCCGCTGCTCACGTTGCTGGTAATATTCCAGGAAACCCGCCGGGTCTTCCTTTAATGCTGGATCCAGTTCCAGAATGCCATGCTCTAAAGCATTAGAAAACAATTCAATCAGCACCATATACAGACGCTGGCCGCTGGCTTCTGGCATAGCAAGCTGAGTAATCAGCGTTTTACTAAATTCGCGAATATCAAAATAATGAAGATGAATGGCATCCAGACTTAGACACAATTCCCAAGCCGCTATTGGAATCAGTTGCTGTAACTTAAGATCTTGTTGGTCTAATAAATCACGAAGACTACCGAAAACATCGCTGAATAATGCCGGAAAAACTTCACCGATAGATTCAGTTTGCAAATAAAGCACGCTGGTCGAGGCATTTTCAGCCGCTGGGTTGGGTTGAATCAGTAAAAAAAGCAGGATAAATTCAGCGCCCTGCTCTGGCTGACAACGTGCTTCTATCAATGATAACTCAGCACAGCCATTCGATTGCTCAGCTGCGACTGGCTGCCATTGAAGCAAATTTTTAAACAGAACTTGTTGCAAGGATTGCTGGCCGAGTTCTGGCAGCAGCTTATGCATGCTTGTAGTAAACAATCCAGCTTTTTGCAGTTCGGTTAAATCTTCAAACTGATCAGCCGCATCATCATCTGCTTTTAAATCCAATTGAGGTGGTAAACCGCCAGATAACAAAGCCGCTAAATATGGGCTCTCTTCATCAACAGGTAGGCATTGCAGATAACGATAGATAGATTGTGGTGGAGCATTCACGCCATTAAACCGCGATTTTTTAAATTAGTAAGCCGTTTCAGATTACCAAAACTGACAACAAGTGCAACTAATGGCGGTTTATTCGGCCTCGAGGCCGATGTTAAATAATTGCGTCAACACCATGGGACTAATCATCGAAGTCATCGCGGCCATCATCAGACTATTACCCCGCTGATTAGTCGCATCCACATTAAGCTGCATCGCAGGTTGGGGACTGTCGACAAACACTCCGATCGCATCATTAGCCTGTTTTTTTAAAGGCGCTGGCAGCGCTCGCCAGTTATTGATGTCGTTTTGCCATTGCTGTTTAAGTTGCGCACGATAATCAATTTCCGGCATATTTTCCCGTGCCGCCGCAGAACGCATTAAAGGCTCCCATGCGCCCTGATCCTGCAATGATAAATCGCCAGAAATCAGCGCTAATTGTGTCCATGGCAAAACCAACGCTGCGCGATTTTCCGGATAACCCAGTAGCGACAATTGCTGCTTTAAGTCCGGCACATTACTGAATGTACTGCGCCAACGAAAATCAGCCAGAGATCTGGCTTTGTTATCGGCAGGATGATGCAATTGACCTTCCATTGTCACCATTAACTGGTCACTGACGTCGTCATAATCCAAGGCTAATAACTGCCGATGACCAATCCGGCCGCTGTTGATACCCAACGCCTGCAGATAACTGTGCAACTCATTGAGTTTATTATCTTCTTCCGTCAATCTGACCAGCGTGATGACTGCATCACGGGTTTCCAGATGCAGGGATTTAATAAAGTCGCCCTGAGCATTAAGCTCGATATTTTTCAGGATAAGCGCGTCAATTGAATGGGAGCGGCCTAAATTGTCACGGATACGGACGTTTTCGACCAGTACACTGCGGTCATAAGGACTGGCGCTGACTTCACTGACCTGAACTTGCCAGCCAACTTGGTTAAGCTTGACTATCAGCGCTTCCACCAAACCTCTGGCAACCTCCTCTGCACGCAATGTTGCCACAGCGTGGGCGCTGCTGAGGCCGATAATAAACAGGCAGGCAGCAACTAACAGACGGGGTTTGGCAAACAACACAGAATGGCTCCAGCGATAAACGAATAGACATATTATGACTGTTAGTCTGAAAAATGCGAAAAATTCTTCAAAAACAGTTATTAAAGTTACTCAATCTCAGCAAATTGCCTACTTGCTTAATCAACGATTCATACTGCGGGAAATATGTTTTGAGTGAGAGAAATGTTTGTCACGCTTTCTGGTGAAACAAGTCAATCCGCACCCATCGGGTTTTAATTAACATTTAACCGATAGCCAACACCGCGCAATGTTTCAATAAATGAGTTGGGCTGATTACCATCGAGTTTTTTACGCAGGCGATTAATATAAACATCGACAACGTTAGTTAATGGATCACTTGTAAGCTGCCAGACCGCGTTTAAAATCCGTTCCCGACTCAACACCCGGCCTTTTGATTTAGCCATAAAAAGGAGCAAATCATACTCCAGCGCCGTCAACTTAATGAGCTCACTGTCTTTATGAACAGTACGATGTGTGAGATTAATTGAAACATCATTTAGCCTGATAACGGTTTCATTGCGCTCATGCCCCCCACTGCTGCGCCGGGCAAGCACCTCAATTCTGGCCAGTAATTCATCAAAATCAAAAGGTTTGGTCAAATAGTCATCACCACCAGCTCGCAGCCCGTTAACCTTTTCTTCAATATCGTCCAACGCGGTCAAAAACAGTACCGGTGTTTCCACACCTAGCTGGCGGATTTGCTTTAGCACCATGATGCCATCAATGTCAGGCAACATCCGATCAAGAATAATCACATCAAATGTTTGTGATCTCACATGCATCAACCCAGACTGACCATCATTAGCGTGCTCACAAAAATAGCCTTCTACTTTCAATCCCTTACAGATGAACTCGGCTACTCTTTTTTCATCTTCAATAATCAGGATTTGCATCACGAAGCCACATTAAACTGAATTTTGACGGCGAAACCATCCTGCATATTTTCCGCCCAGATTTTAGCCTGATGCGCCTCACAGATAGCTTTTGCTATCGATAATCCGAGGCCAGAGCCCGTGGGTTTCTCAAGACGCATTTTCTGACTTCTGTAAAAGCGGTCAAATATAAACGGCAACTCATTATCTGCAACCCCCGGGCCCTGATCCTGAACACTTATGGTTATTGCGCCAGCATTTAACGCTGATGTAACGATCACCTGTGTGTGTGTTTGGCTGTAATTGATGGCATTATCAAACAAAATTCGCATCAGTTGTTTGAATCGTTCTATATCGACATTGATAATTGCATCATCAAGTTGTGTCCCGCAAACCAGCATAATATCGTGCATTTTTGCCTGTCGCTGAAAGTTATTCACACAATCCTTCAACAATGTCGTCACTGAATAAAGATCCAGTTTTAGCTGTAAATTATTGGCATCTGTACGGGCAATAAATAACAAATCATCAACTAACCGACTCAATAAAAGCGACTGCTCATGAACGCTTGCCAGAACATTTCGACACTCTGCCAAATCGTATTGCTGGTTTTGACGTAAAGCAACCTGGGTCTCACCACGAATAATCGTCAAAGGTGTTCGTAATTCGTGGCTGACATCTGCCAAAAAACTGCGCCTGGTTACATCATTTTTTCGCAACGTTTCATTGAGCTCCACCAATTCATTGGTTCGCTTGGTGACTTCAAATTCCAGCTGGCTATTTAATTTATCCCGTAACAATTTCTCCTCAGAGAGCTTTTGTGCCATTTCATTAAATGCCGCTGAGATGGCATCAAATTCTTTATCAAAACCTCTGGGTACGCGATAACTCAAATGACCATCAGCAAATGATTCAGCCGCTTTTTTAAGAAAATCTACCGGAATCGAGATATTTCGAATAAGCGTATAGCTTCCCAGCACTGCAGCGATAAGTGCCAGAATCGTTAAAAGTACAGCCGCCCAGAAAATATTACGATGAATATTTTCTATATCGGAATTAAGCGAATTGACCAGCGTACTTTGCCGTTGCAAAGCAGAGTTGATCGACTCACGGAAACGATTATCGATCTGCTCTTCCAGAATAAACCGAATTTTTTCAGCATTAAGTTGATTTGCGGGTTCCGACAGCGTTTCATCAAAAGCATCCAAGATCTCGTTAATAAGCGCTTCGAGCTCCTGGGTATCTTCAACCGTGCCTCTGGTTGCAATCTCACCCAAAGCCGCCCGTTGTTGTGCTTCTAACTGCGAAATTGTGGCAATAGCGTTGGTAATTAATTCACGCTTATTACGCACCAGTGCTTGATTAGCATTTTTACCAAACAACAATTCGTCGGTAATTTGTTTGAACAAACGATAACTATTATTTGAAAGTTTCCAGTGCTCCGTTAGCAGTGCATTGGCCATATTGACCTGAACGATATTCAAAGCAGTCAATCTGGTCGACCAAATGGCCAATGCACCCGCCAAAAAAACCATGACAAGGGCAACGACAGCAAAAGCAATAATCTTTTTTTGGTACATGCATCAAACCCTGAAAAATATGCAACTATTACGGCTTAAGCCAGATAAGCACTCAAACGCCATGCTTTAGGCAAATAAACTTAACAAAGTTGCCATCTTAGGTACCAAAAAAATTCCCTTATCAAAACCGCCGACCAACACCAATACCAAATACAATTGGATCAATGTCCGTGCTGACACTCACTGACCCCGCTGCTGTATTTCGGTATGTGGCAGTCGTATCAATATCAATATATTTCACATCAAGGTTCACAAACCAGTCTTCATCAATCGCATAATCGAATCCGGCTTGCCATGCCAATCCCCATGAAGATTTGAGCTCCACCGAGTCATCCGGGCTGCTCAGTAAAGAGCGACTGGGAATGTTTTCATCAAAAAAGTACGTGTAGTTAATGCCCAGCCCCACATATGGCTTGAGCTTAGCCTGTGGTCGAAAATGATATTGCAGCGTTAACGTTGGCGGTAACACCTTTGTTTCAGCAACCGGGCCCAAAAACGCCCAGCTTTGGCTGCCATCAACCGTATGTTTTGAATAGCCCAGAATCAGCTCTAACCCCCAGTTTGGCGTCATCATGTAGGTGATATCAAGTTCCGGCACAGTATCATCCTGCACGCTCACCCCCTCGGTGCCCTGATCAATGCCATTAATAGACACCGTGCCGCTGGAATCATTTGGATTAACATTGATTATCCGGCCACGCACTAACCAATCACCGGATTCGTAGGCATAAACATAACTGACTGGCGTAAGAAAACCTGCCAGCCCCACTAAAGCGGAACCAAGCAAATATTTTTTCATGATAAATAGACTCTCTCAGAAGGACAGAAGCTGGCCTGCATAGCACACACTATGCAGGCCTGAATCATTAACCGCCGTAGGGTAAAGATGAGTGATGCAAATCAATTTTTAAATTGCCATCCTCATCCAAACTGTAACCAAAGGTATATTCGACTTTGGTCTCTTTACCTTCGGTATCCGTAAAGTAGTAATGTCCCATCGCGATAGCATAGTCATCACGAATCAGCACGTCCTCGTTGTCAAAACGAACTGATGTCCATGGTTGCAGAGCAAAACCTGAGTCTTCTTCCACCATGCCACCAACGAAGTAAGAAAGCGCTTCGTCATAGCTGTTGCGGAAAGGATCTTCTGCTGCTTTGGTTGGTTTGAATAAAACTTTATCGTCAAATGCGTAAAGATTGTCCAGCAAGGCACTGGCAACAGATGTTGCATCTTTGCCATCCAGCTTCGCTTTGCCAATTTCAACAATGCCTGAAGCCCATGCCTGTTGTGCAGCTTCAACTTTTTCTACATCAAGATGAGATGATTGTGCGAATGTTGTACTGGCAAATAACAAACCGACTGATGTCGCAAGATATTTCAATTTCATGGTTAGTCTCCTGTGTTAAACCGAAGACCATGATATTCAGGGGGAGTTAACGTAAAGATGCTGCAGCATTAACCTTTAATGAATTGATGATTAAAAAAATGTTAATCATTTTCATCGGAGGCTTTCATACGTGCAGGAGACTATCTTAAGGAGACGTTGTAAAACGCTTAACGCAAAAAATCAGACTATGGCACATCGATTTTTTGGTTTATAAAATGGAGGCTGGGGTCGGAATCGAACCGGCGTTAACGGAGTTGCAGTCC
>CAYYRO010000106.1:0-5593 GCA_964474075.1 uncultured Methylophaga sp.
TGAATTCCCTGAAAACATCGCTGAAATGGAAATCAATGAACGGCCATTACGGGTTAAACACGCTACGCCGCCGGAACCGGCTGCGGAACACATCGAACGCGCTGCAGAAATCATTTCCAATGCGCAAAACCCGATTATTCTGGCCGGCAATGGTGTCGTGCGGGCCCACGCTGCCAAAGCACTGGCTGATTTTGCTGAAAAGCTGAATATTCCGGTCGCCAACACGTTTATGGCCAAAGGTATCATTCCCTTCCGCCACCCGATGTCGCTGGGCAGTGTTGGTCTGCAATCCAATGATTACGTCAATACCGGCTTTGCCAATGCCGATGTCATTATTTGTATTGGCTATGATATGGTCGAATATCATCCATATTTATGGCATCCCACCCGTGATCGTACGCTGATTCATATTGATACCACCCATGCCGAAGTCGATGCTTATTACAGTGTCGTGGTCGGTGTCGTGGGTAATATCAATCATAGTTTGAATCGACTGGCAGCGCTGACCTCTCGCCATCAGGGCAAAGCCATGCGGACCTTACGCGACAGTCTCATCACCGAGATGAAATTGCATCAGAATGACACGGCGTTTCCGGTCAAACCGCAGAAAATCATCTGGGATCTGCGAACCGCCATGGATTTGGAAGACATCGTTATTTGCGATGTCGGCGCGCATAAAATGTGGATGTCGCGGATGTTTCGCTGTGAATATCCCAATACGTGCATCATTTCCAATGGCTTTGCCAGCATGGGTATCGCTGTCCCCGGCGCGATTGCCGCCAAATTGGCTAATCCACAGCGGAAAGTAGTCGCGGTTACCGGTGATGCCGGCTTTTTAATGAATTCACAGGAAATTGAAACAGCCATGCGCCTGCATATTCCGGTGGTGATTTTGATCTGGAACGATGCAAGCTACGGCCTGATTGAATGGAAACAACAAAATCAGTTTGGCCGTACCAGCAATGTCAAATTCACTAATCCGGATTTTGTACAATATGCGCAATCATTTGGCGCAGTCGGTGTCAAAATTGAGCGAACTGAAGACCTGATGCCGGAGCTGACTGCCGCATTGGCGCGCGATACCGTGACCGTTATCGACTGTCCGGTCGACTATCGCGAAAATTTGAAACTTACCCAACAACTTGGTCAATTAACGAGTCCCAGTTAAATCATGAAAACTGCTTTAAAATTTATCCTGCCGGTACTGGTGATTATTGCCGGTGCCGTTTTCTGGCTAAAAAGTCCGCCATCGGCACAAATGCCTGAGCACAGCTTTGAAACCATTGATGGTGAAGCCAAACAACTTAGTGATTATGCAGGCAAACCGCTGTTGGTTATTTTCTGGGCCACCGATTGCCCCGGTTGTATTGCTGAAATGCCGGAGCTCGTTGAACTGCACGAAAAATATACCGATTTGGGCATGCTGGGTATTGCCTTGGCGCACGATACGCCCGAACAAATCAAAGCCATGCGTGAAGCCAAAGCACTACCCTACACTCTGACCTGGGATGCTGATAATTCCTTGTCACAGGCTTTTAGCAATGTACGGGTAACACCAACGCATTTTTTGATCGATGCTAATGGCGAAATTGTCATGCGCAAAATCGGCGAGCTTGATTTTCAGTCACTTGAAGCCAGGCTCAATAGAATGGGACTCAGCCCGGCATAAGTGATTTTCATCTACCCATATAGAATCTAATATGGTATAAAGTCGGGCTTTGTTGTTTCAGGCAGACGGCGTTTGCGGCGTTGTCTGGGTAAAAGTTTTTCAGGAGCAGGTTCCATCATGTCCAGAGTATGTCAGGTAACGGGCAAAGGCCCAATGAGCGGCAACAACGTTTCGCACGCTAATAACAGAACCAAACGCCGGTTTCTTCCTAACCTTCACTCACGCCGTATTTGGGTTGAGTCAGAAAATCGTTGGGTAAAACTGCGTGTCAGTAATCACGGTCTGCGCATCATCGACAAACGCGGTATTGATAGCGTACTGTCTGATTTGCGTGCCCGCGGCGAAAAATTCTAAGGAGACTTAAGTCATGCGCGATAAAATTAAATTAGTCTCATCAGCGGGTACAGGCCATTTCTATACCACTGATAAAAACAAACGCACCATGCCAGAAAAAATGGAAATCAAAAAATTTGATCCCGTTGTTCGTAAGCATGTCATGTACAAAGAAGCCAAAATCAAATAAATCTGATTTTGTTGCTGAAAAGAAACCCGCCACGGCGGGTTTTTTTTATGCTGCTGTATCCGTTATTATCAGCAGCCTTGACGTTAAAACGGAAAGATCATGTCCAGTCAAACCTTGTTGTCTGCTGAACACTTAACGCGCCGCTTCGGTCTGCAAACGGCCGTGCAATCGGTAAGCTTTTCCGTTGTTCAAGGTGAAGTACTGGGTTTTCTCGGCCCTAACGGTGCCGGTAAATCCACGACGATGAAAATGCTGACCGGTAATTTAGCGCCGGATAGCGGCAAGGTAATTATCAACGGCATTGATTTGTTGGCTTATCCCAAAGCCGCCAAACGCCATATCGGCTATTTACCGGAAAACCCGCCCCTGTACCGGGAGCTGACCGTTCGGGAGTTTCTGATTTTTTGTGCCCGCCTGCACGGCTTATCTAATAAACAAATTCAGCCTGCTGTTGATGATGTTATCGATCGCTGCGGTTTACAAACCATGCAACGCCGGTTGATTGGTCAGTTATCCAAGGGTTATCAGCAACGTTGTGGCATTGCTCAGGCGATTATTCATCAACCGGATGTGGTGATTCTGGATGAACCTACATCGGGTCTGGACCCGATTCAGATTCAACAGATTCGTCAGTTAATCCGCGATATTGCCCGTCAGCACAGTGTGATTTTATCAACGCATATCCTGCCGGAAGTCGAAATGCTCTGTGATCGCGTACAAATCATGCATCAGGGTCAGCTGGTATTCAGCGATACGTTGCAAGCCCTGCAATCGCAGCGTCAGCATGCGGCATTAAAAGTCGCTTTCCGCACCCCGCCATCGGTCACCACATTGGCAAATTTGCCCGGTGTCATCAATGTCGAAACGATAAGTACCCAACAATTCCGGCTGCATTTTTCACCCGAAAATGATCCAACCGATACACTGGTGCACACCGCTGTTACCGAAAACTGGCAGCTTATGCAGTTAACGCCGGAGCAGGATTCGTTAGAACAGTTATTTACCCAGTTAGTCAGTAATGAAACAGAAGGAGCAGCCGCCTGATGTGGTTAGTTGCCAGACTGGAATGTTATCGCCTTTTTATGTCGCCGCTTGCCTGGGTGTTGTCAGCTCTGGTGCAATTGCTGCTGGCTTATTTGTTTTTAACGCATATTGATTATTTTTCACAGGTACAGGGACAAATCGCAGCCATTCCCGGTGCCCCTGGTGTGACAGAGCTTATCGTCGCGCCGTTACTCAGCAATACGGCGATTGTTTTGCTGCTGGTAACGCCATTTATCACCATGCGCAGTTTCGCTGAAGAACGCCGTAATGAGAGTCTGCCGTTGCTGATGACGGCACCGCTGTCAGTGACACAAATTGTTATCGGTAAATATCTCGGTCTGCTGGGCTTTTTTGTGTTGTTGTTATTGCTGTTGATGCTGATGCCATTGTCGATGCTATTGGGTAGTCCTATTGATATTTATCAACTGGCCGCCGGGTTTATCGGCTTATTGCTTTTACTGAGCAGCATGGTTGCTATCGGCATATTTATGTCGTCACTTACTGCTCAGCCAGTCATTGCCGCAGTCAGCAGTTTTTGTTTGTTATTTTTATTATGGATCATCGACTGGGCCGGCCAGAGTGATTCCGTCGGCAGCAATGTGTTCAGTTGGCTGTCGTTAATCAGTCATTTCGAACCATTGCTGCGCGGTGAAGTGTTCAGCGCCGATATTATTTACTACCTGCTGATCAGCACAGCCTTTTTGCTGATGACGATTCGTCGCCTGGATAGCTTGCGGGTGGCATCATGAAGCTGTCACCAAAATGGCAACAGCGACTGCAACAGCTGATTTTTTACGGTTTATTAATTGCCGTGATTATCATTGCGGCGCGCTTGTCACTGGCGACCAATACTGCTTTTGACTGGACCGTCAATCAACGCCATAGCCTATCCGAACAAACCATCAGTTTGCTGGAAAGCATTGATAAACCAATTCAAATCAAAGCTTTTGTCAGCCCCAGTAATGACTTTGCGCCAGCAGTGACCCAATTACTGGATCGTTATCAGCGTTACAGCGATCAGCTGCAATTGGAAATCATTGATCCGGCGCGCGCCCCGCAGCTGGTCAAGCAATTTAATATCCAGCAGCAAGGTGAAATGCTGGTGCAACGCGGTGAGCAAACTGAACGCGTGCAGGATTTGTCCGAGCAGTCGTTAAGCAATGCACTGCTGCGGGTCAGTCGCGGTGTAACGCCGAATGTGGTGTTTTTAACCGGTCATGGCGAACGCAGCCCGGATAGTGAAGCTAATTTTGGCGTTAGTTTATGGGCGCGGGCTTTACGCGATCAGGGCTTTGATATAGCCACCATCAATCTCGCCAGCAGTGGCCAGATCCCTGACGGTACCGATTTACTGGTCGTTGCCAGCCCTGAACAAAGCTGGCTGCCCGGTGAAATTGCGCGATTACAAAACTACATTAAGGCCGGGGGTAATCTGCTCTGGCTGAGTGAACCCGATAGTCATGAATCTCTTGCGAAGCTTGCCAGCAGTCTGGATATACAGTGGCTGCCCGGTACAGTCATCGATCCCAACGCCAGCCTGCTGGGGATTGATGATCCGAGTTTTGCGCTGCTCAGTGATTTTGCCAATCATCCGCTGACCAAAGATTTACCCAGTATTGTGCTGATGCCAGCCGCGGCCGCTTTACAGACTACCGATGCTGAATCAACCAACTGGCAAAGCACTGAATTACTTCGCACCCAGCCGGAAACCTGGTCTGAACTGTCGGAATTACAATCAGCTGAAATCACTTTTAATGAGGATCTGGATATTGGCGGGCCCCTGACGGTAGCCATGACGCTACAACGGGATCGACCGGAAAGTGAGACCAGTCAACGTATTGCTGTTATCGGCGATGGTGATTTTCTCAGTAACCAGTATCTCGGTAATGGCGCGAATCAGGCATTGGCGACTGGCATGGTTAACTGGCTGACCGCGCAGGATGGCCGGCTGAATATCGCCATTAAACCAACACCCGATAACCAACTGGAACTCAGTTTCAGCGAAACCCTGAGCATTGCTATCGGCTTTTTATTTGTGTTGCCAGCGATGTTGCTGGGCAGTGGATTAACGCTGTGGTGGTTGAGACGTCGCCGATGAAACGCAGCTATTTAACCAATCTGTTATTACTGACGTTGATTATGGTATTGCTCTGGCAACTGGATCGGGTGCAAACACCCGAAACAGTCACCACCATTGGCGGTGAACTGACACCGTCAATGGTACAAAAAATCACGATTACCCGTGCCTCACAAAACACCATTGAAATCATCAAAACCAGTCAGGGCTGGCAGCTGCAAGAACCCTTCATTGCTTCGGCCAGTGATAGTCGCATCAATATGCTGCTCAGCCTGCTCGA
>CAYYRO010000106.1:5693-6966 GCA_964474075.1 uncultured Methylophaga sp.
CTGCCTTTACGCACCGAACAAACGCTAAAAAATAATAGTATGACGTTGCAATTACAAAACGGTCATTGGCAAAGCACCGATAACCGTTTTAGTGCGGATGAATTAACAGTGATAGCCAATGCCTGGCAACAGGCCTATGCCATGCAGGTCAGTCCAAATAACGAAGCTGCAGGTGATGACTTTTTGCCAGTGCAATTTGATTTTGAGAATGGCGATACGCTGAAAGCCTATGCCCGCTTATCAGCACAGGGACTGAGCGTGCTTATTCCTGAGCGGCAATTGCAATATCAATTTCCGGCCAGCACCGCGATAAGTTTATTCCCAGCCAGTAGCGAAATCCCTTAATGCCAGAATTACCCGAAGTTGAAACCACGCGTAGTGGTATTGCGCCATTTATTGAAGGTCAGATGGTTAGTCAGGTCATTGTGCGGGATGGCCGGCTGCGCTGGCCGGTGACTGCCGATTTAAACAATATTCTGGTTGGCAAAACCATCCATGCCGTAAAGCGCCGCGCCAAATATTTATTTCTGGAAACTGACAGCGGTAACTTGCTGATGCATTTAGGCATGTCCGGTCGTTTGCGAGTACTCAGTGCGTTTATACCGCCCGCTAAACACGATCATGTCGATATTGCTTTTGCCAATGGCATGACCTTGCGCTTTACTGATCCACGGCGGTTTGGTGCTGTTTTATGGACAGATACTGACCCGGCATTACATTCGCTGATTAAACATCTGGGACCGGAACCACTTTCTGATGATTTTGATGGTGCTTATTTATTTCAGCGCAGCCGTAAACGCCAGGTGAGTATCAAAACATTTATTATGAATGCAGAAGTTGTGGTTGGTGTCGGTAATATTTACGCCAGTGAATCCTGCTTTATGGCCGGTATTCATCCGCAAATAACCGCCGGAAAACTGACCCGCAAACAGGCTGACAAACTCGCTGAATGCATCAAAATTGTGCTTGGTAAAGCCATTGCCGCGGGCGGTACCACCTTGCGTGACTTTCGCGACAGTCAGGGTAATCCCGGCTATTTTGCTCAGGAGTTATTGGTTTACGCACGGGCTGATATGGCTTGCCGGCAATGCGGCCATCCGATTGAATTAATTCGCCAGGCCAACCGGGCAACCTATTTTTGTCCGATTTGCCAGAAACGTTAAGCGCTGGAATCACTGGGCAGCAAAATACTCAGCTAACTGGCGAATTTCCGCGTCGGTGTAGCCAGTGGCATGATGATGCATCACTGTGCTATCGGCTTCACCGGCTTTAA
>CAYYRO010000107.1:0-6902 GCA_964474075.1 uncultured Methylophaga sp.
TCCACGGCATCGTCGACTCCGTGTGGGTGACGCCCGACCCCGACACCCCCGCCAAGGAACGCGAGGACATAGAGCGGGTCGCGGCCGAGATAACTCGGGAAGTGGACATCGCCCTCGAACACGAGGCCCGTTACGACTGGGTGGCGTTCGTCCCCCAGCGCGACGGCGCGGCCGGCGCGCTGACGAAGTACTTCGGCAGAGAGGCCGATGGAGAGTTCAAGGTCAGGGGTATCGAGGCCCGACAGCGCTCGACGCCGGCGTTCGTCGCGGACGTCCAGCGCGAGTGCCTCGTGGTGTTCGACGAGACGCGCTCGCCCGAAGCGGTGGTCGACCGGCTCGAACGCGCCATCGACGCGCTGCATCGCGACACAATCGAGCCCGAGCGGCTCGTCGAGCGCACGCGCGTCTCCAGGCCCCTCGACGCGTACACGCGGTCGACCCGGACCGTGGCCGCCCTCGAACGCGCTCGCGGCCGGGGGCTCGCCATCTACCCCGGACAGGACGTCGAATACGTGGTCGTCGACGACGGGAAATCCTCGCGCGACCGGGTGGCGCTCGCCCACGAGGATATCAAGGAGTACGACGCCAACTACTACGAGCAGTCGCTGATTCGCGCCGTCGAGAGCGTGCTCTCGCCGCTCGGGTGGGACCGGGCGCAAATCCGACAGCGGCTCGCGGAGACGCGCGAGGCGACGCTCGCGAGTTTCGGGACCGGAAGGAAGTGAACGGGTCAGGCACAGTCGAGTTCGACGGCGACGGTGGTCCCCTCGGACGTGCTCTCGGAGAGGGTGATGGTTCCCCGGTAGCGCTCGACGAGCGTCTTTACGAGGTGGAGGCCGAACCCGTGGTCACCTTCAGCCGGCGGCTCGAAGAGCGAGTCTCGAATCTCCTCGGGGATGCCGGGACCGTTGTCAGAGACGGTCAGCGTCACCGTCTCGTCGTCGGGGGCGAGCGCGACCGACACGCGCGGGACGGCCGCGTCGTTGTGTTCGACCGCATTGCGGACGAGGTTCTCGACCACGGACCCCACGAGGTCGTCGGCACGAACGTGGACGCTGGCGGGCACGTCGGCGGTAATCTCGGCGTCCGGGTAGGCGTCGCGGAGCTGAGAGAGTTCGGTCTCGACGACCGCGGAGAAGTCGACGCGCTCGGTCGGTCGCTCGCCCCGGGCCGACTGGACGAGAACGCGGACGTTCTGGATGTGTTCGGTGGCTTCCCGGGACTGTCTGCGTGCGGTTTCGACGCGTCGCTTCGTTTCCTCGTCTTCGACGTCTTCGAGGACGAGCGCGAGATTTCCGTCGATGACGGTGAGGTTGTTGAGCACGTCGTGGCGGAGCAGCCGGTTCAGGTATTCGAGGCGCCGTCGTTCCGCTTCGGACTGGGCGGTCTGCCGGGCTTCGGAGACCATCCCGGCCTCGTGGTAGCCGACGAGGAGACCGCCCAGTCCACCGATGCTCAGCGCGAGCTGGTAGGCGAAGACGGCGTCGTGACCAGCGAGTGGAAACCCGACGTAGTACGCCGATGGAATCGTGACGAGGAGGGTGAAGGCGATACCACGGAAACACCAGCGAGAGACGTTCAAGAAGAGGTCGTCGGGCACGTCGGCACACCAGACGCGATAGAGGGTCCAGAGGACGAGCGTCGCGAGTCCGCCGAGAATCGCGAACTCCAGGAGCGTGTGGTCGAGGTCGTCGAGGCTCCAGCGCAGGTGAACGAGCGTCAGGACGACCAGCGAGAACCCGTAGATGGCGAGAATTCGCATCCAATGTCGTCGATTCAGGGCCACGGGATATCTTCCCCTTGGAGAGCTGAATAATCAGTGTTCTGAAACCATTCATCGTCGGCGCTGTCTGCGTGTTCTGTGTCGTCGGCCGGCACCCACTCGCAATATACTTTACTCGGTGTAGCGAGCAGGGAGACGCATGCCCGGGGCTCGCTTTCGCGACGGGGACGTCGTCGAGTTACGGACGATAGAGCGGGAGGACGTCGACTTCCTGCAACGGGTCATCAACCATCCGGACGTGCGCGCGACCATCGCCGCCGCACAGCCGCAGAACCGCGTGGCAGAGCGCGAGTGGGTCGAATCCATCGGCGAGGAGGGCGACGCCCGCTTTCTCGTCTGCGTCGAGGGGGAGCCGGTGGGGGTCATCGGCCTCGAACCGCCCAACGACGTGTGGGGGACCGCCGAGGTGGGCTACATGCTCGCCCCCGAGGAGTGGGGCCACGGCTACGCCACGGACGCGCTCGAAGCCGTCTGCGGGTACGCCTTCGAGGAACGCCGGCTGCACAAGGTGTACGCGACTGCCTTCGAGACGAACCCCGCGTCCCGGCGGGTGCTCGAAAAGGCAGGGTTCACCGAGGAGGGCGTCCTCCGGCAGGAAGGCTTCGCGGACGGGCGACACGTCGACCTCCACCGGTACGGACTGCTGGCCGAGGAGTGGCAGGAGCGCTGGTGACGCACCCACCCGGACGCCGAAGAACGAGGGGCGAGGGCCGGACGCCTCTTGTGACAGCAGGCCCTCCACTCGTTCATGGCCGACATGACGGTCGACGAGGCGATGGAGAAGTACGGTCCGAGCGAGCTGACCCGGGAGGACCTGCTGGTGCTCGAGGACCCGAACTACACGGCCGAGAACGTCGCCATCGTCACGGGCGGTGGCGCGGGTATCGGGCGCGCGACCACGCTCGCGTTCGCGGCGAACGGGCTCACGGTGGTCGCCACCGACCGCGACGAGGAGGGCCTCGCGGCCGTCGCGGCCCAAGCCGACGAGCTCGACCTCCCCGGGACCGTCGTCACGGTGCCCGCCGACCTGACCGCTGACGCCGACCTCGCCCGTATCACCGAGGAGGCGGCGGAGCAGGGGTCGGTCCGGTATCTGGTGAACAACGCCGGCCTCCAGACCGTCGCTCCCATCGAGTCGTTCCCCATCGAGAAATACGACCTGATGCACGACGTGATGCAGCGGGCGCCGCTCGTGCTCGCCAAGCACTGCTTTCCACAGTTCCGCGCGAACGAGGACGGCCGGGGCGTCGTCGCCAACATGTGCTCGGTCCACGGCCACATCGTCACCCGCGACAAGGTGGCGTACAACACCCTGAAGTTCGGCCTCCGGGGGCTCACACAGTCCATCGCCGCCGAAGGGGACGGAAAGATTCGGGCGTTCTCGGTCAGCACCGCGTACGTGAAGACCGCGCTCGTGGCCAAGCAGCTCCCGGAGACGGCCGACCGGCGCGGGATGACCGTCGACGAGGTCGTCGAGAACGTGATGCTCGAACGCACGCGCGTCAAGGAGATGATGGAGCCCTACGAGGTCGCGAACCTGTTCGTGATGGGCTGTTCGCGCCACAGCACCCACCTCGACGGGGGCGACATGACCTTCGACGGCGGGATGTCGCTGACCTACTGATTCTCCTCGAGGAACGACGCCGCGGCCTCCTCGCCGTCCTGGATGAGCCGCTCGATGAACTCGGGACTCCGGTCGACCTTCGTCTGCCAGTCGAGGTCCGGCCGCTTGAACCGGATGCGCTTTATCTCCGTGTACGTGTACCGGTCCGGGAGATACCCCTTCTCGATGAGTTCGTTCATCTGGCGAACGAACCGGATCTCCGTGTTCATCGAGAGGTTCCCCGAGAGTTCGTTCCGGCGGTCGTCGATGTCCGCGAGCGACTTGGGCACCCGCGAGCGCTCCTGTGGGTTGATCTTGACCAGCCATATCTCGTCGGGGTCGGGGATGTCGGGAATCGCCGAGAAGTCCTGGATGGGCGGATTCTTCGAGAACAGCCCGTCCCAGTAATACCGCCCCTCGTGTTCGACGGCCTCGAACAGGTGGGGTTCCGCCGCGGACGCGAGTATCGCATCGACGGCCATCTCGTCCTCCCGGAAGATGCGGAACTCCCCGGAGAGCACGTCGATGGCGCTGACCAGCAGCGCCGGCTCGGTCCCGTCGAGGAGACCCGGAATCGCCTCGAAGTCGACGTAACGATCGAGCAGCTGCCGGAGTTCGTCCTGTCCCCACTTCGCGCCCGGCGAGAAGTACGGACTGCTCTCGGGGAGTGGCACGCCCATCCTGCTGAGGCCGAGCCCCCACTGGACCGCCTGGTTCGTGGCCCACTCGATTGGGCTTCGGGCGGCGAGGTCCGCCCAGAAATCGGTCAGGAGCTCGCCGGGGTCGTGGTCGGGGTGGGCGCGGCCGTACCAGCCCAGCAGCACACAGATGGCCCCGCCCGAGGTGCCGCTCATGCCGACGATGTCGGCGTCCAGGTCTGGTTCGGCGAACAGCCTGCGGAGAACGCCGGCCGTGAATGCCGTGTGGCTGCCCCCGCCCTGACACGCGATCGCGACTTGTGGCGTTCCGTCAGTCATATCACCACGCTTGTCCGGGCGGCGTCAAGTAGGTGGCCATCGAACGACCGTTTTTTCCGCCGGCTCCGCGGAGTCGGGGTATGCTCTCCCTGCTTCGCCGGTTCGGCGAGCGCTGTTCTGACCTCTCTGAGGCCTACGTTCCGGACCCCTACGTCATCGCCATCCTCCTGACGTTCGTCGCCGCCGGGGCCGCGCTGGTGACCGGGGCCGGGCCGCAGACGACGCTGACGGCCTGGACGAAGGGGGTCTGGACGCTCCTCCCGTTCATGGCCGCCATCTCCGTGCTGTTGCTGACCGGCGACGCCATCGCGAAGTCGCCGACGTTCACCCGCGGGCTGGAGCGGCTCGCCCGCCTCCCCAACTCCCGGTTCAGCGCAGTGTGGTTCACCGCCTTCGTCGCGATGGCAGCCTCCGTCGTCTCGTGGGCCATCGGGCTCATCGTCGGGGCCATCATGGCAAAGCGCGTCGCCTACGAGTGCCAGGAAAAGGGCATCTCGGTGCACTACCCGCTGCTCGCGGCGGCCGGATACACGAGCCTCATGGTGTTTCATGGCGGGTTCTCCTCGTCGGTCGCCCTGATGATGGTCGACCCCTCGCTCATCCCCGCGACGTTTCCCGACTACGCCCGCGTCGGGATTCCACTGGAGCGGACCATCGGGAGTCCGACCAACGTCGTGACGACTGGCACGCTGGTGGCGGTGATTCCGGTCGTCATGGGGTTGCTCCACCCAACCGACGGAATCCGGGAACTCCCGCGGCGCACCTACCGCGAGGTGGACGCGGTGGTGACCGAGGCGTTCGCCGACTCGAACGCGGCGACCGACGGTGGCGAGACTCGGTCGGCGGCCGACCGGCTGAACGATTCGCGGGCTATCGGGCTCTCAATCGCCCTCTTTCCGGCCTTCTTCGTGGTGAACGCGTGGGTGTTGCAGTCGGGCGGCATCTCGAATCTCACGCTCAACAGCATCAACGCCCTGTTTCTCCTGCTGGCCATCCTGCTGTGGCAGCGCCCGACGGCCATCGTCGCCCAGATGAAAGAGAGCGTCACCAACATCTCCGGCATCATCTTCCAGTTTCCCTTCTACGCCGGCATCGCCGGACTGCTGACCGGGACGGGGTTGACGACTGTCATCGTCGAATTCTTCGGGGCGTTCGCCACCCCGGCGACCTGGCCGGTCATCGGCGTGCTCGTCGCCGGCACTGTCAACATCTTCATCCCCTCGGGTGGCGGGCAGTGGGTCGCGATGGGGCCCATCATGCTCGACATCACGACCGGCTTCGGCTACGCGCCCGAGCAGGCGCTCCTCATCGAGATGCTCGGCGACCAGCTGACGAACATGATACAGCCCTTCTGGGCGATTCCGCTGCTGGCCATCGCGAACCTCCGCGCCCGGGACATCATCGGCTACACCGCGGTCGCGATGCTCGTCGGCCTGGTCGTCGTCTGTGGCTGGCTGACGCTGTTTCTCGTCGTACTCTAGGACGGCGGTTTTATGATTCGACCAGTCTCAGGAAGGGACGTGAGCGACCGAACCCGGGAGCCGACCGAGCACGGAGATGTCCTCGAACGGCTGTTTCGCAGCGGCCGCACGAACGCGCTGCTGGCGTGGCTGCTCGTGGCGGTTCTGCTCGTCGCCTTCGTCGAGAGCGTCCTCGATTTCGACCGCCAGTGGATGGTGTTCGTGGCCGCGGTGGGGCTCATCGTCCTCATCCCGCCGCTCGCGTACCGCGAGTGGCGCGTGATGCTCCCCTGGGAGTTGCTCGTGCTGGCGCTGCTGCCGGTACTCGTCCGTGGGGTGTTCGGGGGCACCGTCGGCACGTTCGCCGCCTACCTCTCGGTCGCGGGGCTGGCGCTCATCGTCACCGTCGAACTCCACATGTTCACCGCGTTGCAGGTCACCCACTGGTTCGCCGTGACGTTCGTCGTGCTGACGACGATGGCGTCGGTCGTCGTCTGGACGATCGTCCGGTGGAGCTTCGCCCGGTATCTCGGAACCGCGTATCTCACGACGAACGAGGCGCTGATGGCCGAGTGGGTCTCGGTGGCGCTCGCCGGGCTGGCGGCGGGGCTCCTCTTCGACGCGTACTTCAGACGGCGTGACCGCCAACTCCGGCGGGCCATCCGCAGAGTGGTGCGCCGATGACGCTCCTGCCCCGCCCCTCGATGCGGAACCAGCGGCGACTCACCCGGGCGATGCAGGTGGTGCTGGTCGTGCTGGTGGCCTACGGCGTCGTCGGGCGACAACCCAAGACCATCGTCAACGGGAGCGTCGCGCTGCTGGTGACGTTCCTCCCCGCCCTGCTCGAACGGCGATACGACCTCCCGCTCGACCCCTGGCTCGGCCTCTGGATTACGCTCGCCGTCTTCCTCCATACGCTCGGCTCCTCGGGGCTGTACGGCTACATCGGCTGGTGGGACCACCTCACCCACGCCACCTCCGCCTCGCTCATCGCCGGCGCCGGCTACACCGCCGCCCGGGCGATAGACCTCCACGCCGACGACATCCACCTGCCGGCCCGGTTCGCGTTCGTCTACATC
>CAYYRO010000108.1:0-6805 GCA_964474075.1 uncultured Methylophaga sp.
TTCTCGATTCAAATGATATTAACTTTTATATTTTCTGACATTTTCAATATAAAATATAATTGATAAAAACTTTATAAATGGCTTAAGTTGATTTAATTTTATTAGGTTTTTAATTATTAATAACTTTATTTATTTATGCGAGTTATTTTTTGTTAATAATTAGCATTTACTTCAATAATTTCATAACTTAAAAAAAGTGAAAATGAATGGCTGAACACACCCAGACTTTGCGACTGCCTCCTTGGATGGACAATGCAAAAGGTAAACGTCGCCAAGTCGGGGTAGAACTTGAGATGAGCGGGTTTGAACTTGATACTTTAGCCAAAAAAGTAGCTGAACTTTTTGATCTTGAGATTTCATCTGAGGGGCGTTACGAACGATTATTATCAGGTGATCCTGCTGGTGATTGGGGTATCGAGCTGGACTATGATTTACTTAAGCGACTTGGTCGTGAAAAGCGATCAGACAAAACGTTTGCAGATGAAATTGGCCAATCAGCTGAAGACGTGCTTGCATGGGCAGCAGAAATGCTTGTGCCATTGGAAATCGTAAGTCCCCCTTTACCTTTAGAACGACTCGATGAAGTAGAAACGCTTATTACTCATCTTCGAAATGCAGGCGCTAAAGGTACGACTGACAAAGCGCTGTATGCATTTGGTCTACAGTTAAATCCTGATTTACCAAGTCATGATCCTAAACTGATTACAGCCTGTCTCAAGGCTTTCTTATGTTTTTATGACTGGTTATACCGGCGGGCCGACATCGATCTGTCGCGACGTATAACAAGTTATGTCGATCCGTTTCCAACGGCTTACGTTAAGAAAATGCTTTCGCCTGATTATTGGCCTGATTTGGCAACCTTGATCGATGATTATCTTGAACATAATCCAACTCGTAACCGTGCGCTGGATATGCTGCCTCTCTTTATGTTTCTGGATGAAAAACGTGTGCGTGCCAAGGTCGATGATGAACGCATCAAAGCAAGACCAACGTTTCATTACCGTTTGCCCGATTGTAAAATCGATGAAGCTGATTGGGGATTATTCACGGTGTGGAATGACTGGGTCGAGATAGAGCGACTGGCAGCAGATGAAACCCGCCTTAATGATTGCTGCAAAGCGCATCTCGAATATCTCAATAGCCCAGTCAAACGATTGTTTTGTAATTGGGCCACCATCGTGGAGAAAACATGGCTAAACCCGTAATTGCCATTACCGGACCCCAACGTGGCGCGTTTGGACCACGGTTTTTGGTCGCAATGGTCGTCAGGCTATATGGGGGAAAGCCTTTGCAAATACGTCCAAAAGATACTGAATATGTTAATTATGATGGTGTGGTCATCACCGGTGGACATGATATTGAACCTGTCCTATACGCAGCCAAACCAGAGGTAGAGCAAAACTACGATATTGATCGAGACAAGCTGGAAATGGCTGTTATTGAAGACGCGCTTGCACGAAAGTTACCGTTGCTCGGTATTTGCCGTGGTGCGCAGTTGCTTAACATCTCTCGGGGAGGATCGCTCTTTCAAGAGCTGCGAACGCGCCGTCAGAAAACATCCCATAGGTGGACGGTGTTGCCATTAAAGACATTATGCATTGATGATGCGCCGGCAACAAAAGATAGTCGCTTGGCTAAATTGCTGGGTCGAAAGCGTACCCGTATCTTCTGTCTTCATTATCAGGGTATTGACCGGGTGGGTGATGGCCTGTATGTGATTTGACGGGATCTTGATGGCATTGTTCAGGCTATCGAAGATCCCTCAGCAGATTTTTTAATAGGTGTGCAATGGCATCCCGAATTTCTTTTCTATCTAACCAAGCACCGCACTTTATTTCGTGAACTTGTTAAAAAGGCACAAAATAAAAGTCAAACAAAAACTAATAATCCTTAATGGATGTGAGTGAATATTCTCACATCAAAATTATTAACTTTTGAATCATTCAAATCAGCGACATAAATGATTTATTCTAAAAGTTTTTTAGTAATACAAGCGGCTAAACTTATTGAATTTATCAGTCTAACTGCTCAAGTTATAGTGATCGCAGTTTTTAAACACGTTGTTTCATTATTTAAGACCTTTACCGGCTTGTTTCACTAAATCCGCAGCCGCATTCATTACGTGAAAAACAATACTTTGTTCGCTGGTACCAATAACACCTGCAGCGCCTGGTCCCATTCCATATAACGCTACATCTTCACCGCCATGAGTTTCCGATTCCAAAGGGATCAAAGCTTCTTGATGATACCCGGGGTTTGTTGTGTCAATGTCGGTTAAATTCTGACGACCAACCTTGCCACCCGTACTATAAATGGCATCAGCATTTGTTTCGCCTTCCAACAAAGCAAAACCTTGGCCATTTCTATAACCCAGCGTGGTGTAAGGTAGACCATCATCTGCTTTCGCGGGCACATCCTCGCCAATGTTAACGACTTTACCTAAAATGGGGTTACCGCGTTTTGGATAACCTGCAATGGTAAAGACATGACTGTGATCGGCCGTAACCAAGATCAGGGTTTCTTCGGGGTTGGTGTTTTTAATTGCCGTGCGAACAGCATTTGAAAATTCAATCGCTTCAGTCAATGCACCATGCGCATTCCCTGCATGGTGGGCATGATCAATACGACCTGATTCAACCATCAGGAAAAAACCGTTATCGTTATTATCAAGAATTTCAATGGTTTTGCTGGTCATTTCAGACAATGAAGGTTCGCCAGCAATATCATTGTGGCGGTCTTGTTCGTACTGCATATGTGATTCATTAAATAAGGCAAAGACTTTTTCGGTCTTGGCAGGATCAATTGCATCAAAACCGCTCTGGTCGGTAATGTACTTTCCGGTGGGGTAGGTAGTTGTCCATTCTTTAGTCAAATTACGACCATCGGTGCGATCACCTTCAATAATATCCACGGCATCATGACTGTTTTGCGTTGCATCGTTTGGCAGAAAATGACGACGACCACCGCCCATGACCACCTCAATACCATCTATATTTTTAGCCGTTGGATAGCGGGCTTTGAGGTTTTTTTCAAATTCTACTAATTGAATTGCAATATCTTTACAGCCATCACGCTGTGCTAAAGGAATATCAGAAATATCTTCCCAGTTACGGTCAGCGGATTTGGCATAAGTGGCCGCCGGGGTGGCATGCGTAACTCGCGCAGTTGAGACAATACCGGTTGATTTACCAGCTAGTTCAGCAAGTTCGAGTGCGGTGACTAATTCGTTACCTTTAACTGTGCTGCATATTCCCCGGTGTATATGCTCACTGACGCCGATAACGCCGGCATCCGTTTTAACACCGCTGATGATAGCTGTCATAGTGCCCGCAGAGTCGGGCGTTTGTGCATCAACGTTATAAGTCTTATTTAATCCTGTGAAAGGAAACATATCGAAACTCAGGTTGTTTTCTTCACCCGAGCCCCCCTTCATTTGACCTTCAAGAATACGCGCAGCAGTGACGGTAGAAACGCCCATACCATCACCGACGAATAGGATGACATTTTTGGCTTTACGCTGTGATTCAAAGCGTGGTTTGCTATCCAGATCTTCAGCAGCTTGTATGTACCAGGGGTTAATAGCCTGATGTTCAGGTAAAACAGATGATTTATCAGCAAACGCGGCCATCACAGTGCTAAGGGTACACATGCCAACTAGCATTGAGACTTTGCTAATCATTTAAACACTCCGAAATTTGTATAAAGGTACTTATGACTCAGTAATTTCTTATCCAACAATCTGTTTAGATGAATTTGATGTCGTAAAGGTTAATTCTAAATGAAGATTCTGTGACGATTCGTTTTCTGTAGAGAAATTAGCGTACGGTAGATCTGAAAAAAATAGGATTTTATGCTCCGGTACATTTGTTGAAGATTGGTCAAACAAGCTTGGTGAGCAATATCGCCTGATTTTAAAATAATCTTCATCATCGTTTGTTTGATACTTCTCATACTGCCATAATCCGGGCATATCGAGCCAAGGAAAGACCCTAATTGTGCACAGCAGCTTGTTTCATAAATTGAGTAATTGGTTTTTGTCGAGACCAAGAACTATCAAACGCTTAATAACAGTCAGCGTCGATTATCTGGCAATAATGCTGGCGTTATGGCTGGCATTTTCTTTGCGCCTAAGCACATTTTATATCCCCCCCCAGCAACAATGGTGGTTGTTTCTAGCTGCGCCAATTCTGGCTATCCCCATTTTTGTAAAATTTGGGTTATACCGTGCAGTGATTCGTTATATCGGCATGGATGCTTTATGGGCAATTATTAAAGCCATCATGCTATTCACCTTATTGTTAATGATGGTGGTTGTTCTCGCACAGGAACACGCAGGCCTAGTGCCAAGAACGGTTTATGGTATCAATGCGATTGTATTAATAATGTTTATTGGTGGTAGCCGGATGCTGGCACGCTGGTTATTAACCAAGCAATCGTCACAAATCAAACAACATCGCAAAATAAATGATTTTATTCCGCCGGTCATCATTTATGGTGCCGGTGATGCCGGCGCACAATTGGCAGCAATGCTAAAAATGGGGCATCAATTACGGCCTGTGGCATTTATTGATGATGATGCAACTATGCATGATCAACATATCAATGGCCTCACAGTGTATCCACCTTATAACTTACCGGCTTTGATTGAACGTTATCAGGTCAGTGAATTACTGTTGGCAATGCCTTCCATCACGCGTAGTCAACGTAATCAAGTGTTGCAGTCCTTGGAAGAATATCCGGTGCATGTCCGGACATTGCCTGATATGACTGAGATTGCCCAAGGTAAAATCAGCGTATCGGATATTCAGGAAGTGGACATCGCTGATTTATTGGGCAGGGAGTCAGTCCATCCGGATCTCACTTTGCTTAAGCGTAATATCACTGACAAAAATGTCATGGTAACTGGTGCTGGCGGTTCTATCGGTAGTGAGTTATGCCGCCAAATCATTCGTAATCAACCGGCGCATCTGGTGTTATACGAGATCAGCGAATATGCGCTCTATCAGATCGAAAAAGAATTAGAGCTTTTGAATACTGAAGTACCGGTTATCAGCCTCCTGGGCTCCGTATTGGATCAGTCGCGACTCGAAAGTATCTGCCAGAAATTTAAAATTCATACCATTTATCATGCAGCGGCTTATAAACATGTGCCGATGGTAGAAAAAAATATTACAGAGGGCGTTCGTAATAATGTCTTCGGGACGCTGAGTACGGCGCTCGCTGCTATCGCTAATGATGTTGAGACCTTTGTACTGATTTCGACTGACAAAGCGGTGCGACCAACTAACACCATGGGGGCCAGTAAACGCATGGCTGAATTGGTCTTACAGGGGCTCGCTGCCGACTCTGATGATGACATTACAACGAGATTCACCATGGTGCGATTTGGTAACGTTCTAGGATCGTCTGGATCGGTCGTGCCGTTATTCCGTCAACAAATTATTAATGGCGGTCCGGTTACGGTGACCCATCCCGACATTATTCGCTATTTTATGACTATTCCTGAGGCCGCCGAGCTTGTCATCCAGGCAGGCGCCATGGGGATGGGTGGTGACGTTTTTGTGCTGGATATGGGCGAGCCGGTAAAAATTGTAGATCTGGCCAAACGGCTTATCCACTTAAGTGGTTTGACGGTTAATGATGCCGAAAATCCTGATGGGGATATTGCGGTTGAATTTACTGGCCTTCGCCATGGTGAAAAACTTTATGAAGAGTTGTTGATTGGCGATAACGTATCACTAACCAAACATCAGAAAATCATGCGGGCTGAAGAACATATAATTCCCTGGACGACGTTAAAGTTGATTCTGGGTGAACTTCAACATGCTGTGCAAAATGCTGATCACCAGCGTATACGCAATTTGTTGTTAGAGCATATTGATGGCTTTGCACCGCAGTGCGATATTGAAGACTGGCTTAGAGTCTGACAGGGTTTACCGCACAAACTGCAATTGCCAAGCTAAGGTATAATCTAACTTTAAAATGAAGGAGCTGACAATACTGTGTGTGGCATTGTAGGCGGTATCGCCGAACGAAACGTAACCCCCATCTTGATGGAAGGTTTGCGCCGCTTGGAATATCGAGGCTATGACTCTTCCGGCATGGCGCTGCTTGGCCCAGATAAGCAAATTGAACGGGTGCGTTCAATGGGCAAAATCAAACAGCTGGAAAATAAAATTGACTCCTTGGACATTGCTTTCAGTGGTCAGGTCGGCATTGCCCATACCCGTTGGGCAACCCATGGCGTGCCAGCCGAGCATAATGCGCATCCGCATATTTGTAATCAGCGCGTGGCTGTCGTTCACAACGGTATTATCGAAAATTACCAGTCTTTGAAGCAGCAACAATTGGCTCAGGGTTACCGTTTCACTTCAGAAACCGATACGGAAGTGGTTGCCCATGCAATTTACCAACAAATGTTTGGTGCGCCTGATTCTAAAACGGCTGAGCAGGATTTATTGCAATCGGTCATGCAGGCCATTCAGAGTTTTCAAGGGGCTTACGCTCTAGGCGTCGTTGCCACGGATGATCCGGAAACACTGGTCGCGGCTCGTAAAGGCAGTCCGCTGGTAATCGGTATTGGTATCGGCGAGCATTTTATTGCGTCCGATGTGTCAGCCCTGTTGCCTGTTACCCAAAACTTTATTTTCCTTGAAGATGGAGATGTCGCGGTTCTCAAACGTGATTCGGTAGAGATTTTTAATGCAGTCACCGGCGAAAAAGTCGAGCGGCCCGTCAAAGAATCCAGTCTTAATATCACTTCAGTAGAACTGGGTGAACACCGTCACCACATGCACTAAGAAAT
>CAYYRO010000109.1:0-6708 GCA_964474075.1 uncultured Methylophaga sp.
TACGACAGAGCCAGTAACCAGACCGCCACCCAATACCCTGTCCAATTCCGGCAACCCGGTTGACCAGCGCACGGCCTGTTCGGAGGTGATTTCTTTTAAGGTTTGAACGGTGTTTTGCTGTTGTCCTGCATAACTACTGTGCCGGCTGATCGTGCCCTGGCTGCTGGCAGGTGCTTGCACCTCTTCGGTAAGGCTATTCCAGGCACCACAATCACTGCAACGGCCTGCCCATTGGGGTGTTTGGGCGCCGCATTCCTTGCATACATAAACCCGTTTAACTTTTGCCATGTCGGTACTCCCTGTCAACGCGGCCTGCCAAGACGGTAGTCAGTTCATACGGAATGGTATCCGCGCGCAGTGCCTGACTTTCCACGGTTAAATCTTCATGACCCCACAGCAGCACTGCATCACCAGTTTGTGCATCCGGGCAGTTATCCAGCAGTATACAAATGGTATCCATGGATACCCGGCCAATTACCGGCAGCAGCTTGCCGCGAATCATCACCTGCCCGGTATTGGATAAATGCCGGCTAAAGCCGTCGCCGTAACCAATACTGATAACGCCCATCCGGCAGGATTGTGTTGCCGTCCATTCACCGCCATAACCAACCTCATCACCGGGTTGAAGCATCTGCGTAGCGATCAAAGTTGATGTTAATTGCATCGCGGGTTGTAAGCCTAAATCCAGACCGGTTTTATCGGTAAATGGTGAAATCCCGTAAAGCATCAGGCCTGGTCTTACCCATTCAGCATGCGATTCGGGGAGACTCACCACCGCTGCTGAATTGGCCATGCACACTGGCAGACCGGTTTCAGCAGCCAGTTTTTTCATCACCGATAATTGGTTTTGATTACGCACATCACCCACCAGATCGGAGTTGGCAAAATGGCTCATCAAACCGAGTTTGTCGACATAAGTTGATAATTGCGGCATGGCATCGCGAATAACAGCTTCCGGTAAGCCCAATCGGTGCATTCCGGTTTCCAGCATCAGCCAGATAAAAGGTAATGACGGGCATTCTTCCAACCAGTCAATATGCGCTGACTGATGAATGACGGGTTGCAGTTGAAATTGTTCAGCCAATTGCATTTCAGCAAGAGAATGCACGCCTTCAAGCAAAATAATCGCTTGCTGAAAACCCAAATTGCGTAGCGCAATACCTTCACTGAGCCGGGCCACCGCAAAGGCATCACTATCGGCCAGTGCTTCAGCAATGGCTTTAACACCATGTCCGTAGGCATCGGCTTTAATTACCGACATGACTTTACTGTGCGGCGCTAAACGCCGGACACAGGCTAGATTATGCTGAACAGCGTTAAGATCGATTACAGCGCGCGGATAAAAGCTCACGAATTGTCGTCACCGTAATCTTGATAATAGGCCGGTGCAAAGTTATCAAAGCGGGTGTATTTGCCCTGAAAGGTCAGCGCCACAGTGCCAATTGGGCCATTACGCTGTTTACTGATGATAATTTCGGCTTTGCCTTTCTCGGCAGAGTCTTCGTTATAAACTTCGTCACGGTAAATGAAGACGATAATATCGGCATCCTGCTCAATCGCACCCGATTCACGTAGATCCGACATGACCGGCCGTTTATTAGGCCGTTGTTCCAGCGAACGGTTCAGCTGCGATAAGGCGATGACCGGCACATTCAGCTCTTTGGCCAGTGCTTTTAGCGAGCGGGAAATCTCTGAAATTTCGGTGGCCCGGTTTTCCGCCTGACGGCCATTACTGCTGCCCTGCATTAACTGCAGGTAATCGACAATAATCAGGCTAAGTCCATGTTCCCGTTTTAAACGTCGTGCCCGGGCACGCAATTCAGTCGGTGATAAACCACCGGTATCATCTATAAATAACGGGGCATCATTAAGCAACTGGATAGCCGACGTTAGCCGTGGCCAATCTTCATCATTAAGTTTACCGGTACGCAACCGGTGCTGATCGATGCGGCCCAGTGATGACAACATCCGCATTGCCAGTGAGTCGGCCGGCATTTCCATACTGAAAATGGCGACCGGTGCCTTGGCCTGAATCGCCGCATTTTCGGCGATATTCATGGCAAAGGTGGTTTTACCCATCGATGGTCGGCCAGCGACAATAATTAAATCGGCAGGCTGCAAACCTGATGTTTGTTCATCAAAATCGATAAAGCCCGTCGGCAGACCGGTAATACCACTATCCTGCTCAAATAATTGATCGATACGATCAACGACACTGCTCAGAACTTCTTTTACCTGGATAAAACCGCCGCCACGTTTGGCGCCTTTTTCGGCGATTTCAAATACATGCCGTTCAGCGGTATCGAGCATTTCTTCGCTGTTACGGCCTTCCGGCGTGAACGCCATATTGGCGATATTGTTACCGATTTGAATCAGTTGCCGGAGAATCGAACGCTCGCGCACGATATTGGCATAAGCAGCTATATTGGCAGCGCTGGGGGTATTTCGGGCTAAGGTACCGAGATAGGCGAGTTCGCCGACTTTATCCAGTTCACCACGTTGATCGTGGAATTCAGCCAATGTGACCACATCGACCGGCTGGGCTTTTTCCATCAGTTGTTCGATGGCATTGAAAATGAGTTGGTGATCGCGCCGGTAGAAGTCCTTCTCAACGAGGACATCGGCGACTTGCTCCCAGGCATTGTTGTCTAGCATTAAACCACCCAGGACGGATTGTTCTGCTTCAACCGAATGCGGCGGGATCTTCAAAGCCTGCGTGGCATTATCCTGATAATCTTCGGGATAGGAAATCTGTTCCACAGGCAACACCCAGATTGGTTAAACACAAAGTGACCGCAATATCATACGGTCAAAAATAAGACACAGGCCTTAAAGGCCTGTGTCCGATTTTATACTAGCCGAGCAGTTTATTCTTGCTCTTGTGCCTTAGCGATAGCTTCTTGCTCTTGGCGAGCAGCATCACGTGCTTTCTTCGCTTCTTCAGCAGCGGCTTTGGCTGCGATTTCAGCTTCTGAAGTGATGTTTACCGCAACGCTGACCAATACATCGGCATGCAATTGCACATCGATTTGGTACTCACCAGTATGACGCAGTGGACCTGTTGGCAAACGTACTTCGTTACGATCAACATCGGCGCCTTTGGCATTCACTGCATCGGCGATATCAGCCGCAGTGACTGAACCAAACAGCTTACCTTCAACACCAGCATTGGCCATGATGTTAACGTCACCTGCCGCAACCAGCTTCGCTTTACGTGCTTCAGCTGCTGCCAGCAACTTGGCAGCTGCCGCTTCCAGTTCTTCACGACGAGCTTCAAACTTTTCACGGTTCAGTTTTGTGGCTGGTAATGCTTTACCTGTTGGTACCAGGAAATTACGACCAAAGCCTGCTTTAACACTGACTTCATCGCCTAAGTTACCCAGTCTTTGAACTTTTTCCAGCAAAATTACTTGCATCGTTCTACCCTCATTCGCAGTATTTACTGCTTATCAATTGACTCCGCATCACCTTTTTGGTGTTTGCGAAAATTAAACCATTGTTCCGTAATACCAAGTGTCGCCAGCAAAGTGGCCATCTGCGGCAAGATCAATACCAGCAGCACATACATCACAACCAGCCAGGCAGTTGATTTTTGCCGTTCACGAACGATGGCATGCACCACCGCAATGCCCTGAAAAGCAAATAACACCAACAGCACTGTAAAGCTGTCTACCAAAATCGGCAGGCTATCTGCCCATGGTGTGACAGAAACCAGCATCAATATGGCTGTGACTGTTGCCAGTGGTTTACCCAACGTAATGTGGGTAAATTCACGGCCAAACGCGCCGACATCATATAAGCTGGCTTGCCAGGCCCGGCCAATCAGCAACGCCACGATGATATTAAAGCTCATCGCCGCTGCCAGCAGTCCGGTCATGATACCGGCCAGATTGATAAACATCTGCTCAGTATCGGCATCAGTGAGTTGCCAGCCTTCCTGTTCAGTCAGCAATTGCATAAACGGCGCCAGTGTTTGCTGCCACCATGCTGTCGGGTCTGCCAAAAACAGGTGCATCAGTAATACACCCAGCAAACCAATTGCTGCTGCCGTTATCATGGCTTTTGCCAATGAACGGGTATACCCCAAAACCAGCGTTACCAGATATACCGGCAACCATGCTGACAAAAATAATATCGCCGTCAGCCAAACCTGCTTAAACAGCACTGCCGCTGCAATGGCAAAAACAACCAATGCCGTTGCCAGCACCCGCGCACCTTCCCGTGGGCCGGTACGCAAAGTCGCCAAAACAATAATGCCACTCGCCAGATAATTCAGTGGTGGCACTAACATCGCTGCGACCGCCAGCAAGCTGGCCATCAGTGCTGCCTGCCAGCGACCTTGCATGGCAAAATTAGCGAGTCCGCGCAGCATATTAAATCTTTACACTTGGATTAATTGAAACTGCTTATTTGTGCATGTCGCAATATGGCAGCAAAGCCAAAAAGCGCGCGCGTTTTACACAAGTAGACAGCTGGCGTTGGTAACGGGCTTTAGTACCTGTGATACGGCTCGGTACAATCTTGCCGGTCTCAGTGATGTAATTTTTCAGCAAATTTACATCTTTATAATCGATTTGCTTCACGCCTTCGGCAGTGAAACGACAAAATTTTCTACGTCTGAAAAAACGTGCCATGGGAATTCTCCTGTTTACTGATTAAGATGCTTGACGTTCTTGCTTTTCGTCGTCTTTGCGCAGCATTGGTGAAGGCTCGGTTTGGGCTTCATCCATGTTGACAACTAAATGACGAATAACAGCATCGTTGAAACGGAAAGCAGTCGTGACTTCATTAAGCTGGGCCACTTCACATTCCACATTCATCAGCACGTAATGCGCTTTGTGCACTTTATTGATTGGGTAAGCCAATTGACGGCGACCCCAGTCTTCCAGACGGTGAACTTGACCACCATTGGCAGTCAGCGTTTGTGTATAACGCTCGATCATGCCCGGTACTTGTTCGCTCTGATCAGGGTGGACCAGAAACACGATTTCGTAATGTCTCATTAGAGCTCCTCACGGTTTAATCAGCTTTCGACGCAGTGTCAAAAGCAAGGAGTTTTTGCCTGAAAATCAGTAAATGGGTTTACAGGCAATCGAGCATATTACTTTATTTTATAGGGTGCTCACAAGCTGCGTTGACGAAATGCCTCAAACAGGCAGACGCCCGCCGCCACCGAAACATTTAAACTCTCTGCCTGGCCTTGCATTGGGATATACACCACGGCATCACAATGATCGCGTGTTAAGCGCCGAATCCCCTTGCCTTCAGCTCCGAGAATAATCCCCAAAGGCCCTTTTAAATCAGCCTGATAAAGACTGGTTTCGCTATCGCCCGACGTGCCGACCAGCCAGATGCCACGTTCTTGTAATTCGCGCAAAACCCGGGCCAAGTTGGTCACTTGTACAAATGGCACCCGCTCGGCAGAACCGCTGGAAATTTTAATCGCTGTCGTTGTTAAACTGGATGCGCGATCTTTCGGGGCAATTACCGCATGGGCACCGGCAGCCTCAGCACTGCGTAAACAGGCTCCCAGATTATGGGGATCCTGTACGCCATCAAGGATCAGCAAAAACGGCGTTTCGTTCAGATTATCCAATAACTGATCTAAATCGGTTTCTGACAAAGGCTCGAGCGGCGTGACTTTGGCCACGCAACCCTGATGGCGGCCTTCCGGCACCATCAGGTCGAGTTCTTTGCGACTGATTTTGTGGGTAACTATGCCTTGGTTTTGGGCTGCGGAAATAACGGTATTGACCCGTCCGTCATGACGTTCATCGGCTAACCAGATTTCAGCAACACGCGGTACAGGCGCTTCTAAAGCCGCCTGTACCGCATGTAAACCAAATAGTAAATCTGCGCTGGGCGCAGGGTTATCAGTAACCTTGCGGCGTTTGGTAGGCTTCAGACTCCTGGCCCTCTACAATCGGTTTAACAATAATTTCGACGCGGCGATTTAACTGACGACCGGCTTCAGTATCATTGGTAGCGCGCGGTTGCAGTTCACCACGACCGGTTGGTTTCAGCCGTTCGCTTACCACACCGCGTGAAGCGAAATAACTTACTACTGATTGCGCACGGCGCTCTGATAATTGCTGGTTATAGCTTTCTGAACCAGTACTGTCAGTATGGCCGATAACGTGTACGACCGTTTTTGGATAACGCTGTAAAACATCAGCCACTTTATTTAAAGTCGGTTCAAATGCCGGTTTGATTGCAGAGCTATCAACATCGAATGAAACTTCGTTGGCAATATCAATTTTCAGTGATTCATCTTGTAATTGCTGAATCTGCAATTCGTTACGTGCTTGTTCTTCAGCAAGTGCAGCATTCATTTCTTTTTGCTGATTATCCATGTAACGACCAACACCGGCACCAGCTAAAGTACCTACTGCCGCGCCTGCCAACACACCACCTGCGCCATCATCGACGGCATAACCAACAACGGCACCTGCAGCTGCGCCAATTGCCGCACCTGCTTTAGTACGTTTATTAGGATCATCTGTTGCACAAGCAGTCAGGGCTGTCGCCATCACTGTCACCAAAACTAATTTTTTCATAGCATTTCTCCTTGCTGATGATTGCATTCTAGACCGTTGCAATTACTGTGACTATACTGGTTTTTTACAAATCGAACTGAGAACCTGTCGTCATGGCAAATGAATTTATTCCAGTCAACATCGCCGTTTTAACGATTTCTGACAGTCGTAG
>CAYYRO010000110.1:0-6589 GCA_964474075.1 uncultured Methylophaga sp.
GATCGTAATAGCACCTTCCCCATAAGCTGACCTAAGCATTTACGAAATAGTTCAATCGAAAGGATTGCCAACCGCGTAACGATAGAGCTGCAGTTACCTTTTGCTTTGCAGAGTGTTAAACAACTTTAGCGAAATTATTGGCCATAAAATAAAGCGCCGCTGTCTAAAGTTAATTGCCGTGCTACTCTTAAGCTAATGTTGCTATTTTAGGGTTAATGCTCAGGCACGCTTAAGTCGATGCAGATGATATTTAACGGCAAACATCGGTACGGTTTCATTATCAGTTTGGTAATGCTGACCTGTTTTTGTCTGAATCTGACAGCGGTTAAAGCCGATACCGACGATTATCTTCAGCAAATAAAGGTACAGCTGAAATGGAAACATCAATTTCAGTTTGCCGGGTTCTATGCCGCCATTGAGCAAGGTTATTATCGTGATGCCGGCCTTAATGTACAGTTAAAAGAATTGGCACCGAATATTAGTTCGGTGGATCCGTTAATTGCAGGACAAGTTCAGTTTGCCGTTGCCGATACCGGCGCATTGATTTACCGCTCAAATGGCGTACCAGTGATAGCACTGGCCAATATTTTTCAGCATTCCCCTTCTATCCTGATGGCGCTGCCAACGTCCGGTATTCGTGAACTTGAAGATGTTCGCGGCAAGCGGATTATGTTGTCCGGTGGCTATTTAAACGCCGAATTAACAGCCATGCTGAGCACGGCTGGCATTTATAACGATGATCTGAAGCTCATCGCTATGAATCCGGATATTTCGGTTTTGGTTGACAGTGAAACCGAGGCTTATCATGGCTATATCACTAATGAACCGTATTTTTTACAACAACAGAATATTCCGTTTATCAGCTTTCAGCCTCGTGATTACGGTATCGATTTTTACGGCGATACACTAATAACCACTGAACGGATTATCGAAAATCACCCGCAAATGGTCGATAAGTTCGTTAAAGCTACGCTAAAAGGCTGGGAATATGCCATTAAACACCCGGAAGCAATAGTTGAGCTGATTCTCCGTGAATACAACACGCAGCAGAAAACCCGCGATCATCTGCTATTTGAAGCCCGGGAAACGATCAAATTGATCCAGCCAAACTTAATACCTATTGGCTATATGCATGAACCACGCTGGCAACAAATTCAACAAACTTTTGTTGAGCTTGGCCATATTAGCCGGCCGGTTAAGCTTGATAGCTTTTTATATCAAAACCACGTTCAGGAAATAGTTTCGTTGCAAGTCTATTTTCAGACCTACAGAAAAGAGCTGCTTTTTAGTCTGATTACGCTGACAGGCTTACTGCTGGTCGGCCATATTGTCAGCTTGCGTGCACAGATCAAATCCCATACCCGAGAACTTGAGGTCGCCAAGAAACTTGCTGAAATCGAGGCCCGTACCGATGCATTGACAGGCTTGCCCAACCGCCGACATTTTTTGGAAAGTCTGAGTCGTGATATTGCCAATGCCGAACGTCACAAATGGCCGTTGACCGTCATCAGTATAGATATCGATTTTTTTAAACATATTAATGATCAATACGGCCATGCTGCAGGCGATGAAACGCTGCGACAAGTCGGTGAAATCTTCAAACGCTATAGTCGGGCGAGCGATGCGACAGCGCGTATTGGCGGTGAGGAATTTGCGATGATTTGTTTAAATTGTGGCGCTTCTGAAGCTGAGCAATTGTCCACCCGGTTACGCAAAGAAATTGCCGATACTGCCATTAAATATCATGCGCAAAAATTTAATATCACATTGAGTATCGGGATTGCTGTGATGCAGTCAGGTGATGATGTTGAACAATTACTGCGTAAAGCCGATTTGGCGCTTTATGAAGCCAAAGAAACTGGCCGTAATAAAGTTTGCGTCTGGTCTAACTAAGCAGCTGCCGGTAACGCGCTCTAAGACTGTTCCAGCCAATACTTCAGCACATTGGCCATTAATGTATTCAGCTTTTGATATACATCCTCATTTACTGTCAGGATCTGCTGTTTGTTTTGGACATAGGTTGCCGGCGACAAATCAGCGGCACAATGTTCGACTAATGCTGCTGCCGATTCAGGTGTAGTTTCCAGATGAAATTGCAGGCCAATAACATTATTACCCACCTGAAAAGCCTGATTCCGACATGCCGCACTACTGGCTAATAACGTCGCGTTTGTTGGTAAATCGAAAGTTTCACCATGCCAGTGAAATGCTGAAAAATCAGCCGGGAAATGAAATACGGCCGACGTTGCCGCCATATTTTTTAATGGCCACCAGCCGATCTCTTTTTCAGGATTCGCATAGACTTCAGCGCCCAGCGCACTGGCAATTAACTGCGCCCCAAGACAAATCCCCAACACTGGTTTGCCTGCCGCCAGCATCTGACGAATAAATTGTTTTTCAGCGGCCAGCCAGGGCAGTTCGGCGGTGTCATTGACACTCATTGGCCCGCCCATGACGATCAGGGCATCAACAGTCGATAAATCAGGTAACGCTGCGTTATCAAATAAAGCATGCTGATGAACGCTGTGACCCTGTTGCAACAACCATGACGAAATACTGCCCAACCCTTCAAATGGCACATGCTGAAACCAGTGGACTCTCACTTGAATGCATCCTTAATTGATAAACGTTTCAAATTTCCGGTAAACGCGCATTGTGAAAGCCACTATTTAGCAGGCATACTCAACTGGCTTTTCATCAACAAAAGGATCCACGTTATGACACTTGCGCTTACACCATTGCTGTCGCTTATTGCCGGCATCTTGATTTTAGTTGTACCACGCTTGCTCAATTATATTGTGGCAATTTATCTGATTATTATTGGTGTGGTCGGGATTTTCGGCGGTAATCTGACAATCTGAACTTCATCTTTGAATTTTTAACGGTTTGCCAGCGCTAATAAGCGCTGGCAAATTTTTTTATGGTTTATCCCGGTCAACAATCTCACCTTCGATTACATTGTCATGCTGATGACGGGCATTATCTGAGTTAGCTGTAAAAGGTTGTTGTCTTCGCATCATGCGGCGAGTCCGAATCATCATCAATGGCACTAATATCCAGCTCAGCAGTAATAAAAACAATAACGCGGCCAGACTGAACACCATCAATACGCCTAACATCAGCCACACCAAAATCCGTTTTATCCAGCTACCGGACTGGCTCTGTCTGAGTTGTTTTTGCATGGTTGTCCACTGCCGGTGGAAAAAAGCTGAATTCAATCGTTTACTCCTGAACTGTGACGCTATCACGTCCTAAAAAATCACCCGAAACAAGCTGCGGTAAATCACGAACATCCAGATTATACAAATATACCCACGCTGTAAGCTGCCGGCCATCAAGCAGATTAACGGAGCGCAGTTCACGCCGGTATTCATGGGGTTTCGCGAACTTTGCTGAGCATTCCTCATAATCATCCAGCATTGCTAATAGCGGTGTTGTACGTTGAATTCTGTAAACTTCGCCGAGCACTGTATCAGCAAAATCGGTCGAATCCACGGCGCCCGGATAGCCATCCAGTAAATATAAACGGCCTCGCATACTGGCTTCGGCAATAAACTCGGTGTGATGTTGCAAATACTGATGTTGAATTAACTGGCGGCGTAATGTGCCGTAAACAAATAAAAATTCTGACATATTAAAATGGGGCAATCCTTGACGGTCTTCTGACTGATATCATTATTGGCGAATATGAATCAAACCTTAAAATCTGATTTTTATATTGGCCGTTTTGCCCCCTCGCCTACCGGGCCTCTGCATTTTGGCTCACTATTAGCTGCAACGGCCAGTTTTCTTGATGCCCGTGCTCATCGTGGCAAATGGCTGCTGCGGATGGAAGATCTGGATAAACCGCGGGAAGTAGCCGGTGCCGCCGATGATATTTTGCGTACTCTGACAGCGTTTGGCTTTCAGTGGGATGGTGAGGTTGTTTATCAAAGTCAGCAGATACAACGCTATCAGGCCATCCTTGAAGATTTAAAACAACAGCAACTGGTTTATCCCTGTGGTTGCAGTCGACGGGAAATTGCCGATATCGCCAAAGCAGGCAGCGACGGGCTTATTTATCCCGGCACGTGTCGTAATGGCTTACACGGTAAACCGGAAAGAGCCTGGCGTCTGCTGGTGCCAGATGCGGTTATCAGTGTCGAAGATCGTATCCAGTCCAAGATTCAGCAACATACCCGCCGTGATGTTGGCGACTTTATATTGCGAAGGGCTGACGGTATTTTTGCCTACCAATTAGCCGTGGTAGCCGATGATGCCTGGCAAGGTGTCACCCATATCGTCCGTGGCGCTGATTTATTGAAATCCACACCAAGGCAAGTATTATTACAACGCACTTTAAATTATCCGACGCTTAAGTATGCACATTTGCCGGTGGCAACGGATCGTTCCGGCCAAAAACTAAGTAAACAAAACCGCGCCGAACCGGTAAAAGTCGAAGAAAATGGCCGGGTGCTCTGTGAAGTGCTGGCATTGCTTGGGTTACAACCGCCAGCAGATTTAGCCGCTTCCACACTTTCTGACATCTGGTGCTGGGCGATTCAGCATTGGCAAATCGATAAAGTGCCGCGCTGTCGAAGACTTTTGGCGCCGGACTGGTGTGATTAACGATGTCGCCTGAAAAAATTATTCAATGACCAAGCAGCACCGCTTATATTTCAGTGACGTTGACCATCACACATTTGTGAATTAATTACCTGTTTTGAGCAATAATCGGGATTTACTGGTCTGAACATTTATACCACCGCTGTCTGCTTTGCCAGCCAGCCTTTCTGCTAGACTCAACCGTATCGTTGAACCAATGGAGTATTTATGGCCCACGAAGAGCTGCACCTCAATCTGCGTAACCTGCATATGGATGATTACGATCAGCTCAAGCACCTTATGGATGTGGTATATAACGATATCGGCGGTGCCTGGCCGCAAACAACCATTGAAGGGCTGGTCACACAATTCCCTGAAGGACAAATCTGTATCGAAGATTCAGGCGAGCTGATTGCCGTAGCGCTGACCGTGATGGTCAGTTATGACCGTTTCAGTAACCCGCATACCTATGATGATTTAATCTTAAGTAACGATAAAATCTGGCACAACGCAAAAGGTGACTCACTATACGGGCTGGATGTGTTTATTCACCCTGAATATCGCGGTTACCGGCTTGGCAGAAGGCTTTATGAAGCGCGTAAAGAATTATGCCGTTCGATGAATTTGCGGGCGATCCTGGCGGGTGGTCGCATTCCCAACTATCACAAATTCTCTGATGAGCTGACGCCGGCACAATATATTGAGCAAGTTGCCCGCCGGGAGATTTACGATCCGATCCTGACTTTTCAGCTATCCAATGATTTTCAGGTCACGCGGCTGATGCATAAATATCTGCCCGAAGATGAAAAATCACTGGGCCACGCCACCCTGCTCGATTGGAATAATATTCTCTATACACCGCCCGAAACGGTTGTGCGTACCCGTAAAACCCAGGTTCGCCTCGGCGCCGTACAATGGCAGATGCGTGAATTTACTTCCGTTGAAGAAGTGCTCAAACAAGTTGAGTACTTCGTCGATGCGCTGTCGGATTACAAAAGCGATTTTGCGTTGTTTCCGGAATTCTTTAATGCGCCGCTGATGGGCTTAACCGATCAAATGGATCAAACCCGCGCCATTCGGTTCCTGGCCGGATTTACTGAGCAGTTTCGTGATGAAATGTCGGAAATGGCGGTCAGTTACAATATTAATATCATTACCGGTTCCATGCCGCTGCTGGAAAATGACCGGGTCTATAACGTTTCCTATTTATGTCACCGTGACGGTCGTGTTGAAATGCAGCGCAAAGTGCATATCACGCCACATGAGCGTCGTGACTGGGTTATCGAGGGCGGCAATGAGTTTCAGGTTTTTGAAACCGATGCTGGCCGCGTCGCCATCATGATTTGCTATGACATTGAGTTTCCGGAATTAGGCCGTATTGCCGCTGAGCAAGGTGTTGATATTATCTTTGTGCCTTATTGGACCGATACCAAAAACGCCTACCTGCGTGTTCGTTACTGCGCCCATGCACGAGCCATTGAAAATGAATGTTATGTGGCGATAACGGGCAGTGTCGGTAATTTACCGAAAGTGGAAAACCTGGACGTGCAATATGCCCAGTCATCGGTATTTTCGCCATCGGATTTTGCCTTTCCACATGATGCCGTCATGGCCGAAACGACAGCGAATACCGAAATGATCATGTTCTCGGATCTGGATTTGGAAAAACTTAAACTGGTGCGTAGCGAAGGTGCCGTAACCAATCTCAAAGATCGCCGCAAAGATCTTTATCAATTATTGAGCAGTAAAAATGCGCTCAGCTGATTAATGTTTAGGGTTCAGAGACCAGCGATACAGTGGCTGATAAACGGGGCCGTTGTCAGTTTGTTGTGATTGCATCAATACAAATTCGTCAGCGGTAAAACGTATCGGCGCAAAATCCAAAGCAATCGCTTCGCTGGCTTTGCGCGCCACGGTGATATGCGGTCGGTAAGGCCGCTGGTCTGGGGTGACGTTAAACTGAACGGCAATTTCTTTTAATAGCTGTACAAGCGCCATTAATTCA
>CAYYRO010000111.1:0-5691 GCA_964474075.1 uncultured Methylophaga sp.
TTCTGCGTGGCTAGGGAATTGCCCGCGAATTCCACATCGGTTCGTTCGAACGACGCTGCTCGGCCACACGTAGAGGATGTGCAGCGATTCGACATCTATCGACGAGGTAGCCAACGGTGGTTACTTTCTTTCGGTCTACTAGAATAGCCTGCTGAATACAGAGCGCATACGTACCAATCTCTCCGAATGGAACCGGCTCTACGTCGGCGTTCACCCCAACCATCAGCGATGATAGGACGATCGTTAACGTCGCGCGCGTCGTAGTAGAACGTACACCCGGTACGAGGCCCCTCTAGGAGAACTCGGTGACAATGACCACACCAGAGGAGAACGAGCAGATCGCCCGAAAGTTCCCGGAGGAGGTGATCTCTGAGAAAAACATCGACCTCATCGACGAGATTTTCACAGAAGATGTGATCGACCACCACAGCACCTTTGGGAAGACTCGAGGCCGCGAGGCGCTCAAGCAAACGACCGAGTACTTCCACTCGGCGTTCGAAGGTTCCTCGGCCAAGGTCGAGGATATTCTCGCCGACGAAAATCGTGTCGCCATCCGCTGGTCTGGGCGAGGATTTCACGAGGGCGAGTTCATGGGCATCGAGCCGACAGGCAAGACGTACGTGATCGAGGTTACGATGTTCGCTCGCATGCAGGACGGAAAAATCGCCGAGCGGTGGTTGCTGGAGGATACGGTCGACTTGCTCCGACAACTCGGAGTCAACAAACTGCCCCAAGAGTAACGCGGGCGTTCGGGGGAAGTTTCGTAGACGGAAGAGGATCTTCCTCGGGTAGACGACCCCACCTCAGACCTTTGCGTCCAGTTCCCGTCCTCTAGAGGGGATGAGTAGCGACGATTTCGACCCAGAGGCACCAAAAGAGCGAGAGATCGGTCGGGAGATGGTCGACCAAAGCACGGGGCTCGGATCAGTCGTCGCCCACCTGTATCGCGGTGAGGTCGCGCGTGAGGTTTCCTGGCGCGAGCGATTAGACTCGACGACCAACTGGGCGGTGACAGTTATCGCGGGTATCCTCGCGTACGCGTTCTCCAGTGATGACGTCGCCCACACGATCATCCTCGTCGGAATGGGTGTCGGGATCGTCTTTCTACTGATCGAGGCGCGGCGGTTCCAGCAGTACGACGTCTGGCGATCCCGCGTCCGTTCGATGCAGGAGAACCTCTTTGCCAACGCGCTCGACCCCTCCGAGGGAGTCGAACAGCGTGATTGGCGTCGCCAGTTGAGCGACGATTATCGAACTCCGACCGTCAAGGTGCCGCTTCGGACTGCGCTGGCTCATCGGCTCCGACGAGTGTACCTGCTGTTGTTGTTCGGCCTCTTGGTCGTGTGGTTACTCCGCCTAAACGGTGCAGACGAATCGTTCGTGCAGGCTGCCGCCACGTCGAACGCTCCTGGCTGGATCGTTCTCAGCGTCGTCGTCGTCGGTTACCTCTCTCTTGTCGTCATCGCGTTCTGGCCGGGGACGACAGCCGTCTCGGAACTCGATGACGGCGTCGACCGAGGCGATCTCGATACGAACGATTGACGGACGTGTTCACTGGTGGGCGAATCCCGTTTCCAGCGGTTCTTCGTTCGGGTACGGGAGTGTGGGCATAATCGAAGAACCTTCCGTAGGGAAGGACGGGCAACGGATCGCACCGACGCACTAGGCGAGTCGGTAGACCAAATCGGCCATCCGAGCCGCAGCCGATAGTCACCCGATTACGTGGCCACGACCCGCGAGACGAGATCGAATTCGCCGCGGACGAACTGGCGGAGGGCGGTACCCGGATCGAGATCGACGTCCACCGTCGACACCAACCGAAACTGGCCGAGGCCGGGTTCATCGACTGAGACCGCGACGCGAACGTCCTCACCCGGTGCCCGAGGTTCACCGAAATTGGGCCACTCATCGAACTCGTGGTCGGCCACCACGATGAATTGCCCGCGGGGGCCCTGAGGGGGAGGAAACCGGAGTCGGACGAGTGGGGGCTGACAGCGGACGACTACGCACTGATCGAAGCGTACGGGCAAACGCCGGGATTCGAACGACGGCTCGATGACTTACTCCCGGAGACGAGGGTCAAAGAATCAGGACGGCAGTGGCCCAGCCTCACGCAACGATCGCGAATATATCCATATAGACGAACGATCGGGCGGTCTGGAGACCGAAATCGTCCCCGGCCAGTTAGACAGCGCTGCTGACGGGGATGAGGTGCCTGGAGTGGGTTCCTCAATGGGCGAAGTGGCCCGACTGCATCGGCTCCTCTGGGATATCGCGAATCGGGTGAGCGTAGACGGTTCCGCCGGACTGAACGATGACGTTCAGATCGGCATATCGGAACGCAATCGTCACATCCCGATGGTCCATGAGCGCTACTAACGCATCCGGGTCGATAACCTCCGAAAGCGGGGGGACCTCATCGAGTGGCTTCTCTAGCGCCTCAGCTACGGTCTCGACCACTTTAACGACGATCTCGGTAGTTGGCTTTCGCATGGGGGTACTCCTCCGCCGACGCCTATAGTTAACCACCGAGGCGTTCTCGAAATGTAATCGTATTCGTGACACCCGTTAACGGGACGACAATTACTCGCCGGTAACCGTCTCCTAGCTGGTATTACTCCTAAGTTTCTCGCCACCACAGCACGAGCGTCGTTCAGAGCTGTGGTATTGAATAGAGGGCCCGAGCTTCGGTTAGACCCTCGAATTCAGGCGTTTGACTACTGAATAGCCGGGATCGATCTCTGTCTGATACTGGAAGGTGACGCGGTCGTCGTGGGAGGGAGCCGAACAGAGGCGATCCAGGGCGTTCGGATCGACCACCGCATGGAGCAGCGGCACCTCTTCGATAGTCGTGTCACTCGCCTTCGCCATGGCTTCCACTACCGTCGTCGAAACGGCTGTGTTCTCGTCGAGATTACCTTCCATCAACGCTCGATCCTCGGTTTGGGAGTGAGATCCAGGCACGATCGATCGTGCGAGTCAGTGGATGACTGACTCGAACTCGCTCGCCCCACACTCAGGACACTCGGGAAGGACTGGATCGACACCGTCGTCTCGTTTCCTGGCGATCCGCTTCTCCCCGCAATTGGTACATTCGATACGGCGAATCGGCATACCTACAGAAGTGCACCGGAACCCCATGACTGGGACACCCCATTACCTTACAACGAGGAGGGGCCGATGCGAGCCGAGGGGATGGGAATGCATGACCGCGGAACAGACGATGCGTAGCCAGTGAGACAGAGGAATGGTGAACGGGGTCGGGTGGCCAGTGGCGCAGGCACGATCAGTACTGCTCCCGTTTCCGCAGCCAATCGATCAGCGCAGTCTCGAACGAACCCCCCACGTATTGGACCTGATCGGACTCTCGGTCGACCGTGACCAGCCCGGCCTCGATCAGCCGTGGGAGAATCTGGTGGTGAAGCAGAACGGCGATTCCCTCCGGGTCGGTTTCCATGGCCGTCGATAGATGGGTGGTGAGCTCGGCAACAGTCGCCACACCGTAGGACTCTCGGAGATAGTACACGACTTGCCGACGGCGCTCGTTGGCTACGGCTCTGAGTAGTTCGTTGGTGGCTGCCGGTTTCCTGCGTGGACTTCCTTTTGGTGTGACAGGCATACGTCCGGGGGGATTCCCAACCCGTGGCATTCGGTAACAAACGCCATAAGCGTTCCCCATTCCGAGGCGACAATACTGCACTCAGCCTCTCTATTTAGCATGGCCTCGGGATCCTGTCCGCGGAATGACGGGATAACGTACTCGCGCTAGCTACCCGAATACACCTCCCGGGCAATACGATTCTGCTGGTCGTCCGAGATGGGCACTCTCGAACCTGCACGTCCGTAGTGCGCACTCTCTATCCCACGTCCGTAGTATCGAATAGGGAAATCATCGGTCGAATCAACTATCGTATTTCTGGTTCCGTTCTGACGTGACCCTCCACGTTACGTCTCGACGAGCTCGGGGTCGACGACGTTCGCCGCCACCTGCACGAAACAGCCCCCGCTGTTTCGACGTCGGCCAGATCGTCGAACGACGACGCGCTCCCCCTGCCGCCCGTCCCCGCCAGCGCTTATGTGGCCACTGTGAGAACCGGCCTGGCATGGAGATCACCGGCGTCAGCCAGCACCACGTGGTCGGCGAACTGGCCGGGAGCTACGAGCCGACGTGGATCCCCGGCTACGCCCAGTCGAGCCAGGAGGTCGAGCTCTTCCTGATCGAGACCGACGCCGGGATCACCGGGGTCTCGGCGAGCCCGAGCTTCGGCGGCGGCCTCGACTACGAGACCCCCCTCGAACTGTTCCTCGTGGGCGAGGACCCCCACGACGTCGGGAGGATCAGGCGAAAGCTCGAGGACCTCCGCTTGCTCGGCCCGCGGCCGTGGCACGTCGAGATCGCCTGCTGGGACGTCATCGGGAAGGACGCCGGGAAGCCGATCTACGAGCTCCTCGGGGGAACACGGCGGGAGCTCCCCACCTACGCCAGCACGGGCGAGCGCCAGCCCGCCGAGGAGCGCCTTGCCTACGTCGAGGCGCGCGTGGAGGAGGGCTTCGACGCGGTGAAGCTCCGGTTCGGCCCGGACCCCGAGGAAGACCTCGAGGTCGCCAGACGGGTCCGCGAGGCGCACCCCGAGTTGACGCTGATGGTGGACGGCAACATGGGCTGGTGCGTGCGCGTCTTCGAGGACAGGGAGCCGTGGTCCTTCGGGCAGGCCCTCTCGGTCGCCCGCGAGCTAGAGGACGTCGGGAACGTCGCCTGGCTGGAGGAGCCACTCCACCGCCACGACTACGACGGCCTCGCCCGCCTCCGGGAGGCGACCGACGTGCCCATCGCCGGCGGCGAGTTCAACGACGACGTCCACGAGCTCCGGGAGCTGATCGACCGCGGCTCCCTGGACGTCCTCCAGCCCGACGCCGCCCTGGCGACGGGCATCCAGGGCGCCACGGAGGTCGCGTCGATGGCCCGGACGCACGGCCTCGAGTTCGCTCCCCACACGTGGACCAACGGCCTCGGGCTCGTCGCCAACCTCCACGTCATGGCGGCGACGCACGCCCGCTGGTGTGAGTTCCCCATCGAGCCGCCGGCCCTGACGCCAGCGACGAGGGACTTCCCACTCGCCGAGCCGATCGAGGCGGAGGACGGGTTCGTGAAACCTCCGGACGGCCCCGGGCTCGGCATCGATCTGGCACCCGGGGTTCGAGACGAGGTCGGGCTGTAGGGCTATTCCACGCGTCTCGGTGTCACTCCGGGCCCGTCTGTATCAGGCAGAACCCGTTCCCGAACGGGTCGGCACAGGTAGCGATCACCTCGCCGCCCACGTCTGTCGGCCCGGACTCCACAGTCGCACCCGCCGCCCGGGCTCGCGCCACGGCGGTCTCCACGTCGTCGACTTCCAGGTCCAGGTGTACGGGCGTCCAGTGTCAGTCGTAGGTTCGGGTGTCCTCGCCAGTCGGTGTGGCCTGCGTGCCGGACTCTCGCTCCAGGAGGTCGATCCTGACGCCGTCGGCCCGTAGCTCGAAGGCGTCCTCCCAGACGTTCCCGACCGCCTCGAAGCCGAGCCCCTCCGTGTAGAACTCGACGGCCGCGTCGAGATCGGCGACATCGACACTGAACGTGACCGCCTCGATCACCCCCAGCAACCGATCCCGCACCCCCTCTCCCAGGTAATAGTGCTCGTCGGAGTCGAGTTC
>CAYYRO010000111.1:5701-6543 GCA_964474075.1 uncultured Methylophaga sp.
CGGCACTGACCGTGACCGCCTCGATCACGGTCGGCTCGCCCCCCGACGCGACGCTCGATTCGCCATATCGTCTTCGGGACGCGACCGGGCGAGAAAAAACGCTCCGCCGTGGACGGCCGGGCAGGGTGGGCGGGTCGGTTCGTCTCGGAGGTGTCGTGTCTCGTTCGAGGCTGTGAAGTAGATGGCCCCTAGCACTCGGGAAAACGAACCTGGCAGGAACGACGTCGGAGACTGACGCTTCTAGACGAAGTCCTCGACGTGCTCGGCCACTTCCTCGGGCGTGGCGCCCACGGGGACGCCGACGCCCTCGAGTCCCTCGATCTTGCTCTGGGCGGTGCCCGTCCCCGAGCCCGAGACGATGGCGCCGGCGTGGCCCATGCGCTTGCCCGGTGGGGCGGTGCGCCCGGCGATGAAGCCCACGACCGGCGTGTCCATGCCCCCGCCGATGAACTCGGCGGCCTCCTCCTCGTCCTCGCCGCCGATCTCGCCGCACATGACGACCGCTTCCGTGTCCGGGTCGTCCTCGAAGAGCGCCAGTGCGTCGACGAAGTCCGTGCCGATGATCGGGTCCCCGCCGATGCCGATGGCGGTCGTCTGGCCGAGGCCGCGGTCGGTGAGGTTCGAGACGACCTGGTAGGTCAGCGTCCCCGAGCGGGAGACCAGCCCGACCTCGCCGGGCGAGAAGATGTTCCCCGGGAGGATGCCGAGCTTCGCCTCGCCGGGCGTGATGACGCCGGGGCAGTTCGGCCCGACTAGCGTTGTGTCGACCTCCGAGAGGCGCTTGTACACCTTCGCCATGTCCTGGGTCGGGATGCCCTCGGTGATGGCGACGACGAGGTCGA
>CAYYRO010000112.1:0-6541 GCA_964474075.1 uncultured Methylophaga sp.
ACCCAGATGGGGCTGCGGCGGCCATGGCCAAGGGCATCGCCACCACGGCCCCGGGGTTGGAGCCCGTGCTTCGAGCCGAGCTGACCCAGGCCGGCGCCCAGCCCTTGGACGATGGTCCCTCGGGTCGCGGGGTCCTGGCCTTCGAGACCTCGGACGCGACAGCCACGGCTGGCCTGATCGGTCAGCTGCGCACGGCCCACCGGGTCGGTCACGTCCTGGCCGAGGGCCGGGTCGACCCTCAGGCGCCATGGCAGGACCTCGAGGTCCTGATCGACGCGGTGGCGCTTGGCCCCTGGCTCGACACCCAGGCTGGGTTCGCTGTTCGGTGTACCCGATGGGGCGACCATCCCTTCGACAGCATGGACGTCGAGCGTGAGGTCGGCGGGATGATCTTCGATCGCTTGGAACGTGAGCACGGAGGTCCACCGACGGTCGAGCTCGATGAGCCCGACGTGGTCCTCCGGGTCCGCTTGGACCCCGAGGGGGGCATCACCCTCTGGGTGGACCTGGTCGGCTACCGCTCCCTCCATCGACGGGGGTACCGGACCTACCATCACCACGCCTCGATGAAAGGCTCCCTGGCAGCGGGCTTGCTGCACCTGATGGGCTACGACGGTGGCGACGTGGTCGATCCCATGGCCGGCAGCGGGACCCTAGGGATCGAGGCCCTCTGGCGGACCTACGGGATCCCACCGGTCGCCCTCCGGCGCGACGACCTCACCCTGTGGGGCACCCCCCGGTTCCGGGAGACCGACCGGGGCAAGCTCCTGCCCCTCCCCGACCTCCCTGACGCCACCGATGACCCACCTCAGATCCGGGCGATCCTGGGCGACATCCATCCCCCGCACGTCGAGGGTCTGCAAGCGAACGCGCGGGCGGCCGGGGTGGCCGGCGCCATCGAGCCGTACGTCGGCGATATCGAGACGCTAAGCGACAACGTCGACCGAGCACGGTGGGTGGTGGCCAACCCACCCTACGGGATGAGAAGCTCCAGCCCGGCCGAGGTCGAACGCGTCTACCGGGTCCTCTTCGAGCAGGTCGACGCCGTGCTCACAGACGAGGGCCGGTTGGGTCTGATGACCCCGCTGGACGAGCTGGTGGTCCCCCTGGCCGAGGCGCGAAGCTTCCAGGTGCTCGACCGGCGCCCGGTCATGCACGGCAGGCTGGCCATCGAGCTCTTCGTGATCGGCCGCTAGACAGGGTCACGCCGGCTCGGAGAAGTCCCCGGTGCTGACATCGGGCAGCTTGGACAGGTCCGAGCTGGTCACCTCGAGCATGGCATCGTCGGACCCGGCACCGGCGTAGATCTTGTCCCGATCCAGCAGCCGCTCGTCGACCAGGGTCCGGATCGGACGTTCCAAGCCGATCGGTGGGACCGCGCCGACGGGGAACCCGGTGTGTTCCTCGACCTCGTCGGGATCGGCCATCCGGACATCCTCGGCGTCGGCCTCGACCTCCTCGGCGACCTTGGCCTCGCTGGCGCGTCGGTCACCGGGGACGACCACGAGGACCGGCGCATCCTCCCGGATCATCAGCACGATGCTCTTGCCGATGGCTTCGAGCGGGACCTCGAGGGCACGAGCGGCTTCCTGGGCCGTGCTGGCCTCGCCGATGTCGACGTGGAGCCTGGCGTTGATCCGCAACGCCTTGGCGGTCCGTTCGACGTCCACGGGCGCGGGCATCATCCCCAAGCACCGTCCCCGGATAGAAGAGGCTGACGGTCGCTGGTTCTCCAGGTCCTGAGGGCCGCGGTGCCAGGGGGCAGGGTGCACATGGTCCCTAGGACCTCCACCGGAGGGGGGATGGACCCGGACCCACGAGCATGGTGTGTGACTCGACCCTTGATCGACGCCCGCGGCGCCCTGTGGATCGCTTCGCTGCTCACCTTGACCCTGTTCCTGGTCGCCAGCGCCGGTGCTCAAGCCCTCTCGGCGCCCTCGGGCGACCAGCAGCTCTCCGTGGCCAACCACGAGGCCGAGACGGCCAGCGTCGAGGACGCTGGTGACGACCTGGACGGCATCCCGGCTGAGGATGGCCAGAACAGCCCGCAGGCGACCTCCACCCAAGCCTTGCCCGGCGGCATCCCGGCCGCCCTCCTGCTCGGCGTCGGGGCCGTGGCCGCCGTGAGCGCCGGTGGCTTGCTCGTCCTCACTCACAGGCGCCGGGACAGCACGACCTCGTCCGAGGCCCCCTCGGAGCCTGTTCCAGAGGGGACCTCGTCGGTCGGCGACGCCGATGCGGCCGGTGAGATCGAGACCGAGGAGATCACCGTCAAGTTCCCGTCGGAGCTCCCGCCAGGGCTCGGCGGGATCCTGCGTCTCGGCCAGCGGGCCGTGGACGAGGGCGAGTACGAGGAGGCAGCGGTCTGGTTCCGCACAGCTCTGGACGTGGAGCCCGACCTTCCTGTGGCCCATCTCTGCCTGGGGCTCTGCCGTGGCGAGGTCGAGGGCCCTGAGGCCGCCCTAGAATCCCTCGACAGGGCCGTCGATCTGGACCCTACCAACGCCATGGCACGGTACTGCCGGGCCCAGGCCCTGGCCAGGGGCGGTCGGACGGGTGCTGTGATCGAGGCCCTTGCTCCGTTGGCTCCGGGGACCGACGCCATGGCCGAGGCGATCCTGGCCGACCCGGCGTTCGCCGACCTTCGGGATCATCCCCGCCTGCTGGCTCTCTTGGGCCGGCTCTGAGCCCCGCCCGATCGCTCGCCGACGGGTCAAGGGGAGGAGGGGAAAAGGTCCCATGGCCCCCTTCCGTAGGCGAAGTCCTCCCTTAGCGCGTCGCTCCATCCAACCGAGGCTGTCCGCCGATGACCGTGGATCCAAAGCTCACCGCATCGCTCATGCTCGCTCTTCTGGTGGTGGCTGCCCCCGCGGTCGCTCACCACAAGGAGAGCCATCCCCAGGGGAACACCGACGAGGCACCCGAACAGGGCCAGCAGGCTCAGGACGGGGGCGTTGACCGCTCCCAAGATCAGCCCCATGGCCCGCCGGCACATGCCCAGGGCGACCGACATGCCCAGACCTCCTTGCCTGGCGAGGAGACCGGCGCCGAAGAGGGGGATGAGGAAGACGAGACCGCCGGGTCCCCCGACGAGAGCACGGATACTCACGAAGATCCGGCGTCCGAGGCCAGCTCGGCCACCGACAGCACGGCCGAGGACAGGACGGTTTCCGAGGAAGGACCGACATCGACCACGGACACCCAGGACGCAGATCAGGAACACAGCCCGCAAGCCTCCGAGCCCACGGCCAAGCCGGCCCCGGACCTGGCCCACGAACCGGAGGCGACCTCAGAGGGTGATGCGCCCGATGGGACCGCGGCCGCCGAGCCAGCCACCATGCTCGACGAGAGCCGGTCCGGCAGCCAGGGCGCCTTCACCGGCCGGCTGACCCCGACCACAGGCCAACCCTTGGCCTCGACCGCTCTCTCGGGTGGAACGGGCAGCCAGGGCCAGGGCTCTGGGGCCCAGGCAGCTGCCAGCCAAGCTCCCGGCTGGGACCTCGCACCCTTGATCCTGATCGGCTTGGCGGCCCTGACAGGCGGCGCCATGGCCACCCGGCGACGGCCGGAGCGCTCGACGGGCCACGCCCCGAGCCCGAGCATCCCGGCCGCTGGACCGAGCGAGGCCACCGAGCCTCCCGAGCGACCCAAGCCCTCCCAGCCGGGCCCTGGCACCAGCCTCCCCCCGGGTGCCCCTGCCCTGCTCGAGCTCGCCCAGGAGGCTGTCGGACGCGGGGATCACGAGGGAGCGATCGGCTGGTTCGAGACCGCCATCGCGCTCCAACCCGAGTTGCCTGTGGCCCATCTGTGCCTGGGCGTCTGCCTGGCCCAACTGGGTCGGGACGAGGAGGCCCTGGAGTCCCTAGGTCACGCCGCCCAGCTGGCCCCGGGTGACCCGGTGCCGGTCTACCATCAGGCCCGCATCCTGGCACGAACGGGTCGAAGCCAGGAGGCGCTTGGCCAGTTGGCCCGGGTCGTGCCCGTGCTGCCCGGCGAGATGGTCGAGGCCCTGGCCGAGGACGAGGCCTTCGCGAGCCTGGCCGATCACCCCCGCTTCCTGGCGCTCACCGGTCGACTGTGATGCCACCTTAAACTTTCGGAGAGGGCCGGTTGGCTAACCTTCCCTCACCGGCCTCTATAAACCCCCAGAGCCGGCTCTTGGGCGGGTGGGAGACCACGTCCATGGAACGCTGCTACGGTGACTGGGTCCTTGCGATCGCCCTGCTGGTCAGCTTGACCACGTTCGGCGTCGCCACGGTCACCGCTCAGCCCGCCGGGAACCAGTCACCGACCGATGATGCCGGCAACGCCTCCTCGGCCAGCTCGGCATCCCAGGCCAACGTTACCCCCGTTATGGCCGCGACCAACGGCAGCGACGCTGCTGCCTCCATCGACGACCAGGGGCCGGCCAACAGCTCTGAGGGCCTGGCCCGTGCCAGCCTGCCGACCAACGCCTCGATCCCCGATGTCGGCCTGGACGAGGCTGACCCAGGGAAGATCACCAAGGCCCCCACCTCCGACACCAGCACCCGTCTTGCCACGAGCCCCTCGGCGCCGGCCTCAAGGCAAGACCAAGGCGGCAGCGGCACCGGGATCCAGGGCCTCCAGGCTGCCCTCCCCAGCTCCGGGCTGGCCATCGGGGGGATGGCCGCTGTCCTGGCCCTGACCTTCCTGGCCGGCCTGGTCATCCCACGGCCCCTACAGCGCTCCGAACAGGCATCGCGGACGGTCGAGGGCCCATCCCCCGGTCAGGAGGACGACACGCCGGGAGAGCCCTCCTCTCGCGCCAGCCCTGCCAAGGGCTCCACGGAACGCCGCTTGCCGTCAGGGGCCCCAAGGCTGCTCGAGCTGGCCCGGGCGGCCGCCGCCGACCAGAGGTACCAGGATGCCATCGGGTGGCTCGAGACCGCGATCGCGGTGAAACCCCAGCTCCCGGTGGCCCACCTGTGCCTGGGCCTCTCGCTGATGGCGCTGGAGCGGGACGAGCAGGCCCTGGAGGCTCTCCAGGCGGCTCGACGTATCGGATCGCCCGCTGCCTCGGTGCTCTACCATGAAGCCCGGGCGCTCGCGCGCCTGGGTCGCAGGGACGAGGCTCTCGATCGTCTCGAACCCCTGGTCGAGGCCCAGCCCGCCCTCCTCGGCAAGATCCGACGGGACCGCGACCTTGGCCCGCTGGCCGACCACCCTCGCCTGGTCCTCCACACGCGATGAGCGCCAGGGGGACACGCCGGGTCGGTCCCGCCCGGCTCGTTCAGCAAGCCTTATCTAGCTCCCAGCCCGCCTAGGGGCGTATGACCCGCAGGGTCTCTCCCTTGGCCGTGGCCTCGATCGCTGCGGCCCTCCTCGTCGTGGTGGTGGCCGCTGACGTGGCCATCAACCGGTCCTACAAGCTGGAAGCCCAGGATCTCGACGGCCGTTGGCATGTGGCCCTGGACACCCTGGACCAGGAGCGTTTCTACCGGGAACCCGGGGCCCTGGAGGTCAACCGCAGCGAGCCCGTTCCCGTGCGCCTGACCGTCGACAACCAACGCCCCTGGAGCCTCGAGCAAGCCTACGAGGTCCGCCTCAACGGGGCCATCGTCGCCGACGGGATCCTGACCGCATCGGCCTGGGGCACCGGCCAAGCGACCTTCGAGGTCGACGCCGAGACCTTGCTCACCGAACCGGGGAGCCCGGAGCGCCCGGTCAAGGTCGGGTTCGCCCAGTTCGAGGTGACCCTGGGTGACGAGGTCCATCACGGCAGCCTGAGCGTCCAGGAGGTGGCCCGATGACCGATCGGACCGTCTTCAACCTGCGCAACATCCTGCTCCTGCTGGGCATCATCCTGACCGGGACAGGCATCGTCTTCTTCGCGACCACCTTCATGGAACGGCTCTCTGACTGGGGTCGGGTGGCCGCGCTTCTGCTCCTGGCCGTCGCCGTGATCGCCTTGGGTCGCCACTTCGAGACGACCGAGCGGTCGGCCGTCCTCATCGAGAAGAAGGGATGGCGGTGGCTGCGCGTGCCCACCACGCTCTACCTCTTGGGTTTGCTGGCCACGTTCACCGGCGCCATCGTCTTCTTCGGCATCGACACCGTCGACCGTCTGGTCAAGGCGGCCGTGGCCATCGGCGTGGGCCTGGGCGTGATCCTGGTCACCGCTCGCCGGTTCGACACGGACCACGAAGCCCAAGGGGCCGAGGACGAGCCCTGAGCTACTGGCAGATCTCTGCCAGGGCCTGGAGGTCCTCGCGCTCTCCGAGCGCGATCAAGGTGTCGCCAGCGTGGATCATGTCGGCCGGTTTCGGGTTGAAGACCATCTCGCCGGTGGCTCGCTTGATCGCCACGATGATCGCCCCGGCCCGGCGTCGGAGCTCGGCATCCCCCAGGGTCTCGCCGGCCAGGACGCTGCCCTCGGAGACCTTGACCTCCTCCAGGTTGAGGTGCAGGTGCTGGCGGTGGGTCACCAGCTCCATGAACTCGACCACGGTCGGCCGGAGCGCGGCCTGCAGGACGCGTTCGCCGGCCATCTTGTTGGGGCTGACGACCTCGTCGGCGCCCA
>CAYYRO010000113.1:0-6393 GCA_964474075.1 uncultured Methylophaga sp.
CGCCCGAAGGGTGAAGTGCAGGGATGCGCTTCATCAAAGTAGGTCAAATTAGTAGGCTACCTTTAACGGATGGTCTTTTTTATTATCTGCCGTTTAGACAACGTGGCCTGCTTGAACGCAGTGGTCGGTTGTTTACTCCTTCAAAAAATAACCTTTATTCTGATTCCGGTGAAGGTACTTCTTTTTTATTAACATGTTCATCTGCTAATTTTTCCTGTGCCCGCTATTGATCTGCCTGGTCACTTTCGAGCCCGGTATTTGTTTCATTTGCATACGGTTCGTTGAAGATCAGGGTAGTCAGTAATGGAAAGTGATCCGAACCGATATGCGGCATGCGCCGAATGTCATAAAGTTTAAAATGTTCGCTATGAAACAGGTGGTCTAATGGCCACCGCATAAACCAATGATCAGCATTAAACGTATTAAACATGCCCCGGCCTACACGGGGGTCCAGTAATCTGCTGATTTTTCGAAATAGTCGCGTTGTAGATGACCAGGCAACATCATTCAGATCGCCTGCCACAATTACCGGGCTTACTGAATCACTGACGCTTTTTGCCACCATAATAAGCTCGGCATCACGTTCGGATGATTCTTCATTATTGCTTGGACTGGGAGGGGCAGGATGCAAAAAATGCATGCGAATTTGTTTTCCAGAAGGAAGTGTTAATAAGGTGTGTATGGAGGGTACATTCTCTTCAACCAAATATTCGATGTTACTTTCACTTAAAGTATATTTTGAATAAAGATGCATGCCATAAAGATTATCCAAAGGACAGCTCATCCGGAAGGGATAATCGTCTTCAATGACCCCCAGTTGTTTTTGCCACCAGAGATCAGTCTCCAAGGTTACCAGCACGTCAGGCTGATATTGATTCACCAGGCGAATTAATTTTTCAGAGTGGCGATTGGGGGTCAGAACATTAGCCGTCATAATCGCCAGTCGGTTTGCTGGGTCTAAGTGATTAGTTTGCGAGACTTCAACTTTATATAACTTTGTGTACGGTGCTATCCACCAACATTGATAACCAAATGATATGACAGTGAGGGTTAACAGCAACCAGGTAGAGGATGCTGAGAGATCCAAAAACAGCAGTTCAGCTAATAATAAAATGACTGCAAATACGGCAAGCTGGGAGCGTGGAAAATCGGTGATTCGAATCCACCAGATTTCGTTTTTTGATAAACTTGCAAAGGTCGCTAAGGTCAGCAAAGCAACCAGCACTGCAATAATTATGAGCGTAGTCAATTAGCATCCAAGAATAATCAGATCAAAGATCCTTCTTGACCTAAGCTAGCATATTTCTATATAAACAAATGCCGGAAACCGAACTTATGCTGGCAATGCTTTTGAGTATTTATAAGCGACTTTTAAATACAGTGACTTGTGAGCAGCCACCATCAATATCCACACTAGTCGCCGGCGACTTAAACGCGGGCGACTGAGTAGCGCTTTATCTGGCTGTTGGATTAATTGTGACAACGTCATAATACCACCGAGCGTCATCGCACGGATTTCCCAGCCCAAACGTCCGGAAATATCTGCTCCCAACGGTATACCGGTTAGCATTAACGTTGAGGTTTGCTGATAGAGATATCTTAATACCGGTGTCAGCTGTTGACTATCGGCATTCATCAAATCTTTTTCTTCTAAACCAGCGTTTGCCAGCAGATCCTGTGGCAGATACAAGCGATTCTGTTCCATTAAATCCTGTTCAATATCCTGATAAAAATTAATTAATTGCAGGGCACTGCAAATGGCATCGGATTGTTGTAGCTGTGGGTTGTTAGGCTGGCCTTGTAAGTAAAGTAGCAAACGGCCGACCGGATTGGCAGAATAACGACAATAATCCATTACCTCGTCTAAATTAGCATAACGCGACTTCACCACATCCTGGCGAAATGCAATCAGCAGATCTTCGAACAATTGCACTGGCAGCGAGAATTCTCTGACAGCATCTTGCAGAGCAATAAAAATGGGATTTTCGTCACTATAATGATTCGATTTAATTTGCTGTAGAAGCAAACTGTACTCATTGAGTTTAACAAGGCGCTCTGATTGAGGTGCATCGCCTTCATCAGCAAAATCATCGGCGGTACGGGCAAAGGCATAAATTGCAGCAATGGGTCGGCGTAATCTTTCAGGTAATAACGCCGAGGCAACCGGAAAATTTTCATAATGAGACTTTGCCAGTTGCTGACACCATGCATAGGCTTTATCAATATCAGCTCTACTCGCTGTCATTAAAGCTTTGTACCTGACGAGGCTGCTGTTCTACCGGCGGTAATTCGTCTATTTCACTTTTAACGCTGATACCCATTTCAGTAAATTTTCGGGCACCTGGCAGCACATTACGTTCCAATGACCCGACTGCACTGTTAAAGTGATTGACGCTTTGGCCCAAGCTATTACCTAACTTGCTCAAATGATTACCAAATGTTGATAATCGTTTATAAAGTGTTTCGCCAAGTTCGCGAATGATTTCGGCATTTTCAGCTAATTTCTGCTGTTTCCAACCATAGGAAACGGCGCGCAGCAGCGCAATAAAATTAGTTGGTGTTGCCAGAATGATATTCTGACTCATGCTGTCTTCAAGTAAGGCTGGATCGACTTCCAGTGCTGCTGATAAAAACTGTTCGCCGGGAATAAACAGTACGACAAACTCCGGGGATTGACTGTATTCAGTCCAATAATTTTTACGGGAAAGTTCTTTAATACGTCCCCGGATGATCTGAGCATGACGCTTTAGCTCAAGCTTACGCGTCATATCATCTTTTGCCTGAATAGCTGATAGATAAGCATCTAACGGGGTTTTTGCATCAACGATGATTTCACGTTTTTCCGGTAACCGGACGATCATGTCAGGACGAATACTGCCGGTCTCGGTTGCCGTATGCGTTTGCTCATAAAAATCACAGTGGGCGACCATGCCACTCAGCTCCGCCAGACGACGTAAGGTCATTTCTCCCCACTGGCCGCGCACCTCAGGCCGACGCAAAGCCTGCACCAGATTTTGTGTTTCTTGCTGCAGTTGTTGCTGATTTAAGTTCATTTGAGCAATGGTGGTATTCAGACTGCCGTAGGCTTCTTTACGCTCTTTTTCAATTTCATGAATTTGTTTACTGGTGTTTTGCAACGCTTCATTAATCGGTTTAAGCAGTTGCTCAATGGCTTTTTCTTTACTGCCGAGTTCGGCTTTGGCTTCACTTTGAAAGCGTTTCAGGTTTTCCTCAGCAAGTCGCAAAAAATTAGTGTTATTGCGGCTTAGCGCTTCATTTGAAAGCTGATTAAAGGTATTCGCCAGTTGATCACGGGTGTGATCCAGAATTTCATCAAGTTCCGCTTTATGCTGTTGTTCCCAGTCCAGTTTCAGAGTCAACTCATTAATCTGTGATTGCTGTGCGCGGATTTTGCCATTACGCAGCAATACGCCAATTAAAATCCCTGATGCCAGGGCAAGTAAGCCAATTATTAACAAGGTTTGATGGGCATGAATAAAAGATTGGATTAAATCCACTGCAAAATCTCCAATGGATGATTGATGACACAATCAGCTTGCCAGAGATCAATGTTTTCATCATGCTCAATATAACCATAACGTGCGACTACGGCGCGCATATGGGCATTTTTGGCAGCTTCAATATCACGCTGCGCGTCACCAATATAAACACAATCTGCGGGTGATACCGCCAGTGATTCGCAAGCATGTTGTATCGGCGCCGGATGGGGTTTGCTGTAGGCGGTGGTATCACCACTGACAATACAGGCGGCCTGATTGGTTAGTTGTAATTGCTGCATCAGCGGATCGGTTAAAAATGCCGGCTTATTAGTCACCACGCCCCAGCGAATTTGGTTGGCTGTTAGGGTATCGAGCACTTTTCGCATGCCGATAAACAATGCCGATTCACGGGTCAAATTGTCAGCATAAATCTGCAAAAAACGTTGCTGCAAGCCGCTATAAGCAGGATTATCTTTATTGATGCCAAAGCCCAGTTTTAACAAACCGGCACTGCCATGACTGGCAACTGGTCTGATCAGTGCGTGATCGAGAGGGGTACGACCTTCCTGCTGCAGCAAGGTATTTAGTGCATAACCCAGATCCGGCGCGGTATCGACCAAAGTACCATCAAGATCAAACAGTAGTACATTAAATGGTGAAATAACCATTACTTACGCCGACAATGAATCAGGTAATTGACATCTACATCCTGCGTTAAAGCATATTTGCGCGTTAACGGATTGTAGCTGATGCCGGCAATAGCGCTGACCGATAAACCTGCTTCACGACAAGCACGGGCAAGTTCTGAGGGTTTGATAAACCGAGCGTAATCATGCGTGCCTTTAGGCAGCATATTGGCAATATATTCAGCGCCGACAATGGCCAGTAACCAGGCTTTGGGATTGCGGTTAAGCGTTGAAAAATAAACATCGCCGCCCGGTTTAACCATCTCTGCACAGGCGTTGATGATAGCCTGCGGATCTGGCACATGTTCTAACATTTCCATACAAGTGACGGCATCAAACTCGGCGGGATGATTGGCTGCCATGGCTTCAGCGGTGGTTTGCTGATAATTAATTTTTAAGCCTGCTTCCAGGGCATGCAAGCGGGCAATTTCCAAAGGCAGTTCGCCCATATCAATACCAGTGGCATCGGCGCCGCTTAGAGCCAAAGATTCAGTCAAAATACCACCGCCGCAGCCAACATCAACGATTTTGGCCGTTTTTAAGATGGTGCGATCTTTGATGAATTGCAGTCGCAAAGGATTAATTTGATGTAACGGTTTGGACTGGCCTTCCGGGTCCCACCAACTGTCGGCGAGCGCGTCAAATTTAGCGACTTCTGCCGGATCAACATTATGATGTGTCATGCGTTTGCCTTAATTTGGCTGGCCCATTGCCGGGCGTCAGCAAGAATTTTTTGACTGTCGAGCGTGGTTAACTGACGATTTTTAAGTAAGTGCTTACCCGCAACCCAGACATCACTCACCTTATCGCGACCAGTGGCATAAACCAACTGTGAAGGCAGGTCATAAAAAGGCTGGGTTTCCAGATCACTGAGTTTGACGGCAATCATATCAGCCGCTTTGCTAATTTCGAGCGAACCTGTGATTTGTTCGAGTCCCAGCGCTTTCGCAGCATTGATGGTCGTCATTTGTAATGCCTGATAAGCTGGCACTGCACTGGGATCACCGGAAACCGCTTTGGCGAGCAAGGCAGTCTGGCGCATTTCTGAAAACATATCCAAATCATTATTTGATGCTGCGCCATCGGTCCCGATGGTGATATTAACGCCGCTGTTACTTAGCGCAGCAACCGGACAAAAGCCACTGGCCAACTTCAGATTCGATTCCGGACAATGCGCGATGTGAACGCCCGCTTGCGCGCAATCTTCGATTTCTGCTGGGGTGAGCTGCGTCATATGCACCGCAATTAAACGCGGAGATAACAATCCTAGATCTTTCAAGCGTGCCAGAGGCCGTTCGCCATACTCTTCAATGCTAGTATTAATTTCACTGGCTGTTTCATGAATATGCATCTGAATCGGCACATCCAGTTCTTCGGCATTTACGATGATCTGTTCCAGCGTTTTATTGGCAACGGTGTATGGGGCATGCGGTGCATAGTTACTGGTGATCCGGGGATGATGCCGGTACTTATCATGTAAAGCCTGGCCTTTATGTAAGTACTCATTAACATCACGCGCCCAACTGGTCGCAAATTCAATGACCACCATGCCCAGACTGGCACGAATGCCACTTTGATCTACTACGCGGGCCGTGGCTTCCGGATAAAAATACATATCGCTGAAAGTCGTGGTGCCGCCGCGAATCATTTCGGCAATCGCCAGCGCTGAACCTGCTTCGACAAACGCATCACCGACAAATTTTTGCTCGGCCGGCCAGATATGATCATTAAGCCAGCGCATCAGCGGCAAATCATCAGCCAGACCACGGAACAGACTCATGGCACTATGACCATGATTATTAATTAAGCCCGGCATCAGCGCATGCTCGGTTAAATCATGAATTTGTGTTGCCGTAAATTGCTGCTTTGCCTCAGCCTGGGGTAACAGCGCTACAATATGACCTTCGTGAACGGCAATTGCGTGATTTTCAAGGATCGTCTGATCAGCCGTCATCGGCAAACACCAGCGGGCATTAATCAACAAGTCGATTTTTTTCATAGCGTCCGATTATAACCGCCCCAAGCAGGAGAACACAGTGGCAAGCCAAAGCAAAAGCGTCCAACCGATTCGCTGGCAGGAAAATAAATTGTGCTTATTGGATCAGCGGCTGTTGCCGGCACAAACTATTTGGCTTAATTATGAAAATAGTGATGAGGTTGCCAAAGCCATTAAAGAGATGGTGGTGCGCGGCGCGCCGGCTATTGGC
>CAYYRO010000114.1:0-6376 GCA_964474075.1 uncultured Methylophaga sp.
CGCTCTTCAAATTCACCACGGAATTTGGCACCTGCAATCAGCGAGCCCATATCCAGCGCTAAAACCCGCTTATGTTTCATGCCTTCAGGCACTTCGCCGTTAACAATGCGCTGCGCCAGCCCTTCAACAATTGCGGTTTTACCGACACCGGGCTCACCAATTAAAACCGGGTTATTTTTGGTGCGCCGTTGCAGTACCTGAATGGTGCGGCGGATTTCATCATCACGACCAATGACCGGGTCCAGCTTGCCGCTTTCTGCACGAGCAGTTAAATCGATGGTATATTTTTCCAGCGCCTGACGCTGTTCTTCTGCATTTTGATCGGTCACGCGTTCACCACCTCGAATTTTATCAATGGCTGCATTCAAACTAGATTTGTTGGCGCCATGTTTACGCAATAATTCACCGGTCTGATTTTTATCTTCAACGGCCGCCAGCACAAATAACTCGCTGGAAATGTACTGATCACCACGCTGCTGTGAGAGTTTGTCAGTCTGATTAAGCAGCCTGTTCAAATCCTGTGACACGTGAATATCGCCGCTGCCGCCCTCCACTTGGGCGACACGGTTCAGCTGATTTTCAAGATCCGCCTGGTAGCTGACAACATTAACGCCGCTTTGCGCCAGCAATGGTTTGACACTGCCGCCCTGCTGTTTGAGCAGCGACAGCATTAAATGCACCGGCTCGATAAATTGATGATCTTTACCAACGGCCAGGCTTTGCGCCGCGCCTAGCGCTTCTTGAAATTTACTGGTGAGCTTATCAATCTGCATAACTGCAAAGTCCCTATTAAAACTAAGTTAATTAGCAAAATGGGGGAAACAAAACCGAAATCAAGTACCTGTTTGAATTTGTTTTTAATGCGGGCGTGAAGGTTTTTCGATGCAATTGCTGACAGACGCAATCGTCTGCTCAAGCTCAGCGACGTTTGTCTGAATCGGCGCGGCGCTGGACAAAATCACTTTACCGGGAATAAAAGGCGCACTGAGAACCTTACCCTGTGCGGTTACGCCATCAATACGTACACAATAAATTGGCGCACCTGACCAGGCAGAAAGCCGGGCAAAACCGGCTTTCAGTTTACGAGGCGGATCACTATCAAGATGAATTTTGCCATGGGGGAAAATGGCGATAACTTCGCCCTGTTGCAATGCTTTCAGTGCCTGGCGCAGTGATTTTTCGGGTCGGCCATCACGATCGACAGGAATACAGCCGGCAGCACGAAATAACCATTGCATGCCAAAGCGCTGATACTCTTCGCGGGCAATTAAAAACCGTAAAGGCCGTTTACTGGCTGCAATCAGCAGCAACGGATCCAGTCCTGAAATATGATTGGCGACAATAATTGCCGGGCCTTGCTGAGGCAGATCAATGCGCTGTTTACCTAAACCGTGCAAGCTGCGACACAAAATACGAGTCCAGCCATCCAACCAATTTACATGCGGCCCACCCCAGTTAGCACCGGCAGCGAGTAGACCAATTACCCAGATAATCAGTAGTGGCAATAGCCAAAAGAGGATGGTTGTCATGCAGCTTCAAATGGCGTCGGATCACCCATACCAACCCGCATGATTTCCGGAATATCATCAATAAATTCAACAACCGTGGTTGGCTCGGCGCCACAAGCACCACCATCAATAATTAAGTCCACCTGTTTGCCAATCCGATCGGCAATGTCTTCAGCCTCGGTCATCGGTAAGTCATCGCCCGGCAAAATAAGCGTTGAACTCATTAGTGGTTCGTTGAGCTCTTCCAGTATCGCGAGGGCAATATTGTGGGTCGGAATGCGCAGACCGATAGTTTTGCGTTTGGCATGTTGCAACCGGCGGGGTACTTCTTTGGTGGCCGGCAAAATAAATGTATAAGGTCCGGGCGTATGCGCTTTCAACATCCGAAATACTGAATTATTTACTTTGGCGTATAACGATAATTCAGATAAATCCCGGCAGACCAGTGTGAAATTATGATCATCATCTAATTGCCGCAGGCGGCGAATACGCTCCATGGCATTTTTATCACCCAGATGACAGCCAAGCGCATAACCGGAATCGGTCGGATACACCACTAAGCCGCCACGGCGAATAATCTCGCAGGCTTGTTTGATTAATCGTGGTTGAGGGTTGTCGGGGTGGATTTGAAAAAACTGACTCATGCTAATTTCCGTTTCTCGGGCTGCGGCCATAATGACCAGATCGGCGTGACACTGGCCGGCAAAGGGCTAATTTTGCCTAATTCTGTCCAGCTTTGCTCAGGACTGTGAAAATCACTGCCGCAAGAGCCCAGTAATTGATGTTTATCGGCAAGTGCTGTCAGATGCCGTATTTCATCGCCATGCTGAATGCCTGAACAGACTTCCAGACCGACGCCGCCCAGCTCTTTGAATTCGCCAATCAGACGGCGCATCTTGGTGGCCGTTATTTTATAACGCGCTGGATGAGCAATGACGGCCTGACCGCCTGCCCCGTGAATCCAGCCCAAAGCCTCTTCCAGACTCGCCCAGTCACCAGGCACATAACCGGGTTTATTGCGCACCAGAAATCGTTTAAATACATCCCGGGTGTCTTTGGCATGACCTGCTGCCACCAAAAACTGCGCAAAATGCATCCGGCCGAGCATGGTATCTGACGCATACTGGCTGGCGCCCTGATAAGCCCCCTCAATGCCGGCTTTTTCCAGTCGTTTAGCCATTTCAACGGCGCGACTACGCCGGTAATCCCGCAGTGACGATAGCCCGTTTTGCAGTGCCGTATTTTCAATATCAATGTTAAGCCCGACAATATGCAGCGTATTAGCGCCCCAGGTCACGGAAACTTCTACACCGGCAACGAGCGTAATTGGCAAATCCTGCGCCGCCATCCGCGCTTCAGCTATGCCTTCAGTGCCATCATGATCGGTTAAAGCCAGCACATCGACGCCGAATTCAGCCGCACGGGTGACCAGTTGCGTTGGTGTCAAAGCGCCGTCCGAGGCATTGGAATGGCAGTGTAAGTCGTAGATAAGTGGCTGTTGGGTCATGTCATTGATTTTACGTTAGAATAGCTGCTTACGCAGGCTTTGAAGATAAACAATGAAATTACTCAGCGATTTTTTACCGATTATTCTATTTTTCGTCGCTTATAAATTTGCCGGTGGCACATACGAATGGGGCGGTCAAAGCTATGAAATTGAAGGCATTTATGCAGCTACGATTGTGATGATGATCGCCACAGTATTACAAGTTGCCTATACATGGCTGCGTTATCGGCGTACCGAAAAACAACATCTGATTACGCTGGCATTGGTTATGGTATTGGGTGGTGCGACGTTATGGCTGCAAAACCCTGAGTTTGTCATGTGGAAACCGACTGCAGTGAATTGGTTGTTTGCAGCAGCCTTCATTGGTGCCCGGGTCTTTACTGATAAAACCCTGCTGCAACGGGTGATGGAAAATCATATTCAACTACCGGTGTTCGTTTGGTCGCGATTGAATACAGCCTGGATACTGTTCTTTATTTTTTCAGGCATTTTGAATATTTACATCGCTTATGGTTATTCAGAAGAAACCTGGGTCAATTTTAAAGTCTTCGGCTCGTTGGCGATTACTATCGTGTTTATTGCTGGCCAAGCTATTTATCTGTCAAAACACGCTATCGAGACGCCGAAACCTGAGGATGCCAAGTAATGTGGTATGCCATTATCAGCGAAGATAAAGCCGATAGTTTAGATCGCCGCCTGAATGCCCGGCCGGCACATTTAGCCAGATTACAGGCATTGCAGGATGAAGGTCGGTTACTGCTGGCAGGACCTCATCCTGCTATTGATAGTGAAGATCCGGGCGCCGCTGGTTTTACCGGCAGCCTGGTGGTGGCTGAGTTTGATAATTTACAATCTGCACAAGCCTGGGCGGGGGCCGATCCCTATATTGACGCTGATGTGTATGCCAAAGTCAGCGTTAAACCTTTTCGAAAAGTACTGCCATGAATACTCAGGATGAATTGAATAAGCGGCTGCAAACACTGGCCCCGACCAAGCTTGAAATTATAGATGAAAGCCATTTGCACGCGGGTCATGCCGGCAACACCGGGGGTGGCCATTTTAATGTACTGATTGTCAGTGAACAGTTTGCCGGTCTAATGCCTTTAAAACGCCACCGGCTGGTATTTGATGCCGTTGGCGATCTGATGCAAAAGCAGATCCATGCGCTGAGTATTCAAGCCAAAACCCCGGCAGAATTTAACGGTTAGCCAATGGCCGAAACCGATAGCCGGCAGCAGAATCAGGCCTTTCTGCTACAACTGGAACGCCAGCGTCTGCAAAAGCCCTGTCTGCGTAATATTGATTTACGTGGCAAAGTTGCCGGTGAATGTCAGGCTTATCAAATCGGTAACCGCACCCACTATCTGGATGACCGCAGCTATCTGCTGTTAAAAACCCTGCTCGAACGCAATAACAATCAATTTACTGTCGCTGTTTATGAAGCCTGGCAAAAAGCACTTCAGCTACTGATACAACAGGAAACTGCAACAGCCGATACCGATCAAAAACCCATTTTGTATCGTGACAGCCAGCACTACCAATGGCTGAATTTTGACAACCGTATTGAACGTCGCGAACCGCGCTTTAATATCACCATCCCGGCAGTCATTGATGCCGATGAACTGCGTTATCACGCCAGTACCATCAATATCAGTGGCAGCGCCATGCGCTTGAATATGCGCCGGGCACAGCATCTGCAAACCGCGCAAAATATCTTAATTAGTTTGCCCACTTTGCAACAGGATGCACCGGCCGATCTGCTGACCGAAATGCCCTACCGGATCATCGCTTTGGAACACACGGCGCAGCATACCGTGGCGATTGTTCAGCGCCAGCAAGAAGATGATTTGGCACTCAGCCAATGGCTTGACAATTGGCTGGCTGAGCAGCAGCAGTTAAGTCATACCGATCTCGACAACGAGTTGTTTAATCTGGCGCATGAGTATTATTTACGGCTGTTTTGCCAGCATTTTAGCGGGCCTTTATTCTGGTGTAATGCTGCACTGGATAAAGTCCTGTTTGTGCATAGCAGCGCAGCAGCTGATGCGGCTTTGGCCCCCTTGCATCAACATAATCTGCTTAATCAATTGCCGCTGGCAGCTTTAGCAAACGGCCAGTCATTAATAATTGGTATTACAGAAAACGGCCAGCTGCATTATGGTGATGCTGATAACAGCACGGAGAGTGGAAACATCCTGCAGACCCCTCATCTGCAAAAGCTTTATTTACTGCGCGCCCAGCCTGTTAAATTTGCTAGCGAACAAGTCCGGGCCCAGCTGGCACCGCTAACGCAACGCCAGCCGGATGTTGCCGAGCATTTATCTGAAATGATTCAACAATGCGGGCAAATGGTCACGTTGACGGATATCACGCCGGTCTTTGTAGTAAATATCTCATCAAAAGAGACAATCAAGGCTGACAGCGCGCCGAATGCAACCTCAGTTGAAATGCCTGAGGCGCAACGCTTAACGTTATACATAGATCGTCAGACCGAGCGTTATGAAATTCATACGCCGATTGTCCTGCATCACCAGCAGCAGACAATGACACTGACCACCAATGAACTGTCGGATGGCGGTTTATCGGTCAAATTGTCTGCGGAGCAAACGTTATCAACAGGCAGCAGGGTGACGGTGGACTTTGTTCGCTGGCAACAGCAAAGCAAACTAAAACTCACTGATATTCCTTATGAAGTGCGTAGCCGACAGTACTGGCAAGGTGAAAATTTACTGGGTTTGCGGCGGTTGACTGAAAACTGCCCGGCACCGGTTAACCAGTTTTTTGAGCAGGTACTTGCGGACAATAAACCCACATTGATGGTACGCAATGACGATCTGCAGTTGAGTTTATCGAGCCGCTTGTTTGCCGGACAATTGCGTCAGCAATTACCGGATATTTTGTTGTTTTTCGGTCTGGATGCCGCGAATAACCGGATTTTACAGTCGGTCGCGGCGACTGCAAGTAACACTGCCCGGCAACACGATTTGCTGTGGCAATCACTGGCAACAATGACCGGGCGTCTGACCCAGGCACTAAAATTACCGATTAGCGATCTGCAGACCAGCGTCCGTTTTGGTATTTACGCTTTTCGGCGAGATGCATATGCGGATTGGCAAATCAGCAGTGATTTCAATTTTGATGATAACGCCAGCAAGCAATTGTTTATTCGCCGGGCGTTAACGGCAGCAGAGCAACGTTTTTTTAGTTGTCATTTGCAGCCCATCAAAACCAGTGATGGCGCAGCGGCAGTCGATTTGCAACAACAGTTAACACAATTACGGCGCCATAACAGTCACAAGGTCAAACAAATCCGCGAAACGCTGAATAGCCTGTTTGCCATTGGCCAATTGACTGACGTTAC
>CAYYRO010000115.1:0-6330 GCA_964474075.1 uncultured Methylophaga sp.
GCGCTCCAAACTGCGGCCGGCATATAAATTAACAACAACAGAGGCTGTTGGTGGCCGCCGGTCACGGACAAATACCGATTGTTTGGGAATGGCCAGATGCACCCGGGCACTGCGAACATTTTGTAATTCACTGACCGAACGCGCCAGTTCCTGTTCCATCGCCCGCTGATAGCGTGCTTGCTCAATGAACTGACTGGTTCCAAAACCCTGTTCTTCGTTGAGCATTTCCATGCCCTGTGCACTGCTGCGGGGTAATCCTTCGGCAGCCAGCTTAAGACGCAGACTTTGCATATCTGCTGCCGGTACCATAATGGCACCGCTGCTTTGTTCGAGTTTGTAATCTACACCCATCTGATTAAGTGTTTCGACCACTTCAGCCGATTCCTGTGGCTGCATGCCAGAGAACAACACCTGATAAGCAGGCGATTGTGACCACATCAGAATATAACCACCAAGGGCAATACTGGCAGCGATGGCCAGCAAAAAGATGATTTGTTTGACCGCCGGCTGCCGGGCCATATTGCCTTGCATAATCGACAGTGGTGTATTGCTCGTTGGCCGGGCAGTTGAGGCTGGTGCGTTTTCCATAGCGTGCTCTTATTCAGTCAAAGCAAAAGGCTTAAATCGACATGCGCATAACTTCTTGATACGCCTCGACTAGTTTATTACGAACTTGTACTGTTGCTTCAAAGGCAACGCTGGATTTTTGTGAGGCAATCATCACATCGCTGAGATTGATATTGGGATCCCCCATTTCGAAACCGGTTTTTAACTGGTTTGAAGTTTGTTGCAGGCTATTAACCTGATTCACAGCGCTTTTCATCAAATCACCAAAATCGACTTGGTTATTGCTGTTAATTTGCTGCGGGTTAACCGGTGCACTCTGTGCCTGCCCTTGCATGGCACGTAGTTGGGTCAACAATTGATTGGGATCGATAGCGTTGATCATAAAAACTCCTGCTATAAAAATGACGCGTACAAAGCTTTATGCAGTTTGCTTGCCAGCTTTGCCGGGAATGGCGATACCCTGCTCACGAAAGCGCGAAATCTTGTAACGCAGCGTGCGTTCACTTATCCCCAGCTCTTTGGCAGTCTGCCGGCGACTGCCGCGATACTTGCTGAGTGTGTCGAGAATGTGGCGCTGCTCGTGGCCGCGCAAATCACTCTCTGGATTATCTTCTGCCTGGACAGGTGCAGACACTGCCGGTATGTCGATGGCCTGACTGACTTCTGATGCTTCAGATAATTGCGACATCGCTTCAAAGGCCAGGTCTTCGGCGTTCAATGTCATACCCGGTTGTAAAATCAATGCCCGTTGCAACACATTGTCCAATTCGCGAACATTACCCGGCCATTGATGCGTCAGCATTTGTTCGATAGCGGCGGGACTGAGCTGCGGTGTATTACGGCCTTGTTGTTCACTATGACGCTGCAAAATCTGCTCGGCCAGTGGCTGAATATCTTCCACCCGCTGACGCAGAGGCAGTAATCTCAACGGAAACACATTGAGCCGGTAAAACAAATCTTCCCGGAAACGGCCATTGGCGACTTCCTGTTGCAGATTCCGGTTGGTGGTGGCAATCACCCGCACATCCAGCGAAATCACTTTACGGCCGCCGATACGTTCCACTTCACGTTCCTGCAACACCCGCAATAATTTGGCCTGCAGGGTTAAATCCATTTCGGAAATTTCATCGAGCAAAATGGTGCCCTGATGGGCTTGCTCAAACTTACCGGCATACGCCTGACTGGCACCGGTAAAAGCGCCTTTTTCGTAACCAAACAGGGTCGCTTCGAGCATTGATTCGGGGATCGCCGCACAGTTAATAGCAATAAACGGCCCGTCCTGACGCGGTGAATGCCGGTGGATATAACGGGACAGGACTTCTTTACCGGTACCGCTTTCGCCATTTAATAACACGGTCGCGTCACTGGCAGCGACACGCTGTGCCAGAGTCAGCAGATTTTTTGAACTTGATGCACTGGCAACCACATTATCTGCCGGTGGCAAAGTACGGACATAACGCTGTACCCGTTCCAGCAACTCATCAGCATTAAATGGTTTCATCAGATAATCGCAGGCACCTTCGTGCATTGCTTCAACAGCACTCTGCACCGAACCATAAGCAGTCATCATGACCACCGGCAATGACGGCAGCATAGCGCGGGCTTTTTTCAGCAGGGTATGCCCATCCATCGGCTGCATTTGCAGATCACTGAGCAACAGGCCAATCGGTTCGCTGCTGAGTTTATCCAGCGCCTGCTGCCCCTGATCGGTAGCAGTCACCTGATAACCAGCCAGTTCTAATGTATCGCACAGGGCATGGCGTAAATTGGCATCGTCTTCAACGACCATAATAGTGGGTTGGCTCATAACATAGCTCCAGCAGTAGCAGAACGGACTTCCGGTTGATTGGCGCGATACACTGGCAAACGTAAACAAAAGGTGCTGCCTTCACCCAGATCACTGTCCAGCCACATCATGCCCTTGTGGGCTTTGACAATGGATTGCACCACCGCCAGCCCTAAACCGGTACCGGCCGAACGTGTGGTGTAAAACGGTTGCAGGATCTTGTCGAAATCAGCTTCTTCAATGCCGATACCATTATCTTCGATACTGATTTCGATAAATTGTTGTTGCTGTTCATCCTCGATGTAATCGGCAGATAAATTGATTTTCCCCGCCTCACGGCAAGCTTCACGGGCGTTATTCATCAGATTATTAATGGCACTGACCAGTGCCGGCTGACTGCCAAAAATATGGCCATCATTGGTGTTATTAGTGACGACCAGCTGGCAGCCATCCTGACTGGCGCTGCTGTGGAATTGCCTCGCTACTTCTTCAAGTAGGCCTTCAATACTGACCGGTGCAGGCGCCGCCATATCCCCTTTGGAAAAAGCCAGCATATTACGAACCAGCTGTTCCATATGACTGAGGCTGTCATGCAAACGCTCTGCAAAACGTCGTTGGGTTGCGGTATCGCCGGAGGCTTTTAACAAGGGGGATAAATACAACATCGCCGAAGATAACGGCGTACGGATTTGATGGGCCAGACGGGCAGCCATTTCACCCATTGCAGATAAACGCTGCAAATGCGAAACCTTGTGCTGCAATTGACGGGTTTCGGTCACGTCATGCAATAAAACAATCTGACCGGGTTCGCCATCCAGCGGATTAGTCGAAATATGCACCAGCCGACCATCACGCAAAGACACATCATGGCCGTCATCAGGACGCGGCTGAAAAGCGCGCTTAATAATATCAATCCAGCGTTCGCCGCTAAGCGGTTCACCAAGCAGTTTGATCGCGGCCGGATTACAATCCTGGACACGGCCTTCACCATCAATCACCACCACACCGGCTGGCATCACTGATAACAACCGACTCATCCGACTCGCACTGCGACCACTAGGCGCTTCGTTTACAGGTTTTGCGGTGCCGGCTTGCAGGTTTTTTGACCAGTCCGGCATCGCCATACGATTTTGTCGTGGTGGCAGAACGGTGGCAGTAGAAGAAGATTCAGACCATTTAGCGTGCATATTTTTGCTCCAGCATCAGCGTGTTTGCTGGGTTTCTGCAAAATATATGCCCTAAAATTTATATCATTAAATTCAATTACTTAAAATAAAAACCAAATAGGTCTCAGTCAAAAAAATGACTCGTTACTCGACCGTCTCACCTTCACGCTGAATACCGTACTTACGCATTTTTTCAACCAATGTTGTGCGGCGCATTTTTAATCGTTGTGCGGCATGAGCAACAATGCCGCCAGCTTCATCCAGCGCTTGTTTAATCAACAGGTACTCCAGATTCGCCAAATGTTCTTTCAAATCCAGACCATCAGCAGGCAGTTCCGGCTCTCCGGTTAAAGAGGCACTGCTGGATAGTGATTCAACAGCAGTTTCATCTGTCGATACCGCTTTGTCGGCATGCACTTCCCGCGGCGCAGCAGCTTGTGGCCGGGCATGAATGATCGCATTGATATTGTCCGGCAGTGCTTCACCTTCAATACGATATTTGTCCGGTAAATCATCAAATTCAACCGTCGCGTAAGGAAAGAGAATGACCAGCCGCTCGATAACATTGGCCAATTCCCGCACATTACCGGGCCATGAATATCGGCAAAATGATGACATTGCCGCGGCCGTTAACCTTACTGATCCACGGTTTTCGTGTTCGATACGCTGGATCAGTTCATGAATCAGCAGCGGAATATCTTCCGGGCGTTCTCTTAATGCCGGCATTTCAATCGGAAATACATTCAGCCGGTAGAATAAATCTTCACGGAAATGACCGGCTGAAATATGCGATTCCAGATTGCGATGGGTGGCGGCAATCACGCGGACGTTGGCCTGCTGGGTTTTATTACTGCCGACCTTTTCGAAGGTCCGCTCCTGCAACACCCGCAGTAATTTAACCTGCATCGGTAATGGCATATCGCCGATTTCATCAAGAAATAATGTACCGCCTTCGGCCAATTCAAAGCGGCCTTTGCGGGCGGTAATAGCCCCGGTAAAAGCACCCTTTTCATGACCGAACAATTCGCTTTCCAGTAATTCGCCGGGGATAGCACCACAGTTAACCGGCACAAACGGTTTGTCACGACGGCTGGAAAAATGATGCAGATTGCGAGCTACGACTTCTTTACCGGTACCTGACTCACCCAGAATCAGTACGTTGGCCTCCGAATCTGAAACCTGCTCAATCATCCGCTGCACTTTTTTCATCGCCGGACTATTGCCCACCAGCAACCGGAAATGGCTATGCGGTGAACTGGAAGTATCCTGCTGACCACGATAAATCGTTGCTTGTTGCAGCGCGTTACTGAGTTGCGGGTATTTTACCGGATAACGCAGGGTGCCAATCGCGCCCGGAAAATCAAAGTCTTCATTGCTATCGCTCAGGGTAAAAACCGGCACGCGCGCTTCATGATTGACCAGTGTGCGTAATAATTCCCGGGTTTGCTGACTGTCACCACAATCACCGACAATCGCCATGACAACATCATTGAGATCAGCGATGGCATCAAACCAGTTATCCGGCTCATCGACCAAAACTGGCTGACAATTGATAAAAGTTATCAGCGTAGACAAAGTCTCACGGCGCTGGACATCTGCATCGACGACCAAGACATTATTGACGCTCATTGGAGCTCCCGTTGATTTGACAACCTGGCTTGATAAATAACCAGACTATATGTGTTGTACCCAACAGAAGTTAAGCATTATCAATCTGGCTTGTCAAAAAAATGACACCAGGGAAGTTTTTTCTATGAAGATAGACTATTTTTGATACGCATTGCTGGCTTTGGCGCCAGCGCGGATATCCACTAACAATTTCATCAATGCATTACGCTGCTCAATGCAAAGCTTTTCAATTTCATCGTTTAGTGCGATAAGTTTTTCGAGATCCGAGCGAATCTCATCGGGCGAGACCACATCAACGTCAACATTAGAAAGACTATGGATAAGCTGTTGCCTTTTCGGTTCCATGGCATGAAAAGCATCCCAATCTTCCTGCTCAACATGCAGTAATTGCTGCTCACTCAGCTTAAGGCTTTCTTCGATAATGATGCGCATGCTGCTCATCGTTATAACATCATTTGGCGTTATGGAATTCCGCTGGAATAGCGTCCCAACCTGATTTAATTTGCGCCATTAACATACCAACTTCATCAATCAACGCCGGGTCATTTTTCAGATTAGCTTCCAGCAGGCGTCTTTCCATGTAGTCATATAAGTTGCCAAGATTTACGGCAATCTCACCACCTTGTTCAAAATCCAAGCAAGCCCGGAGACTATCAATAATCGAAATCGCCCAACTGATATGCTCACCTTTTTTAGCGATATCATTTTTGGCCATATACCCCTTCGCCGCCAGCAACTTTTCCTGCACACCTTCCATCAGCATTTGCACCAAACGGTGTGGCGACGCGCTCTCAACAGAACCATGAACATGATTTTGACGATATTGTTGCATTGCAAGATTGGCGTGCATGTTCTTATCCTTATCCATATCAGAGTTTGTCCGGAGTCAGTTTAGTTATCGTCTTTTACGCACTTATCTTTAGCAGTTATTTAGCGAGATTTTCGTTAATTCGCTAAAACACCATTAATTTGTCACTTAAATTTAGAATTGATTCATGGTTACCACAAATTTATTAAATTTAGTGGCGCACAATCAAATAAGCTGAGAAATTTTAGCCTCTATTAGTATTGGCTAATGGTAGATTCGATAACTGCTGACTCAAAAAACTACTGGTACTTTGCAATTGAGCAACCAATTGATCCATCGCTGTAAATTGTGCCCGATAGCGTGACTCTACACTC
>CAYYRO010000116.1:0-6278 GCA_964474075.1 uncultured Methylophaga sp.
AGGTTGAGCGCTCGGCTGATAACCGGGAGGTCCGCGGTTCAAATCCGTGTCGGCCCATCCACACCGAAACGAGTGTGACCTCCCCAGCCACCCAATCTCTCCGGGTCTCGCGCTGCCCGGACCCACTCTCACTCCTCACGAGTCACGACTCCTCGCCGCGACGATTGGCACCGCCGAAGATTCATCTTAGATGCTACTAATCCGAGAGACGCCGAGGGGTTCTATGTATAATGTGCCTCGCTGGTGATGGGTGTGTATATATAGTAGATACCTTTTAGGTGGTGGAGGATATGTTCGAAACCACCCCGACCGGTGCCGTCTCTTCCCGACGTGGGAGTTGCACCCCGGCACCGGCTCAGGGTCGCGGCGACGGAGGTCGTTGCCGTGCTGCCGACGCGCGGCCCGCCGGGAGCCACGTTGGAGCGCATCCCACCCACCCACCCACCCACTTGCTCTGGCGAATCTCCGCGGGCTGCCCCACTCGGCTTCCGATGGCGAGTATCGTATAAGTCCATAGATTCGGGTTCATCCGAATCGAGGACCGTCTCCAGCCGAGGGTTTCGGGACCGCCGGCTGGCGACGATACCCACTATGACGTGCTCACCAGGGAGCGATGCGTCCGTCCGGAGCGTGCCGTGAAGAGGAGCGCCCCCGCCATGCGTGCGAGCGGGGGGAGCTAGCATGGGGTGCCCACCGGACGGGCCGAACGGTGGGCGGGGATACGGTTCATGGGTCGCATTCGGCCCGCTGTTGCTTCGGTAATCGCTGCGGCGATAAAGAAACCGGGCCGCAGTTACGCCGGGCGAAATTGCCCCTATCGCCGGGAGGTAATCGAGCCGCCGTCGACCACCAGCGACTCCCCGGTCACGTAGTCGGCCATGTCGCTCGCCAGATAGAGCGCGGCGTCGGCCACGTCCTCCGGTTGCCCGAAGCGCTCCCTGGGTATCGTCTGCTCGTCTACCATGTCGACCAGCGGGGCGTCGTCGGTGGTCATCGACGTTTCGATGACCCCCGGGTGGATGGCGTTCACCCGGATGTCCGGCCCGAGATTCGACGCGAGCGCGTAGGTCATCAGCCGGACCGCCCCCTTCGAGGTGCAGTAGGTGACCGAGTCCGCCGACCCGCGCATCCCGGCGATGGACGAGAGGTTGATGATGCTCCCTTCGTCCATGTAGTCGGCGGCCACCTGACAGCCGAAGAACGTCCCCTTGACGTTGATGTCTATCAGGTGGTCGAACTCGTCTTCGGTGACCTCGGCGAAGTCCTCGATGCGGAAGATGCCGGCGTTGTTGACGAGTACGTCTACGCCGCCAACGCGCTCCGCGGCCTCCGCGGCCGCGACCAGGTCGTCCTTCTGCGTGACGTCACACTCGACGAACTGCGCGTTCGCCTCCGTCTCCGCCCGTATCTTCTCGTGGGTCGGCTCGCCGCCCTCGCGGGGCTCCTCTCGGACGTCGGCGACGATTACGTCGGCGCCCTCCCGCGCGTAGGTCAGCGAGATGGCCCGTCCGTTGCCGCTCGACCCGCCGGTGACGACTGCCGTCCTGTCTGTGAGCATCGCGTCCATTGCGTCGTATGGTGCCACGCGACGCGGTATAAGTCTCACTCCGCAGTCAGCGGTCGCGTCGAACGATACGTCATCCGCATCGGGAGTCCCGTCGGGTCCGCCGGCGGCTCGGCGGGGAGCGTCCGGATGGACCCCGGCCCGGGCCGGGCGGTGTAGCCAAGCGCCACCGCGTCGAGTACGTCGTGGACCGTCACCTCGTTGCCGTCCATCTCCTCGGCGGCCGACTGCACCGTCGGGGGCGCGTCGCGGTCGAAGTCGGCGAGCACGCGCATGCGCTCGGCGTACCCGCCCGCGATTTCGATGGGGTAGGAGAGTTGCTCGCCCGCGAACGCCCGGAAACAGAGTTCGGGGTGGGATTCGGCGACGACGGCGCGGGCCTCCGGGAGCTCCCGGACGAGTTCGTCGACGGCCGCGATGGGCTCGCTGTGGGCGAACGCCGTCTCGGTGAGTTCCGTCCCGCTCTTGCGCTCGTGGACGCGCTTTGCGGCGGGGTAGCGCCGCCGCCGCGTGGCTTCCCGGACCGGCGGGGTGAACACGGCGTCGCTCCGTGGGCCGAGTACCGACCGCGCGAGTTCGTCACAGCGACGTTCGCCGTCGCCCCCCTCCCGCAGGCCGATGGGGACGTCGACGAGTATCCGCTCGGTGCGCTCCTCGTAGTTGAGCCAGCAGTCGCCGATGCTGTCGAAGACGGCGCCGTGGTCGAACCCCGTCGAGTCGAACGCGACGGCGATCCACGACCCACCGGTCCAGACGGAACCGATGTAAAGCGGGTCGTCGGTCATTATCCCACGCTCGGGGCCGACGTGTAAAAAGATGCGCGCACGCGGGCGGGAATGGAGGAAGACGGGAAAAGAGCCTTTGTCCCTGCGGTTGTGTCGTGATATCATGAATCCCGACCGACAGGCATTGGGTGATTTCCCGGCCCGAGCCGCCCGGCGGACGCCCGACCGGACCGCTTTCGTCGACGCGGCCACCGGCGAATCGGTGACCTTCCGGGAGTTCGATACGCTCGCGACCCGGGCTGCCACCGCGCTCCTCGATTCGGGGCTCGACCCCGACGACCGCTTCGCCGTCGTCGCGACCAACTCCATCGACTGCCTGCTCGCACAGTTCGGCGCCCTCAGGGCGGGGCTGGTGGCCGTCCTGCTCAACGCCGACCTCGACGCCGACGCCCTCGCCTACCAGCTCGGCCACGCCGAGGTCTCGGGGGTGGCCGTCGACGGCGACCTCGTGGGGCGGGTCGAACCCTTCCTCGATTCGAACGACGCCGACCCCGTGCTCGCCATCGGCGGCGCCGAGGGGTACGACGACTTCCGGGCGTTCGTCGAATCGGGGCGCGCCCATCCACCGGACGTCTCCGTCGACGGCGACGACGATGCGCTCGTCATGTACACCTCCGGCACCACCGGCACGCCGAAGGGCGTCGTCCACACCCACCGCTCGTATGGGTACAACGTCGCCAACACCATCGCGGCCTGTGACCTCTCGCGATTCGACACGCAGGTCGCCGTCCTCCCGCTCTTTCACATCCAGCAGGACACCTTCGCGAAGGTGGCCATGGGCGTGTCGGCGACGACGGTCATCTACCCCGACTTCGACCCCGAGACTATCCTCTCGGACGTCGAATCCAGGGATCTCACCTACCTCAACCTCATGGCGTCGATGTACCGGCGTCTGTTCGAGGCCGGCGCGGAGAGCTACGACCTCTCCTCGGTGCGGCGGTGCGTCTACGGCATGCCCATGGAGATGAGCCTGCGCGAGCGGGTCGTCGAGGCGACGGGGGCGAAACTCCGCACCGTCTGTGGCCAGACCGAGGCCGGTATCACCCTCTTTTTCGACCCCGAGTGGCAACTCGAGAAACCGGGCAACTACGTCGGGCGCACGGCCGCCTTCGCGGACGCGGCCATCGTCGACGAGGATGGCGAGGAGCGCCCGCGCGGGGAAGAGGGTGAAATCGGCTACCGTGGCCCGACCATCATGGACCGCTACCTGAAAGCCCCCGAGAAGACTGCCGAGACCTGGCGTGGGGGGTGGCACCGCTCGGGCGACGTGGGCGTCGTCGACGGCGACGGTCAGATACGTTTCGTCGACCGCAAGAAGGACCTCATCAAGACCGGGGGCGAGAACGTCTCCTCGACGAAGGTCGAGAACGTCGTCGGGGACCATCCCGACGTGGCCGAGTGTGCCATCGTCGGGCTCTCACACCCCGAGTGGACCGAGGCAGTCACGGCATTTGTCGTCGAGGCGGCTACTGCCGCCGATTCGGAGCGTGCCGAAGGGCACGCGACGACCACCGAACCGATCGACCCCGAGGCGGTCCGGGAGTACGCCCGCGAGCGACTGGCGGGGTTCGAGACGCCGAAGGAGGTTGTGGTCGTCGAGGAGTTGCCCCACACGGCGACGGGGAAGATTCGGAAACGGGAACTCGCCTCGCAGTACGACGACCACTACACGACCGAGAAGACGAAGTAGGCAAAGGCCAGCATCACCGCGGCGTGTTTCGCGCCCGCCTTGATGGTCCCCTCGCTCATCTGGCCGGCCACCAGTCCCGAGAGCACCGCCTGGATCATCGCCGCGTGGAAGAACACCAGCGAGTAGGCGTCCTTGAGTGCTTCCGTCGTCCCGGTGCCGATGCCCGATGCTCCGCCGGGGATGGCCACGCCGTCGCCCGCCCCGAAGTCGACGCCGGAGGGGATGGTGGGGATGAAGATGGTCACCAGTGCGACGACGATGCCGATGAACACCAGGAACGTGAGGTAGATGATGATAGTGTAGATGAGCAGTTCCTGCTGGCGTTTGCGCTTGAGTTCGCGGTCGGTCTGTGCCTCGTCGGCCGCGATGCGGAGGACGGCAGCGAGGTCGGTCGAGGCCTCCACCGCGTTGGTGAGCAACACGACGACGCGGGAGATAGCGGGCGACCCGACGCGCTGGCCGAACCGTTCGAGCGCGTGAGCGGTGCGCCCGCCCCACCGAATGTCGCGGACGATGCGCTCGACCTCCCGGTCCATCCCGACCGCCCGCTCGCCGGTCCGCATCCGCTCGATGCTCCTGGTGAGGGTCATGCCGGCCTCGGTCTTGCTGGCGAGCCGGTCGAGGAAGTCGGGGAGGTCGTTCTCGATGCGTTCGAGCCGGCGGCTGTGGAGCCAGTAGACGACCGCGAACGTCGAGAGCACGAACAGCGTCGCCTGCACGACCGTGTCGTCGAACGTCCGGAGGTCGAACGACTGGAGGGCGGCCCACGCGATCAGCTGGTCTTCGATGGGCCCGGAGGGAAACTCCCAGGTGGTCGAGGCGAGCTGTTCCCACGCCGCGTTCCCGACCCACACCAGCGAGAGCGGGATGGTGAGATACAGTAGCGTGACCGGTTCGCGGACTGCGGTCTGGACCGGCGAGAGGACGACCTGCCGGACGCGTCGCAACCGGTTGTGCGCCGCCAGCCGCTCGGCGTTGGCCAGCGCCTCCGGGTCGGGGTCCTTCCCGGTCGTGGGGATGCCAGACAGCGCGTGTTCGGCCTGCCGTTGCTCGCTGGTGGCGACGGAGAGTTCCTCGCCCAGCCCCAGCCCCGTCGTCAGGCTATCGAGGTAGGCGACGAACGCGACGTTCCCCAGCGGGACGAGCAGGTAGACCAGCACCCGGATGACGTCGAGCGTCCCGCCGAACAGCAACCCGAAGATGATGAGTATCGTGATGAGAAAGAGCGGCCCGGCGACCAGCAGGGCGACGTACCCCTCCGCGAGCGCGGCGAACTGGTCGAGCAGCCGCTGCTGGCGGCTCTCCTTCTCGGTCTGGTACTGCTGGTATTCGTCGTAGAGGTAATCGGAGACGTGCTGGCCCGACCGGAGGACGCCGGCGAAGTTCTCCGCGAAGTCGGTGAAGCGACCGCTCGGTGACTCCTCGCCGACGCGTTCGAGCGCCGTCAGCAGGTCGCGCCCGAGCAGGTCCATCTCCCTGACCGCCACCGTGAGTTCCTCCGCGGCCTCGCCGTACGCCTCGCGGTTGCGCGCGAGCGTCCGGAGGACGCGCGCCTGTTCCATCCCGCTGCGCGAGAGCGCGAAGATGAACGCCACCGTCCGGGGGAGCGATTCGTCGATGCGCAGCGCCCGCTGTCTGGCCTCGTAGACCGGGAGCCGCCACCGAATCAGGTAGGTGCCGACGCCACACACCGTCCCCACCAGCGCACACGACAGCAACAGGAGGAGAAACAGCTGTTCGAGCCCGAGCTGTGGAACGGTGAATCCGCCGGCGAGAAACGCCAGCGATTCGGGAAAGACGGCGCGAACTGTCTCGGCGGGCAGTGCCAGCAACGCGAAGGTGAGCGAGATGAGATAGAGCCCGAAGATGCTGCCCGCCACCGCGAACAGCGCCGCGTACATGAGCGTCTTCGAGGCGTAGACGCGGTACATCTGGCCGACGTGTGCCGACCGCAACAGCCGGCGCCGGCGCTCCGAGCGGAGGCCCTTCCGGGCGACGTAGGTCCCGAACGTCGACAGGGCGACCCGGGTCAACAGCGTGTTCAGCCGGCCGCTCACCGGCGCGAGCACCGCCAGCAACACCAGCCCGGCCGAGAAGCAAAGCGGCAGATAGTAGACCGGTATCCCGGCCATTATCCCTCGACGTCCATGGGTTCGGTCGAGTCGATCAGCTGTGCCAGCACCTCGTCGGGCGAGGTGTAGTAGCGGTTGACGACGGCGGTGAACTTGCTGTGCTGGGC
>CAYYRO010000117.1:0-6247 GCA_964474075.1 uncultured Methylophaga sp.
AAGCAAATCGACAATATTGCTGGCTAAGATGTTCACCAAAATCATTACCCGGCGTAATCGCAACCCCGGCTTTATCGAGCAGATATTGAGATAAGGCCATACTGCTCGGGATTTGTTCATTCAGAAAAGGACTGCAATCGGCATAAATATAAAATGCCCCTTGGGGTTTGAGCGGGATCTGAAATCCTAGTTCTGCCAGAGCCGGCAACAGAAAATTACGGCGCTGTTCAAATTGCTGCCGGCGGGATTCCAGAATTGCCAATGTATCGGGTTTAAAAGCCGCCAATGCCGCATATTGCGAAACAGTCGGTGCCGCCAGATAAAGATTTTGCGCCAATCTGTCCATAACTGGTTCCAGACTTTCCGGCACCACCGCCCAACCGAGTCGCCAGCCAGTCATACCGAAAAATTTAGAAAAGCTGTTTATAACAATGGCGTCATTATCGACTTCCAGCACGCTGGGCAGTTGAATGTCGTCATAAGTCAGACCATGATAAATCTCATCAACAATCAATGTGCCATTTTTGGCTTTCACAGCATTAGCCAATGCCTTTAATTCGGGCTTCAGTAGCACCGTGCCGGTCGGATTGGATGGCGATGCGACCAAGGCCAGTTGACTGTCTTTATCCCAGTAATCGTTAATATGCTGCGCGGTTAATTGAAATGCAGAATCAACGCCAACAGGTACCGGCTTGGCGCGACCTTCCAGAAAACGGGCAAAATGCCGGTTACAGGGATAACCGGGATCGGTCATTAATATATTTTTGCCTTGCTCCAGTAGCGCACCCAATATCAGTAATAAAGCACCAGAGGCGCCCGGTGTGACGATAATTCGCCGGGGTAAAATCGTCAGCCCATAACGGCTCTGATACCAGCCGGCAATCGCTTCACGCAACTCGGGTAAACCCAGCGCCGGCGTGTAAAAAGTCTGCTGGTTTTGCAGTGCTTTGATACCGGCATCAATAATCGGCTGCGGCGTCGCAAAGTCAGGTTCGCCAATTTCCAGATGCAGAATATCTCTGCCCTGTGCTTCCAGCGCTTTGGCTCGGGCCAGAATATCCATCACATGGAACGGTTCAATTTCCGCCGCCCGGCGGCTAATTGGCAAAGGCTTTGCCATGTAATTCCTTTAGTGTGTTGACTGAAATATAGTGGTCATTAATCGGCTCACCGGTCAGCACCTGACATGGCAAATCCGCTTCTCCCAAATGATTAACAACCGTTAATGCGCCGCTAAAATCATCCTGACAGGTGTAATCATTTACAGTAATCAGCGTTGCCAGTTTGGCCCCTGTCGCCGCTTTCAAACCATTGGCAGAATCTTCGATAACCAGGCAATCCGCTGCTACCAGGCCAAGTTGTTGCAAACAAAAATGATAAATATCAGCGGCCGGTTTTTTGGGGCCGACACTGCCACCATCGGCAATACAGTCAAACCAGTCGATAGCCTGCTCCCCTAATGTGTTGTGTAATAAGCCCCGGACATTTTCCGGCATGCTGGTAGTAGCGATGGCCAAACGCAGCCCTGCTTCGCGGCATTCATCAATCAGGCGTTTAACGCCGCTACGCAGTTTAATGGTGTTTTCACTAAGCAACTGGGCGTAATGACGGGTTTTATCAGTATGCAGTTTATCGATTGTGGGGGTGGGATCGCCATTAAAACCGCATTGCAGATGAAAGTTTTCCAGGTAATAACGAATACGTTCTTTACCGCCGGTCACTGCCAGTAATTCACCGTATAAAACAGGATCCCAATGCCAGTTGAGACCGTTATCGATAAATGCGCGATTGAAGGCGATGCGGTGCCCATCACGCTCGGTTTCGGCCAATGTACCATCGACATCGAAAATCACCGCTTTTAATGCACTCATAGATCTTTTTTCCATCAAATTTTGCGCTAGAATATGTCGATTATTTTGCACAACGCCAAGCCATCTGCTATAGATGCGCCCTTGTTTTTTTAGAAAGTATGAGGTTTTTTAAGATGGACGCAAGTCAGAGCGACGTTAACTTCACTCCTTATAAGCCTGCTGAAGGCGAAGATTACATGAATGCTGATATGACCAAGCATTTCCGTGGCATCCTGGAAACATGGCGCTCGCAGTTAATGGAAGAAGTGGACCGTACGGTTCATCACATGCAAGATGAAGCCGCGAACTTCCCGGATCCCAATGATCGGGCTACCCAGGAAGAAGAATTTACGCTGGAACTGCGCACCCGTGACCGCGAGCGCAAACTGATCAAAAAAATCGAAGAATCACTGAATGATCTCGACAAAGGTGATTACGGTTTTTGCGAATCTTGCGGTACTGAAATCGGCATTCGTCGCTTGGAAGCACGCCCGACAGCGACATTATGTATTGATTGCAAAACGCTTGACGAAATCCGTGAGAAAAACCGCGTTTAAAACGCTCGAAACCTCATACTCCAGGGATCGGTTTAAACCCCGCTACGGCGGGGTTTTTTATTGCCCAAACGTATTTATCTTTCGTAGATATAGAGCAAATCCACACCACTTTCTGTGCCGGATTCCGCTTGCAGCGTCCAGATTTTACTTAGCTCATAGCGCAGCTGCACGGTACTGACCGGTTCCAACACACCAATCCCATAGCCGATGTATAACCGTGGTGATAAATATTTACCAATTTGTACTGCGGCCGTTTCGGGGCTTTCACCAACAAAAGACACACTATCCAAGCCGAAAGTACTGGCAATTTGATCACTGAGCGCATTGCCGTTTTGGATCCCGAGGTTGGTCGCTGCCGATGCCAGCATTGCCCCATCACCAGCGCTTGCTTCATTTAATGGCCGACCAATGAGAATATACGACAAAATATCGTCCTGCGGCATAGAAGGTATCGAAAATAAAGTCGCCTGCGGATTATTGACTGGCCCGGTGATATGAATACCAGCGGTGACATCTGTCAATTCACGGACGGCTTTAACATCCAGATCAGGATTATCAATTGCCCCGCCAGAAAAACGAATTTTGCCGTTATCAACCGTTAATTCACGGCCATAAGCAGTATAACTACCCTCATCAAGGGTAATTTCGCCATCGGCCAACAGCAATTCACCTGCATCACCGGTAACCGCCAGTTCACCGCTTAAATCGCCCTGAAAACCGGCCGCGCGGATCTGCACTTTGTCACCAAGAACAACGACAATATCAATGTCGGTTTGTAAAATTGACGCTTCCGGCTGCGGTTCATTAATTACCACCACATCCTTGCTGGGACTGACCGCCATATTAAATTGCGTTGGCTCAAGGCGGGCTTCAGGAATAATCAGTTTGCCACGTAATTTAGCGGTTTCAGCAGTCATTTCCAGCTGTAAATCCGGCGAGGCGATAACATACGCTTCCGGTAAATTCATCAACAATACCTTGTCACCTTTGACGGTTGCTGCCAGTTGCCACCCCTCATCGGGCAATAAAAACTCGCCGTCGATTTCAAAAGGACCTTCTGCTGAACGACCTTGCAATACAAAGTTAATACCAGACTGTGGATCGCCACTGATATCAGTATTGAGATTGTTCAGGGTAATACCCAGTTTAGGCAAAGCCACCTCAGCATCACGCAGACTAAGCATTGAGTTTATTTGCGGTTTTTTTAGCGTGCCTGTGATATCAATATCGGCATTAAACACCCCCTGTAAATTTTCGATCGCCGGGTGCGTCAAATCCAGTTGTGATAAATCTTCAATAGATGTTTGTAATTGCACCGCTATCTGGCTTTGCTCAGGTGCTTGCAGGAAATCTTTTAACGGCACGGTTTGCAGTCGGGCATCAATGGGTGAAACACCGGAAATTTCAGGTGCCAATGTCAATGCTAGCGCAGTTTGTTCAGCATCCAATTGATACTGCAGATTCAGTGTCTTGATACCAAATGGTTTTGCCTGGCGGAAGCCCTCACCGGTCAACTGCACTTCGCCTTGTTGTAAATCAATCTGGCCGCTACCAGTATAGTTTTGCGACGGATCGGCAGCCATTGTAAACCGCCCTTGTAATCGCCCGCTGAGTTTGGCGAAATCCTGATAAAAACCCGACAATAAGTCGACCGGAATATCAGCAAATTCACCGGCTGTCTGCCAACCATTCTCGCTACTGTTATCCGCTTGCAGGCAAATATTACCTTGTTCCGATTGCCAGCAATGTTCGGGTAGCGTTTGTGATTCAGCCGAAAGCGTTATCGGGGCTTTATTGGTTAATAGCCAGCGACCGGCATCGGGGTTTTCAATTGTAAATTCACTGAACTGGCCTTGCCATTTATCAAACTCATTCAAACTACCGTCCGCTGTAATTTGCAGCTTGAGCATCTCGGATTGTAATGTTGCCTGTAATTGATGACGATCCCGCTGGCCATTAAGCAGGATCGTCATTGAATCCAGTGACTGATCGGCCAGTTGTATATTGTCAGCTGATAAAGACAAATCACTGGTTTGCTGCCCGTTCAAGTCGATATTGGCTTTACCCTGCAAACGCTGGATAGCTATATCGGTATAAGCGATATTTTCGCCGTTGATGTCGGCCTGCAGACGCAATGCCGATGGCCTGCCGGACAAATCACCTGAGGCGGTCAATGCGCCGCTTAAATCCGGCATAAAGTCACTGAGATCCGGTGAGTTAATTTGCCACTTCGCAGCAATTTCAGGTTGTAACTGACCACTTAGCTGAATTTCTGAGCTTCCTGCCCGCAAAGTAAAGTTAGGAACCGTCAGACTTTCATTCGCCATATCCGCATCGGCATTGAGCTGGAATTGACGTTCACGCAGCTGGCCGGTCAGTGCTATGTCACGCAATTTAATTTCACGCAAACTTTCTGCAGTTTGTTTAAAACTAAACTCGGCCTGACCACTGATAAGTCCGGGCCATTGTTCGGCAAATGCTTGTGGATTAAACTGGCGTAACGTCAGGCGACCATTGACGGCAAGTTCATTTTGCATCGCGACCTCACCGGCAAAACCGGCTGCGCCTTCCGGTAATTGCAGATCAAGTTTAATATTGGCCTTTTGCATCTGTGGACTATCGGCACGTAATCGTAATTGATAGCGCTGATTATCAAAATCAACCTTGCTGTCCAGTTGCGCCTCAAACTGACTGACATCACCTTTTATCATCATATTGCCATCAGCAATATGTAAGTTTTTTGGAGTTAACGCTTCCGGGATTTGAATATCTTGCCAGTTGGCGGCGATGTCATATTGCAGGCTTTCTGCCCATTGCAAATCACCTTCGAGTTGCATTTCACCCGCTGCATGCCGCAATTGCATGTCACTGACCGAAATTTTTTGTAAGTCACCCACAGCGCTGACCAGCATAGAAAATGCTTCGTCATACACTTGAGATTGACTATTCAGTTGTAATTGATATGCCTCTAACGTGCCTATCAGGCTGATCTGGCCATTGGATTCATCAACAATTTTTGCCGGTCGCATCATCGGCCAACTCAATGACTGCCAGCGGCCGGTCAGGGCAAACTGTGGATTATCTGCATTGCTGATATCGATACTGCCACTGACATCGACTTCAGACGTTTCATTGAGGCGCAACCGGCTATCAATCAGCCAGTCTTGCAAATCATCACTATTTAACCGGGTTTTCAGATGCAATGGTGGTAGCTCCGGATGCAACTCGGTGATATTCGTTTCAAGCATCAATTGCGCCGAGCTGAAATCTCCATTACCCGTAACACTGAAGTCTTTTAAGTGACCTGCCTGGCCTTTAATTAATTGCCCCAGCGTCCATGACTCTCCTTCAACCCATAAACGCCATTTGGGATCATTTATGATATCAGTCAGGATAATGATTTGCTCTGAGGCAAAAGGCTCGCCCAGTTGTTGGCGCAAGGTCATTCTTTGCAAATCACCACTCAAAGTTGCCGTTGCATTCACCTCGCCCCAACGCGGATCATTAATGCTCAGCCCATAGTTCAGATTAGTCCGGTAATCACCACTGAACTGCACATCACCGACCAGGGTCACCGCCAGTTCAGGCCGGAGCATATTAAATGAAGAGATGGTCAGGCGGTCATGACTCAGTCGCAGCGCAGCATCAAGCCTGTCAAACAATAACTGACTGTCGGCATTGGCCGGTGTTAACGAGGCATCATTGATGCGTAAAGAGCGGATATGCAAACCAACCGGCAAAGCCAATTGAAACAGCTCCTGTTCATCGGGCACCGGCTCATCTTTTTTTTCCGGCAAAGTGACTTGTAATTTACTGAAGTGTAGTTGGCTGACCATGAAC
>CAYYRO010000118.1:0-6166 GCA_964474075.1 uncultured Methylophaga sp.
TTACAGGCACTGATGTCAGCCAGTTATATCGCCGGTTATCGGATCGGTATGCTGATGGCCGGGGCGGGGGCATTGTATCTGGCCAGTTATTTTGGCTCTGAAATTTTCGCTTACGATTATCTGGCCTGGCGTCATAGTTACTTTGTCATGGCATCGCTGATGCTGATTGGTGTGGTCACGACGTTAGTGTGCCGTGAGCCGGATGTTGACCCGTTAAAAGTCATTGATAGCAAACAAGATTATTTGGGTCTTTTACTGGCATTTGCGCTGGCGATGGCGGGCTTTATCGGTTGCTTTTATCTGACCCGTGAATGGGCGGCTGAGATGCATGGTCAGTTGTTACCTATTCTTATGAATAGCCCGCTTACAACGATATCTATCGAATTAATGCGGTTATTGCTGGCAACAGTCGTTGCAGTGTCGATTGGCCGCGGTTTAATCGCACTGGGCCTGGTGCAGCGAACGATCCTAAAACGCAGTTATGTTGAGCCTGTGGCGGATTTTTTTCGGCGTTATGGTTTATCTGCCGCTTTGTTATTACTGGCGTTAGTAGGTTTGTACCGGATCTCCGATATTGTGCTCGGTGTGATCGCCAATGTGTTTTATCAGGATATGGGTTTTACCAAGCCGGAAATTGCGACGGTGGTAAAAACCTTTGGCCTGTTTATGACCATCTTCGGCGGCTTTGTTGGCGGCATTCTGGCGATGCGTTACGGCGTGATGCGGATTTTATTTCTGGGCGCGGTATTGTCGGCGCTGACCAATCTGTTGTTTATGATGCTGGCTTCAATGGGCAATGATTTAACCATGCTGTATATCGTTATTTCGGCTGATAATTTATCGGCAGGCCTGGCCAGTGCGGCATTTATCGCCTTTTTATCAAGCCTGACCAATATCTCTTTTACTGCGGTGCAGTATGCAATTTTCAGTTCGCTGATGACTTTGCTGCCAAAAATTCTCGGTGGCTATTCCGGCACTATGGTCGAGTCGATGGGCTATCAGCAGTTTTTCCTGATAACAGCGTTGCTGGGCGTACCGGTCTTGTTGCTGATCTGGCTGTCTCGCCGGCATTTTAAACTCGCTGAATAAGCCCATTTGCTGGTGGTATGACAGGCATTTTTCCCAATAAGTTTATGCTAGGCTGATCCCAAAAGTTCACTTGGGAGACACTGCCATGCAAGCAGCAAATATTGACGATTATCAGGCGATTCGCGAAGTTATTCAGCATTACATCGATGGTGCCCGCGCCGGTGTCGGTGAATTGATGCGTCCGGGATTTCATCAGGATGCGACAATTTATGGTTATGTCGGTGATGATTTATTTGCCGGACCCATCCAGGGCTTATACGACTGGAATGATGAAAACGGCCCGGCTCCCGATATTAAAAGCGTCATAGCCAGCATTGATATTTATGGCACTGTCGCGACCGTACGGCTGGAATCAGATAACTGGACCGGTTTACGCTTTACCGATTTATTTAATCTGCTGAAAACTGAAGGCCGCTGGCAGATCATGAATAAGGTATTTCACCTGCATCAGTGATTGATGATCTGGTAGCACGGCTGGTAACGGCTGGCATCCTGACCCAGTTTCATCCTTTGATCGCGGACAAACTGACGCAGTAAATCATCGATGGCCTGCATTAATGCCGGATCACCGTTGATTTGATACGGACCATGCTCGGCAACCTCCCGAATACCAAAGGCCTTCACATTACCGGCAACAATACCGGAAAACGCTGCGCGTAATTGTGCTGCAAGTTCGTGCTTGGGCATATCCGGAAACAGTCTTAATTGCGCCATATTGGTATGGGTCGGAATGAAGGGCTGTTGCAGCATCGGATCGATATAGAGCTGCCAGTTATAGTAATAGGCATCTTCATTTTTCCGACGTGCTTGTTGCACATTGGATACCGCTTCACGGCTGCGCTGGGCAACCTTATCCGGTTCGCCGATAATGATTTCATACAAGTTACTGATATCGTCCCCAAGACAGCTCTTCAGAAATTTATCCAGGGTCGCAAAGTATTCACTACAGCTCTCCGGGCCGGCAAAAATCAGCGGAATGCCTTGTTTGTTATCCGGGTGCAGCAAAATACTCAGCAGGTAGAACACTTCTTCAACGGTGCCAACGCCGCCGGGAAAGACAATAAAGCTATGGCCGAGCCGGACAAACGCTTCCAGGCGTTTTTCAATATCCGGCATGATTACCAGTTCATTCACAATCGCATTGGGGGATTCCGAGGCAATAATGCCCGGTTCGCTGATACCGATATAACGGCCGGTTTTGATTTGTTGTTTGGCATGACCCACAGCGGCACCTTTCATTGGGCCTTTCATCGCGCCGATACCGCAACCGGTAATGATATCCAGGCCGCGCAAGCCCAGTTCATAACCAACATGCTTTGCGTAATCGTATTCAAGACGCGGAATAGAATGACCGCCCCAGCAGACCACCATATTCGGCGGCATATCAGGCCGCACCACATTGGCATTACGCAAAATCATAAACACGCTGTCGGTAATTTGCTCGGAGGTTTCCGGGTGCTGCGAGAGAATTTTAAAGTCGGTATAAACAATATCGCGCAGCGCTGATGACAAATGTTCCTGAATACCGCGGATTAGTGTGTCACCGACAAAAGATTGCGCCGGCGCATTGTCGATTTGCAGCAAAATGCCGCGTTCTTGCGGGATCAGCCGAATATCAAAATCAGCAAATTTATTAAAAATCTCCTCGGCATCATCTTCATGGCTGTCGGTATTGAGGATGGCCAGTGCGCAGTTGCGAAATAGACGATGCAGGTCTTCGCCGGGATTACTGAGGCGGCGGATTTCTTCCTGGGATAACAGGTTTAGCGTGCGCAGGGGTCTGACTGAGGTTTGTTTGATTTTGTGTTGCATAAACTACTCTAGTTATTTTAACTGCATCGTCCCACTGAATCGGCGTGACAGCAAGGCTTTAGCCATAAAAAAAGCCCCGCGAGGCGGGGCTTGATGTTTTATCAAGTGGTGAAATCCTAGAACGGGATATCATCATCGTAATAATCAGCATCACCACCACCGTAGTCAGGCCCGGCAGATGCAGAAGCGGGTTGGGCATTATTCTGATTATTTTGTTGTTGTGGCCGACTCTGGCCTTGGTCATAGCTGCTGTCACCGCCGCCACTGCCACCTTTACTATCGAGCATGGTCATTTCATTGCCGACGATTTCAGTTGTGTATTGATCCTGACCTTGCTGATTTTGCCATTTGCGGGTCTGGATGCGACCTTCGATATAGACCTGTGAGCCTTTGCGCAAATATTGTTGGGCGATTTCACCGAGTTTGTTACGTAAAACAACGCGATGCCATTCGGTGCGTTCCTGACGTTCACCGGTTTGTTTATCACGCCAGGTTTCTGAAGTGGCGATGCGCAGATTGCAGATAGAACCACCGTTTGGAAATGAGCGGCTTTCCGGATCTACGCCCAGACGGCCGACCAGAATAACTTTGTTTACTGACATGATTTGTTCCTTTGTTCTTGAGTTTGCGTCATTTTACGCAGAATCAGGCGACGGATTCCAATTCAGTTAAATCGATATCATCGGCGAGAAATTTTACATAAGCAAGCTGATCATCGACCACCAAAATAGTTTCTACTACACCAGGAATCGCTTCCAGCCGATTTTGATAATGGTCAGCATTGGCCGCCGTTAAACCAGCCAGTGGAATGATCCGGTTACTGAAATGGGTCAGTGACTGCATTGGCCACATCACCAGAAACCACAACAAACACAGCGAGAACGCTGAAAAAAAGATCCAGCTGATATCGCCAACACTATAAATCACACCGCCGAACACACCACCGAGAAAGGCGCCAATAAACTGCGCGCTGGAATAAACGCCCATCGCCGTACCTTTATGCTGCAAAGGACTGAGCTTGGACATCATGGAGGGCAGGCCGGCTTCCAGTACATTAAAGGCGGTAAAAAACAGCCATAAACAGACCAGCAATAGTGGCAGTGATCCGGGCTGCAGCGCCCAGCCTAACTGAGCAATGGCCAAAACGATGATGGCACCGAGAAACACCGTTTTCATTTGTCGGCGTTTTTCGGCGAGCAAAATAAACGGCACCATGGTGACAAAGGCCAGCAATAAAATCGGTAAATAGGTTTGCGCTAAATCGGCTTTGGCAATGCCGGCATAATCCTGCAAGGCAATTGGCAGCGCAAAAAAGCTCAACGTCAGCAGTAAATGTAAGATCAGGATACTTAACACCATGCGCATAATCGGCCGGTTGGCGATAACGGCTTTAAGCTGCGCCCTAGCTGGTTTCATTTCTTGATGAACTTGCCGGCGATGCGGCGTTGGCACCCACCATTTCAGTACCACCATGCCCAGGATCGCCATGATGGCGGTGGCCCAGAAAATACCGGCTAGTCCCAGCCAGTTTTCCAAAGCTGCGCCGCTGGCGAGTGCCACCGAAAACGACAAGCCAATGCTGATACCAATGGCTGCCATGGCTTTGGTGCGGTGTTGATCCCGGGTTAAATCGGCGGTTAAGGCCATGACGACCGCAGCAATCGCGCCACTGCCCTGCAAAAGCCGGCCGGCAATCACGGTATAAATAGAGTCGGCAACAGCAGCCAATACACTGCCCAGTGCGAATAAAATTAACCCGAAAAAAATGACCTTTTTGCGGCCAATCCGGTCAGACAACATACCAAACGGAATTTGCAACAGGGCTTGCGTCAGACCATAAGCACCAATGGCCAGACCAATTAATAAGGGAGTGCTGTGGCTGTATTGCTGCGCAGACAGCGAAAACACCGGCAGGATCATAAATAAGCCGAGCATTCGCAGCGCAAATATCAGCGATAAGCCCGAAATAGTACGTTTTTCCGACCCGCTTAGTGCGGCCGTTACGGTTTGTTTTTGCGTCATGATAGCGGGACAGAGTATATTGATCCGTTTGATTTTACTACGGAACTTGCATGAAAAAAATCAGCATTCGCGGCGCCCGTACCCATAATTTGAAGAACATTGACGTCGACCTGCCGCGTGACTCACTGATTGTCATTACCGGCTTGTCGGGGTCGGGCAAGTCTTCATTAGCTTTTGATACCTTGTATGCCGAAGGTCAGCGCCGTTATGTAGAATCATTGTCGGCTTATGCCCGGCAGTTTTTATCGATGATGGAAAAGCCCGATGTGGATCACATCGAAGGTCTATCGCCGGCGATTTCTATTGAACAGAAATCCACATCGCACAATCCACGCTCCACCGTCGGCACCATTACCGAAATCTATGATTATCTGCGTTTGCTGTTTGCCCGCGCCGGTGAACCGCGTTGTCCACAACATCATCTGCCACTGGCCGCTCAAACGGTCAGTCAGATGGTCGATACTGTATTGGCGATGCCGGAGGGTAAACGACTGATCCTGCTGGCCCCGGTCATTCAGGATCGTAAAGGTGAACATCGCGATGTTTTGGAAGGTCTGCGGGCGCAGGGTTTTGTCCGGGCCCGGGTCAATGGCGAAATCATTGAACTAGACAGCCCACCAGAACTGGAACTGCGTAAAAAACACACTATCGAGGCGGTGGTCGATCGTTTTAAAGTTCGCGGAGATATACAGCAACGACTGGCAGAATCGTTTGAAACCGCGTTAAAGCTCGCTGATGGCGTCGCCAAAGTGGTGTCCATGGACGATGACGCCGATGTTACGCTGTTTTCGGCGCGTTTTGCCTGTAGTGAATGTGGTTATTCGATCACTGAACTCGAGCCGCGGATGTTTTCGTTTAACAATCCTGCAGGTGCCTGTCCGACTTGTGATGGTCTGGGCATGAAGCAGTTTGTTGATCCGGCGCGGGTAGTGGCACATCCCGAACTGAGTATGGCGGCCGGCGCAATTCGCGGCTGGGATCGGCGCAATGCCTATTACTATCAGATGCTGTTGTCACTGGCGGCACATTTTCAATTTGATTTGGATACACCGTTTGATGATCTGCCGGAAAATGTCCGGGAAGTGATTCTCTATGGCAGTGGCCGCACAGAAATTGATTTCAGTTATTTCAGCGATCGCGGCAAGCGGGTCAGCCGCAAGCATGTCTTTGAAGGCATCGTGCCTAATCTGCAGCGCCGTTATCACGAAACGGAATCGGGCAGTGTTCGTGATGAACTAGCCAA
>CAYYRO010000119.1:0-6138 GCA_964474075.1 uncultured Methylophaga sp.
AAAGCCATTAATCAAAGTTTACAGGTTTAAATCGCCCATAAAAAAAGCCCGCTGAGCGGACTTTTTTTGACTTATTTCGCGGGCAGTTAAATCTTGAATTTGCCGGAAGCATCCTGCAATTGCGCTGACAAACCACTCAGGGTATCAACAGCTGCAGATGTTTCTTGTGCACCTTCGGCAGTGTGATCGGCAATCTGACTGATCTCAACAATGCCGCGATTGATATCTTCGGCCACCGACGATTGCTCGTTGGCAGCGGTGGAAATCTGCGCGCTCATCTCATCCATCGTGCTGATCATCGCTGTAATGGTATCGAGCGCCGATCCGGCACTTTCTGCCATTTCCACACTGTTGCGGGCTTTTTCGCGACTATCGTTCATGACCTTAACGGCTTCACGGGCACCGACTTGCAGGCGACCAATCATTTCTTCAATTTCATGGGTTGAAGACTGGGTACGTGAAGCCAAAGTACGGACTTCATCAGCAACCACGGCAAAACCACGGCCATGCTCACCGGCGCGGGCGGCTTCGATCGCCGCGTTCAAAGCCAGCAGGTTGGTTTGCTCGGTAATACCGCGAATAACATCGATAATGGCACCAATGTTATTGATGTCTGATTCCAGGCTGCTAATCGTTTGGGCGGCTTTTTCAACTTCGCCGGCCAGCGAATCAATCGATTGCATGGTTTGCAGAACAACTTTTTTGCCGGCTTTGGCTTCGCTATCAGCATTGCGGGCCGCCTCAGCAGCATTGGAAGCGGTGCGAGCAACTTCCTGTACCGAAGCGGTCATTTCATTCATGGCTGTCGCCACCTGATCCGTTTCTGCCTGTTGTTTCAGTACACCATTAACGGTTTCTTTACTGATAACAGCCATGTTCTGTGTTGCAGTATTCAGCTGATCGACACCGCTGGTCAGGGTATGTACCAGATTGGCAACATTTTTACGGGCACTGTCGAGCTCAAACGCCATCCAGCTAAAATCACTGCGACCCGAAATGACGATTTTTTGGGTCAAATCGCCTTTTTTGATGTTTTGAATTCCGGTGACTAATGTGGTGGCACGCGAGTCACCAAAGCGACCAATGACATGAGCCAGATACATAACAATGGCACTGGCAACAACAATATAACCCACCATTATTTGCCATTGCGTGGCACTGGCTAACTGCGCCGACTGGACATACCAGCACAATAACGCAAACAGTAACAAGCCGGTAATGCCTAGGCCGGCAACGAGATACATGCGTTTTCGCAGGGAATAATTTTCTAATTTAAACACGGCCGTCTCTCCAATTGGGGCTGCATATTATATTGTTATTTTATGCGTACAAACTGACGCCGGTTGACTGTTCATTAACCTCTGTGGGCATATCCGCGATCAGTTCATCTTCTGTATCGTCCAATGCCACTGATACTTTAGCTAAATGCGCATTTCCCATACTGGTTTCGTCTTCAGATGCCTGTTGTTCAGGATGATCCTGCTGACCGACTTCACTGTGTGTCAGTGATAAGCCATTTTCAGCCAGACTCTCTCTCAGTCTTGGCATTGCTTGTTCCAATGCTTCACGGGTTGCAGCATTTTGTGCAAGGAAAGTCACACTGGCCTGATCGTTACTGATATTCAAACGCACATCAACGGATCCTAAGTTAGCCGGATTCAACCGCAGTTCAGCCTGCTGAACACCTTCACGAGCCATCCACACCACACGACTGCTGACCACACGTGACCAGGCAGCACTATTAAGCTGTGGTTGCACATCCATGGCAATTTGCGGCGCACCAGCAGCACTGGTTTGTCCCGGCGCACTGGCTGCCGGTGTTAATGCCGTGACCAATCCCCCTGCTGCGCGGTTATCCGTACTGCGCTGCTGCCCTGGTTGAATTTGTCGAATCAATTCTGCAGCCTGACCATTAGGCTGTACTTTATTTTCGCCGCCCAGTAATAAATTTTGCAGACTGGTTTTCAAGGTTTGGCCGTCGCCGTCTTCATTACTGGTTTTTTGGCTGATAGCCTGCAAAATATCGGCGCGGATAGCCGTTTGCGCCGCATTGTCTTTTTTCAGAATATCGGCAAAACGGGTTTTACCATCAACGGTTTCGATATCACCCTCAGCATTTAATACCGGCGTCAGATTTTGTAGAGAAGCTTTACCGGCAGCCTCACCTGAATTTGGCTGCGCTTTGGCATTGCCGGATAAAGTCATCGTGACCTTATCTGTTGCCGAATTTTGCATTGCCGGTGCCGCTACAGCAACCGTTACCGAAGATTTTGATGATTCATCATTTTCGGTATCTGTTTCGTTTTTAGTGTCATCTACCGCTGTATCCGCTTCAGACTCATCAACCTTTGTTGTCTTGTCTGCTGAATTGGCAGTCTCTGTTGATTGATCTGTTTGTTCACTATCAGCAGTCACGTTTTTTTCTTTATCGTCAGGCGGCAACTTTTTGCCGTCTTCGCTGGCAGATACTGCCGCTTCATCCGATTTATCAGCGGCATTATTACGATTATCCTGCCGCTCGGCCGTTTTCTGAGCACGGATATCCCGGTCATTTTCGGCTTTATTATTGTCCTGCACCTGCTTTTCCAGGGCCTGACTAAAGCCATTGCCATCGTTGACCGATGCGGCTTTCGGGGTGTCACTGGCTGATTTGCTGGCAGCCAGCTCGGTTTTGATAGTCAGCAGGGCATTCATTTATCGTCCTCATAGGCTTTCTGGTGTTCCTGCCTGAACTATGCAAAGCAGATGCCAGCTTTATAAAGATTTAGAATGAAGACTGATTATTCAAAGCCGATTGCAGCGCACTGCTCAATAAACGCAGCTCGGCTAAATCATTCAGCAAATGTTGTGCTGCGGGCTCCCGGCTGGCGGTCAAACTCAATTGTGTGATCAGCCGCTGTTGTTGTGACAGTAAATCGGCAATATACGCTTGGATATTGGTCCCATTACCCGCAGAAACAGGCATGTTGACCGGTGTGTTCTCAGTGGAAACATCCTGCATCAAAGCGGTGACATAATTCATTAATTGCCGCCAGGCAACACTGATTGCTTCACCATTGGCTTCGGGCAGATTGTCGTTAATTACCATCATCCAGCAATCAGTAAACGGCTGAAACATTTCAGCTTTAACACCGTATTGCTGATGTCGTTCGCCAAGCGCCTGAAAATAACTTTCCAGCAAAGCCTGTTGATGCAAGTTTGTGACCAGCAAGGTTATTGCCGCCAATAGTTTTTGCTGCTGGCCGGCTGGTTCAGCATCTTTAAACAGGCTAAACACTTCCGGAGAATCGACTGCCAGGCGCTGATAGAACAGCTCAGAAATCGATGGCCTGATGGCCAGCAACGCTGGAAAGCTGCCTTCAATCAGCGCAATCTGATCTTTATCCGGAAACACTGGCGTCGTCATTTGCTGGTTCTGCCGGCCAGTAAGTCCTGAGCCAATGATTGATAAACCGTCGTTTGCGCTTCATCGGCTTCATAAATCATGGTGCGCAATAGCCGCTTGGGGAAATACTGATTTAACATCGCCGCCAGTTGCTCAGCATAAGCGTTGCCCCGCGGCAAACGATTCAAACATAACCATACCCGCAATGGCACGCTGCGGCGCTGACTCACCCGTCGAATGACCGGTAACATATCGAGCATGCCCTGCATGGCCGGTGCATCGCCTGTCACCGGCAGCAACATATCTGATGCCGCCAGCACAGCATTACTGCCCAGCAAACCCGAGACTGCAGCGCAGTCCAGTAACAACAAATCAAAATCAGCAAACTCACCGTCTGATAAACGGTTTAATAATTGCCGGCCACGCGCCATTTTGTCTTTTTCGGCGTGATCAAAGCTGGCCAGATCGACGCCGGTACTGATTAAGGTCAGCTGATCGGTTATAGCCAGTGAGACTTCCGGCAAAGTTAATGTGCCTTGCAAATATTCAGATAAACCCGGCTGTGTTGCCGGCACCCGGAAACTGCGACTTAAATCTGCCTGCGGATCCATATCAATCAGCAATACTGATTTACCCTGCGCCGTTAGGGCATAGGCGAGATTGGCGGTGATAAAGGTTTTGCCGACATCATGCGTCTGATTCATGACGGCAATAACTCTGGGTTTTGCCGCCATCAGTGCCCCACCTCAAGCAAGTACTGTTTTAATGTTTGAACCGTTAGTAATTGGTAGTCCTTGCCGGCAATGGTTATCTGTTCATGTTCGGGAACAATATCAGTCAACTCGGCAACCTGGTCACTGAGCAAGCCCAGTTGATGTTGTTCATCAATATTAACCACCAGAGAATTGCCGGCCGCTTCGGCAAGCTCCCCCCGGACTGCGGCCATATCCAGCAGCGGTAGTGCTTCACCGGCAAAATTGAATAATCCCACCACGCCCGCCGGGGTATCCGGCAAAACCGCCCACGCAAAAGCGGATAACTGACAGACCAGCGCCTCTGCCGGCAACGCGAAATTTTGTTGACCGCGGCTAAATAGCAGCCATTGTGCTGTCTGACTCATCTGCGTTCACCAAAAATAGTTTGCCATTGCAGCCATAAAGCAGGCTGCGATCTGCCATCCGTCGCCAGCGCCAATACGCCAGGGATCGACTGATAATGACGTTGTGCATTACTAAGCAAATACTCTGCCGCCGGCAACAGCGTATCCACCCGCAGCACCTGAAGCTGCCCCTGATCACGAATGATTAGCAAGCGCGCCTGGTCGGGTGTTGACCCTGAAAGTTTAAAGCGCTGTCTGATATCCCAGACCGGCAACCATTGCTGCTGGTAGCCAACAAATTCACCGCGGCCACTGACATGTCGCAGTGTCTGGTCGGTGGCAGGTAAATCGTCAATAACACTGTCCGGCGACAAAACATATAGTTGATCGGCAACAGCCACTGGCTGTAGTACCTGCATAGTTTGCGACAAAGGCACGCTGATTTTAAATACACAGCCCTGACCTTTTTCTGACTCGACGCGGATCTGGCCCTGTAGTTGCCCGATATGCTGACGCACCAAGTCCAGCCCGATGCCCCGGCCTGATAATAAATCCGGCGCATTGGCTGTGCTCAGTCCGGCCTGAAAAATCAATTCATCAATTGCTGTATCGGTTTTACAGCCAGCAGCAGCGATAATTTTTTCGGTCTGCAAACCGCCGCCATCATCATAAAAATCGAGCTTAAGTTGCATGTCCTGCAATGCGTGTTGAATGACGATTTTGCCAAGCGCCGGTTTGCCAGCAGCCAGTCGCTTTTCAGCCGATTCAATGCCATGGGCGGCAGCATTACGCAGCAACTGTATCAACACATCACTGATAAACTCCAGCACCGGTGCCGGTAGCCATAATGTCTCTTGTGGCAGCGTTAATTCCGCTTGTTTTCCCGTCTGTTTACAGATGGTTTGTAACAGGGAAGGCAATCGCTGATAGACAACAGACACTGGCTTAAGCATGAGTTTTTGCATCGCCAGATAATTCTGCGATTGCGCCAATTGCAATTGTTCCAGACGGTTTTGCAACGGCAGCGGCAATAACGCAGCGGCCTGTTGCAGCTCATCCAGCCAGGCCGTTTGTTGCTGATGCCGTTTCATGATTTGTCTGAGTGGCTGCTGAAGCGGTGCAGGCGTTTGCATAGCCGAGGTTGTTTCGGTTTGCGCCGGGTCTTCGGTTATCGGTGTAATCGTTAATTCACAGACTTCCTTTACCCAGTCAAAAACCTGCCAAAGTGTCTGCACATCGACATCGGTTTTTAAGATTATCTGCCAGGCTAAATACGGTTGATGCGCATCAAAATCAGCAAACTCCGGCAACTGAGCAGTGTCGGCTTGCACGCTCATCTCACCGAGCTGCTGTAATTGTTTAAGGTATTGCAGCGGATCCTGTCCGTTGGCAAAAAAACCGGGCAACGGTTTGAAATCAATCTGCCAGACTTGCTGCGCAACAGCTTCCGGTTTTGCCGGTAAATTAATGGTCGGTATTTTGGCAACATGCTTCAGGCTATGCAGCAACTCATGCAGCGTGCCCAGTGTTTGACTGACAACAACTGCCTGCGCGGGAGACAACCGCTCAGCTCGTTGATTTAACTGCGTTTCCAGCTGATGGCAACAATCGGCTGCGGCTGCTTCATCAAAGCTCAATGCCATACCCTTTAGCT
>CAYYRO010000120.1:0-6102 GCA_964474075.1 uncultured Methylophaga sp.
ATTCAGAAGTGTCGTACGTATCTAGATAATCTGGAAGCAAATATGGAATCTAAGAACATGCCACATCCTGCACATCAAATGGGTAAAGGAAATCCCCTTAATGCAGTAGAATAAAATTAATCTATGCTAGATAGTTTCTCTTTCTAGCTTAATAAAGCGCCGCATTGGTCTATCAATGCGGCGTTTTTTTTGCCTGTCATAAATCCCCTAATAAGTCGAGTTTTAGCGTGAATCGGCAGTGTTATCAGTACTGGTTCGTTACTTGGTTTTAAACAGCATATGTGAAAATGAATAAGACCCTGATTAAATAGACTTTACCGTTATTTATGTATGTATTTTTGAGTATCTATAACAGTTGGGCATCCGATTATAAAAACGGTAAACCAATGTGACGCCTTTTCAACAGGTACCTGATAGCAACGGTATTGCGCCATGATTTTGATTTGCTTACAGATCATTAATTCAAAACTATAACCTTTGACTCTGTAGCAATGGTGTGTCGATTTAATGTGTTGTGTCGAACAGAACAAAATTCGCGACGATGACAGTATTGAAATGCTGCTACAAGTCAGCAAAGACTTACCCTAATATCCCGCTAAATTTATGTAGCATCACATATCTAAAATCTTTATACAGATGTTCATATTACGGGTTTTACGGAATTTAAATTTGCAGAATAATTGTTGCAGTACTCTGATAAAAAATCCCTTTTAATCAGATTTTTACCAATGTTTGAAGCAATCAAGCAAAGGAGAGAAATGATGTTTAAACCACAAATTTTAACAGTCTTAATAACGATGCTTTTCGCTGCGAGCCCCGCTATGGCGGAGAATGAGGAGGAAAGAAGTAAGCGATTTTCTGAGCAGTACCAAGAAAATCTTGAAGCAAACAGAGAAGCCAAAAACAGCCCTCATCCAGCACATGAAATGGGAGCTCATAAAATGGGTGAAGGGGATGTCTTTAATGATAAAAATAACCCATGCAAGGATAAGAATAAATCAAAATCATCTGATAAAGATTTAAGTCAGGAATACAAAGAAAATCTTGAAGCGAACAGAGAAGCCAAAAACATGCCGCATCCTGCTCACGAAATGGGCGAAGGGGATCCAATTGAACAACAGTAGGCTTATTGCCGGTTAGATTTATCAATCCTCTAGCTTGAGCGCTGCATTCGGTAACGAATGCGGCGCTTTTTTTATGCATTAACCATAATGATTACCGCCATTAACGTCGAATTAGACGGTCTCGTATGTCAGATCTTGGTTAAACTGGTACGGTAATCGTTAAGGAAAAATAATATGTCCGGATTGAAATATACATACGTGCTGTTAATGCTGATGATGCTCAGTGCCTGTGCCAGTTGGGCACCTGATTATGAAAAACCGCAAATCAATGTCACCTCATTTTCGCTGGCACCTGACAGCAACGATGTTGCACCACGCTTTTTGATTGGTTTACAGGTGATTAATCCCAACCGCCGCGCTTTGCCTTTGCAGGGCATGAGTTATTCAGTCGAAGTGGAAGGTAATCGTATTCTCAGTGGGGCGGAGCCGGATTTGCCAAGGGTAGAAGGTTACAGCAGTGCCGATATTGTCATTGAAGCCAGACCGGATTTACTGGGCAGTGCCCGGTTGCTCAACCAGCTCATCTCTGGTCAGCAGGAAACGCTGGATTATTTATTCAAGGCCCGCTTTGATGTCGGGGCTTTATTGCCGTATGTCAATATTGAAGAGCGCGGCGAGTTCAGTTTGGAACAACTGAGCAGCCCATAATCGTTCTGCACCTTATGCAATAATGCGGCTTAACAACGCAAGGCTTTGCCATGGATTCAATTAATACGCTGTTTTTGCTGAGCGGCTTTTTAATCGCCCTTAGTATTGTCGCCAGTCGGCTGTCATCTTTATTTGGTTTGCCGATTCTGATCATTTTTCTGGCGCTGGGTATGCTGGCCGGTGAAGAAGGTCTGCTGGGCATAGAGTTTGATAATTATGAGCTGGCGTTTGTGATTGGACATTTGGCGTTGGCGATGATTTTGCTCGATGGTGGCCTGCAAACCCGTTTATCGACATTTCGTGTCGGCTTTAAACCGGCTTTATCACTGGCGACTCTCGGGGTCTTACTGACCAGTGGCATTGTTGGCGGACTCGCCATGTGGATATTTGATTTGCGCCTGGTGGAGGGCTTGCTGATTGGTGCCATTGTCGGCTCAACAGATGCTGCTGCGGTCTTTTCGATGCTTAAAGGTCAGGGCATCAATATCAACGAGCGGGTCAGTGCAACATTAGAAATAGAGTCCGGTACCAACGATCCGATGGCGATTTTCCTGACCATTATGCTGATCGAGTTTTTAATTGGCGAAACTGCAGGTTGGGCATCGTCACTGCTGTTTTTGCTTCAGCAATTTGGTTTGGGCATTTTGATCGGCCTTGGCTGTGGCTGGTTAATTGCCAGACTATTGTTAAAACTTGATTTAGCACCCGGTTTGTATTCGCTGCTGGCGTTGGCACTGGCTTTTTTTGTGTTTGGTTTGACCAGTTCATTGGGCGGCAGCGGTTTTCTGGCGATTTATTTGTGCGGTCTGATGATTGGTAATAAACCGGGTAGGCATTTATCGCATATTTTACCGGTGCATGATGGCCTGGCCTGGCTCAGTCAGATTGGTTTGTTCCTGATTTTGGGCTTGTTGGTAACGCCCAGTGAAATGCTGACGTATGCCGTCCCGGCATTATTGATTGCCTTGGCGCTGATTTTTGTTGCCCGGCCATTAGCGGTTTTGATTTCAGTGAAGCCTTTTTTCAAATTCCGCTGGCGGGAAGTTGGTTTTATTTCCTGGGTTGGTTTGCGCGGCGCCGTGCCGATTGTACTGGCAATTTTTCCGGTGATTGGTGGCGTAGACAATGCGGCTTTGTATTTTAATGTGGCTTTTGCTGTCGTACTGTTATCGCTGTTGGTACAAGGCGCAACGTTATCGCCCATGGCGCGCTGGATGCGGGTTGCCGTGCCCAAAGGGACCAAACCAGATCAGCGCGGCGCGCTGGGCATTGTGCCGGAAAACGATTTCGAAATGTTTGTTTATAAAGTCGATAACCCGGTATTGGCTGACCAGCAGATCCGTTTGCTGCGTTTTCCTTCAGGCACACTGATTTCAGCTTTGTTTCGCGATCATCAAATGCTTCACCCGAAGGGCAGCACGGTGCTAAAACTCGGTGATGTGCTCTGTGTTGTTAGCCGTAGCGAAGATTTGCCCAAGCTGAATCAATTGTTTAATGGCGATGCCAAGTTACGGCAGGCGGAAGCCTTTTTTGGTGCCTTTGTACTTAATGGTGATGCGTTATTGCGTGATGTTGCCAAAGCCTATGGTCTGACCATCAGTGCCAATGAAAAAGATGCAACGTTATCTGAGTTCATTGCCCGGCGGGTGGGTGGCCATCCGGTTGTCGGTGATGATGTTGATTGGCATGGCATCCACTGGGTGGTCAATGAGGTCGATGGCGACAAAATACGTAAAGTGGGTATGCGACTTTTTTAGATAGTAACGAAGGGTCTACCCAGTCGGCTATCTGTTATAATTCAGCGTTTTTTATATCGCTAACTGCCTGACAGGAAAACCGTTTTGACGACTGTTTCTCAACAAATCCATCGCTTGCTTGAACAACGTATTCTGATTTTAGACGGCGGCATGGGTACTATGCTGCAGAGTTATAAACTCAGCGAAACGGATTTCCGCGGCGAACGTTTTGCCAACCATCCCTGTGATGTTAAAGGCAATAACGATCTGTTATCGCTGACCCAGCCACAAATTATTCGTGATATTCACCGCGCGTATTTTGAAGCGGGTGCCGATATTGTCGAAACCAATACCTTCAATGGCACCTCGATCGCCATGGCCGATTACCAGATGGAAGATCTGGTCTATGAGCTGAATAAAGTCTCTGCGGAATTGGCCCGCGAAGTGGCTGATGAGTTTACCAAAGCCAATCCTGACAAACCGCGCTTTGTCACCGGTGTACTCGGGCCAACCAACCGCACCGCCAGTATTTCACCGGATGTAAATAATCCGGGTTTTCGTAACGTTAATTTTGATCAGCTGGTTGAGGCTTATTTAGAAGCGATCCGCGGTCTGGTCGATGGCGGCGCGGATATGCTGCTGGTGGAGACGGTATTTGACACCTTAAATGCCAAAGCGGCCGTTTTTGCCATCGAAACATTTTTTGAGCGTCATCAGATGCATATGCCGGTGATGATTTCCGGCACTATTACCGATGCCAGCGGCCGGACGTTGTCAGGGCAAACGGCTGAAGCATTCTGGAATTCTCTGTCGCATGTGCAGCCGTTATCAATTGGTTTGAACTGCGCATTGGGCGCCGAGCAATTACGCCAATATGTCGAAGAACTGTCGAATATTGCCACCAGTTATGTCAGTGCCCATCCCAACGCCGGTCTGCCAAATGAATTTGGTGAATATGATGAATCGCCGGAAGCGATGGCGATCCACATTAAAGAATGGGCGCAATCCGGTTTTCTGAATATTATTGGTGGTTGCTGTGGTACTGCACCCGCGCACATCAAGGCGATCGCCGAGGCGGTTGACGGTATCAAACCGCGTCAGCGCCCGAAAAACCTGCATCATTGCCGTTTGAGTGGCCTTGAGCCGCTGAATCTGACCGAAGACAGTCTGTTTACCAATATTGGTGAGCGTACCAATGTCACCGGCTCAATACGCTTCGCCAAGTTAATCAAAGAGGGTGATTTTGATACCGCGCTTGAAGTAGCCCGTCAGCAGGTCGAGAACGGCGCACAAATCATCGATATCAATATGGATGAGGGCATGCTCGACTCGCAGGAGGCGATGGTCACCTTCCTGAATCTGGTGGCGGCCGAGCCCGATATCAGTCGGGTGCCGATTATGATTGATTCCTCCAAGTGGGAAATCATTGAAGCCGGCCTGAAATGTATTCAGGGCAAAGGCATTGTTAACTCGATCAGTCTCAAAGAGGGCGAAGCCAAATTTATCGAGCAGGCCAAACTCGTCCGCCGTTATGGTGCAGCGGTCATTGTTATGGCTTTTGATGAGGATGGTCAGGCGGATACACGTGAGCGTAAGCGTGAAATTTGTACCCGCAGCTACGAAATTCTTACCCAAAAAGTTCATTTTCCGCCTGAAGATATTATTTTCGATCCGAATATTTTTGCCGTCGCTACCGGTATTGATGAACACAATAATTACGCGGTGGATTTTATCGAAGCCACCCATGACATCAAACAAAGCCTGCCGCATGCCCGCATCAGTGGCGGTGTATCCAATGTGTCGTTCTCTTTCCGTGGTAATAATCCGGTTCGTGAAGCCATTCATGCCGTGTTTTTGTATCACGCCATTAAAGCCGGTATGGATATGGGTATTGTTAATGCCGGTCAGTTGGCGATTTACGATGATTTACCGGCTGAACTGCGCGAGCACGTTGAAGATGTCATCCTCAACCGTCGCGACGATGCCACCGATCGTTTATTGGCAATTGCCGATAAATACAAAGGCGATGGCAGCGTCGAGAAAAAAGAAGATCTGGAATGGCGCAGCTGGCCGGTCGTCAAACGCCTGGAACACGCCCTGGTCAAGGGTATTGCCGATTTTGTTGATGAAGATACTGAGCTCGCCCGTCAGGAATACGCCAAACCATTAGAGGTCATTGAAGGGCCTTTGATGGATGGCATGAATGTGGTCGGCGATCTGTTTGGTGAAGGCAAAATGTTTTTGCCGCAGGTGGTCAAATCTGCGCGGGTCATGAAAAAAGCCGTGGCTTATCTGATGCCGTATATCGAGGCCGAAAAAGACGACAGTACAGTCAGTAATAGCAACGGCACCATCTTGATGGCTACCGTCAAAGGTGATGTCCATGATATCGGCAAAAACATTGTCGGTGTGGTGCTGCAATGTAACAACTTTGAAATCATCGATATGGGCGTCATGGTGCCGGCGCAGAAGATCCTCGATACCGCCCGTGAGCACAATGTCGATATTATCGGATTGTCAGGACTGATTACCCCATCGCTGGAAGAAATGGCCCATATGGCCAAAGAAATGCAGCGTCTGGGTTTTGACATCCC
>CAYYRO010000121.1:0-3204 GCA_964474075.1 uncultured Methylophaga sp.
ACCTCTCCGGCGGCCAGCAGACGCTCCTCGAAGTCGCCCGGGTGTTGATGCTGGACCCCGACCTCATCCTGCTCGACGAACCGGCCGCCGGCGTCAATCCGAAGCTGGTCGACCGCATCGCGCGTCTCATCGAGGAGACGAAAGACGAACGGACCTTCCTCCTGGTCGAACACGACGTGACGCTCGTCTCGCGGCTCTGTGACCGCGTCATCGTCCTCAACGAGGGGAACATCATCGCCGACGGCCCCATCGAGGAGATAAAGGAAGACCCGGCGGTGAAAGAGGCCTACCTCGGAGGTGTCGAAACGTGAGCGTCCTCGAAATCAAGGACCTCAAAGCGGGCTACGGGAGCATCGAGGTCCTCCACGATATCGACCTGTCGGTCGAAGACGACCGCATCACGGGCATCATCGGCCCGAACGGGACCGGCAAGTCCACGCTCCTGAAATCCATCATCGGCATCGCCGACGTCATGGACGGGGAAATCCGCTACGAGGACGAGAGCCTCGGGGCGGTCCCGCCCTCGGACCTCGTCCGGATGGGCATCACGTACATGCCCCAGGGCAACCGCGTCTTCCCGGACATGTCCGTCCAGGACAACCTCCGGATGGGCGGCTACGTCCTCTCGGACGACGAGTTCGAGGAGGCCGTCGAGACGGTCTTCGACCTCTATCCGGTGCTCGAAGAGAAGCGCCGCCAGAACGCCGGATCGCTCAGCGGCGGCCAGCAGACGATGCTCAGTTTCGGGATGGCGCTGGTCAACGAACCGAACCTGATACTGCTCGACGAACCCTCCGCGGGGCTCGCGCCGGACCTCGTCGAGGAGATGTTCCAGCAGATCGAGCGCCTGCGCGACGAAGACATCCCGTTCCTCATCGTCGAGCAATCGGTCCGCGTCCTGCTGGACTACTGCGACTACGTCTACGTCATCGAGGATGGGACCACCGTCTTCGATGGGCCACCCGAGGAGATTCGCTCGCGCGACGACCTCATGGACATCTATCTCGCGCTCGAAAGCTAGTAATCTCAGTTGTCAGTTGGGTGAGACCTCCATCCAGCCCTCATCGCGGAGGCCTTCGAGGCCGGTACGCTCGACGGCCCGGTCCGCGGCCGCTTGCGCGTCGTCGTGGAGGTCCGGGTACGCGTCCTCGACCCCCGGAACCTGGCGGTCGTCCATCACGACCTCGCCGTCGCAGACGACCGTGTCTATCTCGTGTCCAATCGCCTGGTAGACGACGGCCGAGGCGATGCCCGCACGCGGCGAGAGATGGGGGTAATCGAGGTCCAGGAGAACGACGTCCGCGGCTTTGCCCGGCTCGATCGAACCGAGTTCGTCGCCGCATCCGATTGCCCGGGCGCCGTCCCGCGTCAGCATCTCCAGGACGCGCTCGGCGGTGAGCACGCCCGGGTCCTCGTGGTGGCCCTTGTGGGTGAGCGCGGCGATGCGGGCGTCGGAAAGCAGATTGACGTGGTCGTTCTGACACGGATTGTCGGTCCCGAGCCCCACGGTGATACCCTTATCCAGCATCGCCGGGACCGGGGCGACGCCCGACCCCAGCGAGAGGTTGGCGACGACGTTGTGGGCCACCCTGGTGTCGGTCGCCGCCAGGAGCCGGCGGTCACGGTCGTCGACGTGGACGCAGTGGCCAAGCAGCGTCCGCTCGCCGAGGTAGCCGGCGCTGTGGAGCCACTCGACGCTGGAGGCGAGATGGCGCTCCTGGACGCGGGTCTCGGCGGTGTGGGTCGTCGTCATCACGTCGTGTCGCTCGGCGAGTTCGGCGGCGCCCCGGAGCGCCTCCTTCGTGGCGGCCCCGGCGAGATACGGCGCCGGCCACACGTGCTGTCTGCCGTCGGCGCTCCCGTGGTGGGTCTCGATGAGCGACTCGACCCGGTCGAGCGCCTCCGCCGCCGTGACGGGGGCGGGTTCGGGGTGGCGGACGTCCGGGACCTTCGATTCCTGAACGTCGAGATAGCGGGCCATGGCATCGTCGGCCTCGCCGTCGATGAACCCGTGTGCGTAGACGTTCCGGAGGCCCGCCCGGTCGTAGACGTCGAGTTTCGCCTCGATGACGTCGTCGGGGTAGCCGGCACCGGTCCCGCCGGCGTTCTCGACGAACGTGGTGATGCCCGACTGGAGCGACTCCACGGCGTAGAGCGCGGCGGCGACGGCGTGGTCTTCGGGGTCCATCGCTCCCACGATGGGACGCTTGACGTTGTAGAGCCAGTCGTGGAGGTTGCGGTTGTGACCGATGCCGCGGGCGAGGATGTCCGCGACGTGGACGTGGACGTTGATGAACCCGGGTAGGACGGCGTGGCCGGCAGCGTCCAGCGTCTCCGTGGCGTCGTAGTCGGCCAGTATCTCGTCGGTGGGACCGACGGCGATGATTCGACCGTCGTCGATGGCTACGGCGCCGTCGTCAATGACGTCCCGCGTGGCGTTCATCGTCACGACGGTCCCGTTCTGTACGATGCGGTCAACCATGACCGGCCTTCGCCAGAATCGCATAAAGCACTGGTGGTCAGCGCCGTGATGCCGGTCAACGGACCGGAGGAAGAACGTGAGAGTGGTCAGGACCGCCAGGGAGGTTCCTCGTCGTCGCCGAGGACCGAGGGCGCACGGTCTTCGATCCAGCGGCCGGCGAACGCCACCTTCGGGAGAAGCCCCTCGGGGGCGTACACGATGAGGATGATGAGGAGCGCGCCGTACACCATGTAGGTGACGGCGCCGTAGGCGCCACCGAACTCGGTGATGGCGATGTGCTGGAGCGGGTAGATGAGGAACGTCCCGACCACGGGCCCCAGGATGGTCCCCGCCCCGCCGATGACGGGCGTGATGGCGTACAGGACGGACTGGGTGACCGAGAACATGTAATTGGGCGCGAGGTACTGGACGTAACTCGTATAGAGCGCGCCGGCGACGCCGGTGAGGACGGCCGTCACCAGCCACCCATACATCTTGTACCGCGGGACGTTGATGCCGAGCGAGGAGGCGGCGGTCTGGTCGTCGCTGATTGCCATCAGATAGTAGCCGAGTTTCGAGTACCGGACGTAGGCGGAGATGAGCAGCGCGACGACCATGAAGACGAGCGCGAGGTGGTAGTACTGGACCTGGCTCAGGTTGAGGAGCGGTTCGCCCGTGACCGTCGCGGGGACCAGCGAGAAGCCGCGTTCGCCATCACGGAAGGGGCATCGTGCGCGTCTCAA
>CAYYRO010000121.1:3214-6099 GCA_964474075.1 uncultured Methylophaga sp.
ACCGGTGAACTCCCGGAAGTGGCGGGCCAGGAATCGCAGCCCCTCGACGACGGTAATCGTCGCGAGCGCGAAGTAGTGGCCGGTCAGCTTGAACGTGGGATAGCCGACGATGAGCGCGGCGACGACGGTCAGGCCGAGACCGACCAGCAGCGCCGGGACGTAGCCGAGCTTGAACGTCACCATCAGTATCCCCATGGAGTAGCCGGTGATGCCGAAGAACACGGAGTTCCCGAGCGAGATCTGGCCACCCAGGCCGCCGATGATGTTCCAAGAGATGGCCGCCACGGTGATGACGAACGTGAGGATGAACATGTGGATCAGCGTCGACCCGACGAACTGCGGGAGCGCCGCCATGAGCACGACGATGAGGAGGCCGAAGTAGCCCCTGGGCGTCCCGAGCAGCTTGAGCACCGAGGAGAGGCGGGCGGAGGCGCTAATGGCTCATCCCCCCCATTTTGATCGGAGACACCTGACTGAGCCAGTATTTGATGTCGTCGATGCGGCCAGTCGAGCGCAGGATGAGCACGCCGATGAAGATGGCGAAGTAGATGGGCGGCGCGATGGAGGGCGAGAGGTAATAGCTGATGAAGGCGTCGATGACGCCGATGAACAGCCCGCCGGCGAGGGCGCCGCCGACGCTCCCAAGGCCGCCCAGCGTCACGATGACGAACGCGATGAGCAGGAGGTAGTTGGCGGCGATGGGAACGGCCGACCGAGTCGCGATGAGGACGCTCCCGCTGATGCCGGCGAGGCCGATACCGATGCCGAAGGTGAGCATGTAGATGTATTCGATGTCGACGCCGAACGGCCGCGCCAGTGTGGGCGACTGGGCCGTCGCGCGAATCGCGAGACCGGTCTTGGTCCGGAACAAGAAGAGATAGAGCAGGCCGGTGAACAGGATGGCGACCAGGAAGCCGTACAGGCGGACTTCCTCTATCTCGACGGTCCCCAGGGAGATGCCGCCGTAGCCGCTTCCGGCGTTCCGGGGGACCGACCCGAAGACGGCGAGCGCGAAGTTCTGAAAGATCCACAGCAGGCCGATGGTGGCGAACACCTGCGCGGCGATAGATTCGTCAATGACTCGCTTTATCACGACGACGTGACTGACGACGCCGAAGACGAAGAACACGGGCCCGAGGATGAACGCGGCCACGAACGGGTCGATTTGTGCGAACGACCAGAGGACGTGCGCCGCGTACATCGCGAGCAACACGTACGTTCCGTGTGCGACGTTGACGATGTCCATCACACCGAACACGAGAGTCAGCCCCATGGCGACGAGTGCCAGAATCCCGCCCGTCAGAATTCCATTCGTCAATAACTGTGCCCACAGACCCAAATCAACCATATGTTCGATGAGGGACTGCGAACCGACTTAAGAATATGGATTATCGCAATCACAGGTCGCTGTCAGAAGCCGCGAGCGAATGACGGCCCGATGTCGGCGAAGCGACGGCGCGAGCGTGACTGATTTGGCACCCGCCCCCGAGAGGCCACTATGCCAGTCAGCGATTCGGAGTTCACGCTCGCGGCGACAGGCGACGCCATCCTCACTCGAGAACTGACGCCCTACGAGGGAACGGACCAAGGGTTCGACCGGATGTGCGAGACGCTCCGGGAGGCCGACGCCACGGTCACCAACCTCGAGGTACTGGTCCACGACTACGAGGGCTACCCCGCAGCGGCCTCCGGGGGCACCTACATGCGCGCGCCCCCGCGCGTGCTCGACGAACTCGACGCGGTGGGCTGTGACATGTACGCCGCCGCGACCAACCACACGTTCGATTTCTCACACGGGGGTATCGAGGCGACGCTCCGACACGTCGCGGAGCGAAACCTCCCGAGTGCGGGACTGGGGATGAATCTCTACGAGGCGCGCAAGCCGACCTACTTCGAGACTCCCGCTGGGAGGGTCGCGCTCGTCTCGGCGTGTTCGACCATCACCCCCGGCTCGGAGGCCGGCGAGCAGTCGCCGGTGCTCGGGGGGCGACCGGGGCTCAACCCGCTCCACGTCGAGCAAGTGTACCGGTTGCCCGAGGACCGCATCGAGGACCTCCGGGAGTTGAGCGAGCTCTCGGGGTTCGAGCAAGTCAAACAGTCGTGGCTGGACAGGGGACTGCTGTCGGGCCACGACTGGACCGACGAGGACTACTTCCACCTCGGCGAAACGAAGTTTCAGCCCGTCGAAAGTGAGGAGGAGGCGGGGGTCGCCTACGAGGTGAACGAGGACGACCTGGCGGCCATAGAGGGGTGGCTGGCCGAGGCGGCGTCGCAGGCCGACCACGTCGTGATGAGCCTCCACACCCACGAGGGCGCGGAGGGGCGCCAGACGACCAAGGAGACCCCCGCCTTCCTCGAAGCGGTGGCCCACGACTGCATCGACGCCGGCGCCGACGCGTTCCTCGCCCACGGCCCCCACGTCATCCGGGGCGTCGAGGTGTACGACGGCGCGCCAATCTGCTACTCGCTCGGCAACTGGATCGTCCAGAACGAGACCGTCGAACGCCTGCCACCCGAGAGCTACCGGCGCTACGGCCACGACGACTACACGAAGGTCTCGCAGGTGTTCGACTCACGCCTGTTCGACGAGGACGGCGAACCCAAGGGCGACCTCGCCAACGAGGGGTTCTGGGAGACGTTCGTCCCCGTCTGTACGTTCGACGGCGACGAACTCGTGGCGTTCGACCTCCACCCCGTGACGTTGCAGGGCGACCAGCCCCGCCCCCAGCGTGGCATCCCCGCGTTCGCGACGGGCGCACACGCCGACGCCATCCTCGAAGACGTCGCCGCCCACTCAGAGCAGTTCGGGACTGACCTAGAGATAGCAGACGGCGTCGCCAGCGTCGAGTTCTAGTCCACCTTCCAACGTCGACTGCGGTGAGAAC
>CAYYRO010000122.1:0-1565 GCA_964474075.1 uncultured Methylophaga sp.
CCAGGTCGTGCTCGAACAGCTCCTCGAGTGTGGATGCACTCATGTTTGATACCACCCGGACGGACGGAGTGGACGCGGAAAACGCCGTGCCCTTCAGGTGCAGGGTTGTGACTCGCGCTCGGACGCGGCGCCGACCTTGCGATAGCTGGCAGTCGACTCTCCCTCCTGAAGCGGTGAATGGGACGTATGGCAGGGTACACCCCCGTCGAGACGGTCGAAAAGGGCGACAACTACTACCACGTCCGCTACCGCAACCCGGACGAGTTCGACGAGATCCGGACGCCCGACTGGGCGAGAAAGCCCGCCGAGTCGGTCTGTGAGGGAAGCGAGGTCCGGACCGGTCACGAGTCGGGTGGGGACGACTGGAAGGTACAGAGCGTTCTGATCCCGATCGACGCGGTCTCGGACGAGGAAGAGGCCGCGGAGAAGGCACAGCAGATCGTCGAGAAGATAGAGAACTGAGGGGAAGACGCACCACGAGGGTGCCTCCCGTCGTCGACGCTGCACGCGCGAGTGTCGGCGCCCACACTCCCCGTTTTCGGAACGAACGTTCCCCACCGGAGCCCGCCTCTCGTGTCGGGGAAGCCTCCAGTCCACCAGGAGACTACGCCGCCCCGAGAGGTCGCCTCACGTAGCCGGTACTGGGGTCGAGCGGTTGCTGGCGGCGCGACTGGACGACGGGCGACTCGAGATGGCTCTCGTCCTCTTCGTCCGAAGAATGGGGTGGTTAGGCTGGTCGCGGGGATCGGGCGCTCAGTGCTCGCGCAGGTAGACCCGGTCGTCCTCCCGTCGATCCAGTACCCTCGTTTCCCGAACGGCGACAGAACTCCGAAGTCGACTACCTGGACGCCTCGTCTTCGGATTCGTCTTCGGATTCGTCTACAACGTCGGTGTCGGCGCTGGTCTCCTCGCCGTCCACCTCACCCGACTCGGTGCTGACGCCCGCCTCCTCGTCGGTCGCGCTCCTCTCGGCGTCGCCCTCGTCGGTACCGTCGCCGGTTCCCTCGTCGTCGGTACCGACGTCCATATCCCCGGCGTCGCTCTGGTCGGTTCGCTCCCGGGACGTCGAGCCCGGGTCCGGTTTCGGGTCTATCCCCTCGACGTCGGGGCCGGTGTCGGCGACATCGGTCCGGTCGATATCACCGACCGATCCGTCGTGACTCTCGTCGTCCCGCCCGTCGCTCACGTCCTCGACGTCGGAGCCGGTCTCGAGCACCTCGGCCGGGTCGGCGTCGGTCTCCGTCCCCTCGTTCGCGTCCAGTCCGCCACTGACGTCCTCGAGGTCGGTGGTGCTACCGGTGACGTCCGTCTGGTCTACGGCGTCGGTCCCGCGCTCGCCGGACCGGTCGTCCCGGATCCGTCGCTGTGCGACCGCGAGGGCGAGGAGCAGCACGCCTATCGCGACCCGGAACAGGCCGCGTCCGGTCTCACCGCGGCGGAGCGATCCGAGCCCCCGAACGACCGTCACGGCCCCGCCGAGCCCCGTGAGCGTGCCGGAGCTGGCGAGCTCGCGGAGGTCATCGAGGTCCGCCGGTCCGTACTCGGAGGCGTACTCGAAGACGTCC
>CAYYRO010000122.1:1665-6090 GCA_964474075.1 uncultured Methylophaga sp.
CGGCTGGACGGCGAGCGGGTCCTGACCCGGGTCGGGCTCGGCGGCGACGACGCGGTGCTCGTCACGCCGACGCGGACGCTCGTCTACCGTGCCGAAGGGCTGCTCAGCGACGAGTCCGTCTCCGCGTACCCCCACGACGTCCAGCGGGTCGAGATCCGGACCGGCCGTCGCAAGACGACGTTCCGACTGGCCTACGTCGATGGCGTGAAGGACTTCACCGTCCCGGCGGGGAGCACCCACCAGGTGCTGGTCCCGCTACTCTCGGGGGTTCTCCGGACCGCGGGCGTCATCGAGGCCGACGAGAGCGTCCGCGGAGCGTACCGGTTCAGCGAACTCACGCTGGTCGTCACCGACCGCCGGGTGGTGAAACACGTCGGGGGCGCCGTCTGGGACGAGGAGTTCGAGGTGGCGCCGTACGCCGACCTCACCGGCCTCCGGTTCGAGGAGGGTGCGGTCGGGACGGAGATCGAGATCGAGGTGGACGGCTACCCCCAGCGGGTGAAGGTGCCCAACGAACACGCGGGCACCGTCCGGCGGACGATACAGGAGGCGGTGTTCGCCTTCCACGACGTCTCGTCACTGACTGAACTCGAGGACGTCATCGCCCCCGAAGAGGAGGAGGGGAACGTGCTCGAGGAGAGCGGGTTCACCCAGTTGCTCGAGGACGACGAGGGAGAAGACGACGAGGACGCGGGGACGACGGCGGACGCGGGCGGCGCTGGGACGGCCGACGCCGTCGCCTCCGACGACCCCTTCGGGACCGACGAGGAGGGAGAGACCATCCTCGGACGGGTGACCGCCGACTTCGGGACCGGAACGGCGGAGGGGGAGGAGGGAGCGGACACGGCCGATGAGGGCGCGACGGACGCCGAGGAGGCGATTCCGCCGGAGATCGCGGCGCGACTTGACGATCTGGCGGCGGCCGTCGAACGACAGAACGAGTTGCTCGAGCGACAGGGCGAGATCATCCAGCAGCTGGTCCGGGAGCTGCGACAGGGACGGTGACGATCCCGGCAAGACGTGCCCGTGGGGGCGCTGCCGACCGCCGGCAGAACGTGCCGGCGGGGTCGCTGCCGACCGTCGCCAAATCGAGGCGACGGGGTCGCTGACCCACCGGACGATTTCTTGTCCGCACGGGCCGAAGTGAGCGTGTGACCGGTGACACCGACGCTCCCACGCTGGGCCGGATAGTCGTCCATCCGGTGAAGTCGCTCGACCCACACCCGGTGGATCGTGCGACCGTCCGGGAGGCGGGCGGGCTCTCCCACGACCGCGAGTTCGCCGTCTTCGACGCCGACGGCGAGCACGTGAACGGCAAGCGCGAACCCCGTATCTACCGCCTCCGCTCGAGGTTCGACCCGGACGACGGAACGCTCGCGCTCCGCGAGCACGGTACGGACGGGGTACGCGAGTTCTCGCTCGAAGATCGGTCGGCCCTGGAGTCGTGGCTCTCGGCGTACTTCGAGTACGATGTGACCGTCCGGCGCGACGAACGCGGAGGGTTCCCCGACGACGCGCACGCGGCGGGGCCGACGGTGGTCTCGACGGGGACGCTCGACGCCGTCGCGTCGTGGTTCGACCTGCCAAACGAAGACGTCCGGCGGCGGCTCCGTCCCAATCTGATCGTCCGGGCACCGGCGTTCTGGGAGGACCACCTCTACGCCGCGGCGTCCCGGGACCGCGTGGTCCCGTTCGAGGTCGGCGGGGTGCGCTTCGAGGGGACCAATCCCTGCCAGCGGTGTGTGGTGCCCACCCGCGATCCCGACACGGGCGAGGAGACGCCGGGGTTCCGCGAGCGGTTCGTCGAGAAGCGCCGCGAGACGCTCCCCGAGTGGGCCGGCGACGCCTGGTACGACCACCACTTCCGGCTGATGGCGAACACGCGGGTTCCTCACGAATCCGTCGGGAGCGAGGTCACGGTGGGTGATCCGGTCGAGGTGGGCGAGGAGCGTCCCACCTGAAGGGTGACCCGTCTCTTCAGGGAGGGCACCTGCGATGGCGTGCCGTCACCACCGGCTGTCAGTCGTCGTCGCTGTACCCGCACTCGGCCATCGGCCCACAGAGTGCGTCGGGAGCGAGGTCCGGGTGGTCGGCGGCGACGGGTTGGGCTGGCGAAGCCGTCGTCGCGAGCCTCGGTGGCGAGGACACGGGTCCGGTCGCCGGGAGGAAGACCGCGATGAGCCCGGCGATGAGGAGCATCGAGAGGCCGGCGGCGACGGCGCTCGGGGTGTAGCCGACGCTCCCGTAGATCGAGCCGGCGAGGGCACCGCCGACGCCGACGCCCACCTGTCCGACGCCGACGGTGAGCGACATGAGCGAGCCGCGCTGGTCGCCGTCGACGAGTTCGGTGAGCATCGTGGTGAACGAGGTGGCCCGCGAGGCGAACAGCGCCATCACGAGGACGAAGGTGCCCGCGACCAGGGGGAACGACCCGAGGAAGGGGGTGAGCGCCATGAGCGCGGCGAGGCCGACGCTCGCGACGACGATGATCCGCTTTCTGCCCAGTTTGTCCGAGAGCGACCCGGAGACGGGTCCGACGACGGCGTTCGAGAGCCCGCCGAGGAGGAACAGGGTGGCGATGGCACCCGCGCCGACCCCGATGGAGACGGTCAGCCACGTCGGGAGGAACGTCATGTAGAGGGTCGACCCGCCGAACATGATGAAGAAGACGACGGTGGCGGCGGCGACGTCGCGCCGGGCGAGCAGGTCCCGGTACCCACCGACGGCCGAGCCCAGCGTGAGCGGCGTCCCGGCGCGGCCGATAGCAGGCTGTGGGAGCGCGACGAAGACGAGACCGAGCGAGACGGCGGCGACGACGGCGAACAGGAGGAACGGCGTGCGGTAGCCGAAGGCGTCGGCGAGGAGGGTTCCGACGGGGATGCCGGCGACCTGTCCGGCGGCGAAGCCGCTGATTATCCACCCGTTCACCCGGCCGCGACGCTCGGCGGGGAAGAAGTCACCGACGTACGCGACCGCCGCGCCGTTGAGGACGCCGCCGGCGACGCCGGCCAGCGCCCGGACCGATATCAGCGAGAGGTAGGAGTCCGCGAGGCCGTGGAGCGCGAGGGCGACGGCCATCAGTGCCGTCCCGACGAGGAGCACGGTCCGTCGGCCGACACGGTCGCTGATCGGGCCGGTGACGAGCGCGAACGCGCCGACCGCGACCGCATAAGAGGTGACGAGCACGCCGAGGCGTGCCTCCTCGACGCCCAGCTGGGCCGCGATCTGCGGGATGATGGGCGCGACGAGCATCGCCTGGGTCCCCGCCGCGAAGACGAGCAGCCAGAGGGTGAACACCACGAGTCGCGGACCCGGGTCGGCGAGCGGGAGCGAGGGACGATTCACGACACGGGTACGCGTCCGGACGCGATAAGCCTCTCCGGGCGCGAGCTAGCAGCGCTCAGCCGCGAGGACAGTTCCCGGCCCCGGGCGCGAGGCGCTACGCGTCCGCCGGTGCGGTTGCCGGTGCGGTCGCCGATACCTCAGGCGACCCGGGCGCGGGCGGCCGCCGTCACGTCGGGCGCGAGGCCGAGGCGATCCAGTTCCCCGGGCACGTCGAGCGACTCGAGTTCGGGGTGGTCGCCCCGCCGGGCGAGCGCCGCGGCGTGGACGAGATAGGAGAGCCGCAGGAGGTCGACGATCCGGTCGGTCGACGTGGGACCATCGACGTGGTAGGTGACCCACCCCGAGTCCGGGAAGAGGTGGTGGGGACCGGCGAGCCCGGCGCCGACGACGGCGTCTCGGACGGGCCGCGGGTAGGCGATGTCTGCCTGGCGGTCGCCGTGGAGGTGTCCGACCTCGCGGGTGTCGAGGCGGAACTCCCGGCCGCCGAAGCGGTGGTCGTGGACGGTGACGCCGGGCCACTCCGCCGCGGCGGCCTCGACCTGTCGAGCGATAGACGTGGACGTGGATGCCATGCTACCCGGAGGCACCCGGCGAGCATAAGTTCGCGCTCGAACCGGGTCCCTCAGGGCATGTACCGAACGCTCACCACGCCGCGGTCCCCGGTCGTCGCCGAGCGGACCTCCACCCTGGCGACGCCGAGCCGTGCCGCCCGGGCGAGCGTCCCCTCGTCGTCGAGCACGTCGGCGACGGCCGCCTCGACCTCCTCCGGTGGGACGGTCAGGACGTGTATCTCGCCCTTGCCGGCCCGCTCGCGCCGGACGAGGTCGCCGACCTCCCCCTCGTTCGCGAGGTCACACTCCTGTGCGGTCGGGGGCTCGTCGCTCTCCTCGACGCGGAGGGAACGACGTTCGCGCACCTCCGTGACCCGCCAGGTGACCTCCATCGGCGGCTCGGGCGCGACGGTCGCCTCGAGCACGTCGTGCTCCTCGACGCCCGGGTTCTCCGCGAGCGTGTGGACCTGGCCGCTCTCGACGTCCTTCAGCACCGCCGAGTCCCCGTCGGCGTGGGTGACGAGGAAGC
>CAYYRO010000123.1:0-2758 GCA_964474075.1 uncultured Methylophaga sp.
AATGGCCGCATTCGTGCAGAAACGCTGGCCAGACAAATGACCAGTAAACTGCGAGAACAAAATCAGCGATTGTTTCTGGCAACTGAAACAGCACGGATGGGCGTTTGGGATTGGGATTTTGCCAGTAATTTACTGTTTCTGGACGAGAGTCTGGCAAAACTGATGGGCGTAAAAACACCGGCCGAACAGCATATTGCGTATGCAGATTGGTTGCAGCTTGTAGAAATAAATGATCAGCAGCGTTTACATACCGCAATTACCCAGGCCATCAGTGAGCAACAAGAGTTAAATATCCAGGTCCTGGTGCAACCAGAAAATGGTCTTACCCGAATGATTCAGCTCAATGCCGTATTGAAATATGGCAATGATGGTCAGCAAGAGGGCATGTTAGGTGTCAGTTTCGATATTACTGATAGCTGGCTAAACCAGTACCAGCTGGAGCAGACCGAAGCCCGCTGGAAACATGCCCTGGAAGGTAGCGGCGAGGGTGTTTGGGATTGGTCAATTAAGGATGAGCGGGTTATTTTTTCTGACCGGCTGATAACGATGCTTGGATTCGAGCCCGGCGAGTTTCCACCGCATTTAAAAGACTGGTCAGAACGGGTGCATCCCGAGGATCGGCCGCATGTCGAAAAAGCTATTCAAGCGCTGCTTGATGGAAGTCAGCCAGAATATCGCAATGAACACCGTATGCGTTGCAAAGATGGCAGCTGGAAATGGATTTTGGACCGTGGCACGGTTATCGAGCGTGATGCCGATGGCACACCTTTGCGGGCGGTTGGTACACACAGTGATATCAGCTGGCGTAAGGATGCCGAAATCAGTTTACGTCAGAGTGAAGAACGGTTTCGTAATGCCTTTGATACGGCAGCAATCGGCATGGCATTGGTCGATATTAATGGTCGATGGTTGGAAGTTAATGATGCCTTATGCAACATGTTGGGTTATCAGGAAAATGAACTGTTAAAGCTGACATTTATGGATGTTACCCATCCTGATGATCTGAATTTAGACCAGCAATATGTAGAAAATCTGATTAATGGCGAGCTTAATCACTATCAGATGGAGAAGCGCTACTTCCATAAAAATGGCCAGATTATTGATGTGTTGCTGAGTGTGTCTGTGGTCCATGATGCCGATGGCAACGTTGCCCACTTTGTCTCGCAAATTGAAGACATAACAGCACGTAAAAATGAGCAGGAGCGGATCCGCCTGCTGGCCTTTTATGACGCACTGACGGGGTTACCAAACCGGCGTTTATTTGATGACCGAATCAGTCATGGATTGTTAGCCGCACGACGCAATAATCAGAAGTTGGCATTGATGTTTATCGATGTTGATCACTTTAAGCACATCAATGACAGTTATGGTCATGATGTGGGCGATGAGGTCATTAAGGCCGTTGCTGAAAAAATGCAGTCGGTATTAAGAGCCAGCGACACATTGGCACGCTTTGGCGGTGATGAATTTGTCGTGTTACTCAGTAATGTCCAAAGCAGCGAAGCAGCATTGAAAGTTGCTGAAAACCTGCGCCAGCCATTTTTTGAAAACCTGCAATGTGCCGGTAATACCATCCGGATTACGTTAAGTATCGGCGTCGCCATCTGGTCACCTGAACAAAACGAAAGCTTAGCTGGCTTAATGAAAAAAGCCGATACCGCTCTTTACGACGTTAAAGCGCGAGGCCGTAATGGGGTAAGTCTGTATCAGTCAGCGGCAGCCGACTGACTGCTGCGTAATTTGGCCAGACAACTTTTGGCGATATTGCTGAGGAAACGGTTTTTCGGCAGCGTGCCTTCGGCAAACGTAACCGGCCGGATTTGTTGCATGGCGCTGACACCGATGCGCGCCTGATACAAGCCCACACCAACGCCTTGTGCCACACTGCCGGCAATTTTGCCGCTGAGACCCAAACTGGTTTTTTCGGCCATTAATGTTAGTCCAGCCTGCGTGCTGTAGGACAATAAGGCCACTTTGCATACCCGCAAATTCAAACGCCACTGTGCCACCGGTCCCAGTCTTACGCCATAATGCAGATGAATCTGGTTAACCATTTTCAGCGTTTTCCAGACCACCCACAGCGTATCGACAATCGCCAGCTGACTGACGGCTACCAGAACGGCGCTATGCACGCTGTCACGCTGAATTAATTGCATAGCCTGCTGATCGAGTTTGCTAAAAAACTGCTCATCAACGTATTGCACCACCTCACCATCATGTAAATAATCGGGTAGCTGCGTGGTTACGGTTTCAAGCGATGCTGCGTGCGAACTGCCGGCATAGAGTTTGCTGAGTTGTTTTAACCAGTCGCCGGCACGACCCCGACTTTGTTCGTTACGCATTTGTTCAGCTACATCTCTTAAAAAATCGACCCGCTGCATTTGCCGACGGCTACGCCAACCCAGCCATAATTGTTGTGCTGACAGGGCTAATAAAATCACCATTAATACCGCAAAAAATCCGGCAAACAGGGGGTTGTCAGCCAGTAATTGTTGCATCAGCTGCCACCAGTCATAGCCGAGCCAAACCACTAATACTGCCAGTAAACTGAAAAACCAGGCTTTTAAACCACGGTGGGTGTTTTTCGCTGGTGGCAGAATATCAACAGCAAAATCGTCTTCCACCGAATCAGGCAGGCTGGCCGGTAAACTGTCGCGCGCTGTAAAAAATGTTTCCGATGACAGCGGCGGGGGGATCGCCGTATCTTGGGGCTTGTCTTTGAAATAGGGATCTTGTTCACTCACTGAAATTTATCTCC
>CAYYRO010000123.1:2858-6080 GCA_964474075.1 uncultured Methylophaga sp.
ATTTGGTTTCGTACCGATTGCGGTGTGATCCGGCTGATAATGTCATCCATCAACTGCCGCATGGCTTCATGCTGATGCATGACAATGCGATCCGGTTTTGAGGCCAGAAACAGGATTTTATCGACTTTGGGTGATAGCAGATCCAGCAGACGATTGCTGCTGCCAATTTGATAACTATCAATAATCCGGCTGTAAGCCATCAACATATCGTCGAAACAGGCTTTGCCATTGCTCATTGCCTTGACGACATCAATCAGCATGACCTGACGGTCAATGCCAGAAAAAAATTGCTGATAAAACGGCTTAACCAATCGTTTTAAATAGCGCTGATAGTGGTTGTGCAATTGCCGGTACAGTGAATCGGCAGGCGCGTTTTGCAATTGTGCCGGGCTATATGCCTGTAAGTTGAGTAAGGGCAAAACAGCCGGTAATGGGCCGCTGTCATCAAGCAGTGCCCGGCCCGGTTGCAGCAATGTTAACCCTTGCTGTTTACATAAACGTAGAAATTGCTGATAACGATTAAATAAGGCATCTATAACCGCACTGTCGGCACTTACCAGCGGATCCAATGCTTTTAAGTCAGCTACTAATTCAGGATCAATATCGGCGCGCGGTGCTTGTTGCAGCAAACGGCCGGTATCAAGACACCAGTCACGGTAATTCAACGATAACATCGGCAAATCAACCAGCCATTCACCCGGATAATCACGGATATCAAGTGTCAATTGCCGCTGTTCACCGAGCATGCCGGACCATATGTTTTTTTGCTTAAACCGGATTTGTAACCGGGCACCACTGATTTGCCGAGTCGAATTTGGCCAGCGTGCGGGCTTGGCAGCGAGTGCTTCGATACCTCCCTGATAATCAAATAATGGCAAACCGGGAATGGGCTCTAACTCAACCGCCAATAAGCGGCCATCGCGGGCCGGTAAAAAGCCACCCAGTCCAACATGATGAGAATATTTCAATTGATGAATCAGGCTGGTTAAAAAAGTTGATTTACCACTGCCACTAAAGCCGCTGATACCGATTTTTAAATGACGGTCGAATGCCCGGTTCAGCAGGTTTTCGCTTTGGTGTTGAAATTGTTGCCAGTGCTGTTTGAGCTGCTGGCCCAATGGGGCAGCCTGATTTACCATGCGGATCTCAATATTTTTAAAGCTTCAGCATAGCAGACTGTTAAAAGAGGCAGAAAGCTTCAGTTGACATGATTAGCTAGCTAATTATAATGAAGCTTATTATGTTGCAGCTTAAAGATCTGCCCGATAAAGAAATTGTCAGCCGTTTTGCCGAGCGTTATCCTCAGGCAGATGTGACGGCGGTGCTGACATTTTTAAAAATATTACAGGTCGGTACCGATCTATCACTGGCATTAAATCACTATCTTGCAGACTATGATCTGTTACAGGGGCGATGGTGGGTACTCATCTTATTGATGCGTGAGCCTGATAAACGCGCGACACCATCACAGCTAGCCGTCCAGTCCGGTGTGTCGCGGGCAACAATGACCGGATTGCTTGATGGCTTATTAAAAGAGCAATTAATCAGCCGTGATCATGCTGTTGATGATCGTCGCCAGATAGAAATTAAATTAACACCTGCCGGACAGGCTAAACTGGATGCTGTGATGCCCGGCTATTATCAGCGGGTCGCAGCCATGATGGCGTCACTGGATAACAATAGCCTTGAAAACATGATGGATGCACTGACGACATTGCACCAGCAACGTCAGCTTTTTTATAACTAAACCCAACGGAGAATTTCATGAAAAAATTAGTAAAATGGTTAACAGCTGCCACGATGGTTGCAGCTTTAGCGGCTTGTGGAGACAAATCGGCAGTCGATGCCAATGCAATTATTGATGACGCCAATACCAGCTGGAATGAAGCATTTAATAGCCAGGATATTGAGGCGTTGAGCAACATGTATATTGAGCAAGCGACCTTATCTGCCGGTGATGGCAAAGTACTGGCGGGCCGCGAACAAATCGCCGGTTTATTCCAGAGCTTTTTCGATAATGGCCTGCATAATCATCAAATCACCTCTATCGCCAGTTACACATCTGAAGGTCAAATCAGTCAGTTGGCTAACTGGTCTGCCGATGTTGAGAATGAAGCCGGTGAAACCGTGACTTACCAGGGCGTTTTAATGACAGTACTGCAAAAAAATGCCGATGGTGAATGGCTGCTGGCATCACATATCTGGAATATGGCGCCTTAAATTAAACGCGTTCAGATCTGACAAAGCCGTCCTCCTTCGGGAGGGCGGCTTTTTTTGTGCATCGCACTGATAGGGTGCTTCACCAATTTTGTGCACCATGCACCAAAATGCATCATAAATAAATATCCTGGTTACCTGTTAAAAATTAAAAAACAATAAAATCAGTCATGTAGTGTTTGGCACAATGCCTGCACTATCTCCACCAGAGATAACGCTGGAGATAAGCATGAAAGAAAAACTGGTGCTGATAGGTAATGGTATGGCGGGCATGCGCACGCTGGAAGAGTTGTTAAAGCTCGCCCCGGACAAATACCAGATCAGTGTATTTGGTGATGAGCCGTATGGTAACTACAACCGGATTATGTTGTCGCCGGTATTGGCAGGTGAAAAAACCATTAATGACATTATGATCAATGATCTGCAATGGTATGAAGACAACAATGTCACGCTATACAGTGGTCAGCGGGTTACCAGGATTGATCGGCTGAAACGCCGGGTCATGACAGACGATGGACTGGTAGTCGAATATGACCGGCTGTTACTGGCCACCGGCTCCAAACCGTTTATGCTGCCTTTGCCGGGCGCTGATTTACCGGGCGTTATCAGTTTCCGCGATATTGCCGATGTCGACACGATGATCGATACCGCCAAAACGCATAAAAAAGCCGTGGTCATTGGCGGCGGTTTGCTGGGACTTGAAGCGGCAAACGGCTTAATGATTCAGGGTATGGATGTCACCGTTGTGCATATCAGCGACACGCTGATGAATATGCAGCTTGATAAAACCGCTTCCGATCTGATGCTGGATGAACTGAAAGGCAAAGGTCTGAAGTTCCTGATGCAACATGAATCTGCCGCAATTGAAGGTAAAGATCGGGTTGAAAGACTGACCTTTAAAGATGGCAGTTCGGTCGATGCGGATATAGTAGTAATGGCGGTCGGTATCCGGCCCAATGCCACATTGGCACAATCAGCCGGTATTCACTGTGAGCGCGGTATTGT
>CAYYRO010000124.1:0-4564 GCA_964474075.1 uncultured Methylophaga sp.
TTCAAGCGGTTCTCGAAACTCGGGTTCGACGAAGCGCTCATCCAGAAAGCCTCGATGGACGTCGACAGATACCTCAACACGTACTGGAGCCTCGAAATCATTCGTGGGGCCGTTCTCGGCGGATTACTCGTGCTCGTCGCGCCCTTCGTCGCCGCCTTCTTCGGCGAGCCACGCGCCACGCCCATCCTCCGTGTCATCGCTGCCACCCCGCTGCTCCTCGGGCTGCGCAACCCCGGCATCGTGTACTTCCAGAAGAACCTCGATTTCCACAAACAGTTCGTCTACACGATGAGCGGATCGGTGACCAACTTCGTCGTCGCGCTCGCGTTCGCGCTCGCGACACAGAGCGTCTGGGCGCTCGTCTTCGGATACGTCGCCTCGGACGCCGCCCGCCTGCTGGCCTCGTATCTCACCCACGGATACCGCCCGCGGCCGGCGTTCGACTTCGACGCGGCCCGCGACCTCTTTGGCTTCGGCAAGTGGGTGACCGGCTCCGGAATCGTCTACTTCCTCATCAACCAGGGCGACGACGCCGTCGTCGGCTGGGTGCTGACGGCCGCGTCGCTGGGCTTCTACCAGGTCGCATACCAGTTTGCCAAGGCGCCGGCAACGGAGATCTCCCAGATCATCTCCAGTGTCGCCTTCCCTGCCTATTCCCAGCTTCAGGACGACATCCCCAGCCTCCGGACGGCGTTCTACCGGACGCTCCAGGTGACGACGCTCATCGCCTTCCCCGTCGCTGTGGGCATCACCATCGTCGCGCCGACGTTCGTCGAGGCCGTTTTCGGCACCCAGTGGATGCCGATGGTGCCGGTGATGCAACTGGTGGCGGTGTACGGGCTGTTCATCGCGCTGGGGTCGACGTACTCGCCGGTCTGGAAGGCGCTTGGCCGGCCTGATTACATGACGAAGGTGGGCGTCGTCCGGCTCGTGTTGACGGCGGCGGTCCTCATCCCCGCCACCCAGCGATTCGGTATCGCCGGCACGGCTGCGGCCGTCCTCGGCGTCTATCTCTTTCCCGTCATGCCCATCGACGTCTACCTCGTGCTCAAGTCGGTCGAGACGACGCTCGGACGACTGCTCCGGGAGCAGTCCTATCCGGCCGCCGCGAGCCTCCTCATGGGCGGGGTCGTCTTCTGGCTCAAGAACACGATGGCGCTGGGGTCCGCCCTGCTGGAACTGGTCGTCCTCGTCGCCGTCGGGGCCGCGGTGTATGGTGCCGCAGTCGCCGTGCTCGAAACGCAACTCCACTGGGGGCTGCGACAGACGCTCGGCAACTTCATGGGAGCCATCTGAGACTGCCGGGGAGTAAGGAATTGATAACAATGCCCGTCGCTTCCCACGACGAACCCAGATGCAGTCACAGAGGCCGCGGTTCCACCACGAGACGATAGACCCCTCCCCGCCGACCACCAGACTCGGCATCTGTCTGACCACCGACCTCACGGGCAACGGCAAGCCCGACGTCATCGTCGGGGGGGCCGGCCCGGAGACCAAACTGTTCGTCTCCGGGGGGCGGACGAGGCTCCCGAGTGCTGCGGGACTCAAACAGGCCACGGGTCTCTCTGGCGCGACCCTGTTCTGGTACGAAAATCCCGGCTGGGAGCGCCACAAGATAGCTGACGTTCCCCATCTGGACGTCGGCTGTGCGCTCGGCGACATCGACGGCGACGGACGCGTCGACGTGCTGGCGGGACAGGGAATCCACTACAACGACGTCTACTGGTTCGAACAGCCCGCCGACCCGCGTGACACCTGGAAGCGCCATCTGGTCACCGACAGCTTCGAGAAGTACCACGACCTCGCAGTCGGGGACGTGGACGACGACGGCGACCCCGAAGTGGTCGGCCTCTCCCAGCGGTCCGGCGTGGTGTTCTACTACGACATCCCGGCGGACCCCACGGTCGAACCCTGGCCCGAGGAGAACTGCCACATCGTCGACGACGACAGCGACGCCGAGGGAGTCTGGATCGGCGACGTCGACGGCGACGGGCGGACCGAACTCGTCGTGGGGACCGACGTCTACCACCGGGTCGGCGAGAGCGACGAGTGGCGGGCCGAATCCATCGCCACCGGATGGGACGACGTTCGCGTCGCCGTTGGAGACCTCGACGGCGACGGCGACCCGGAAATCGTGCTCGCGGAGGGCGATTCGCCCACCTACGGGACCCACCCCGGACGGGTCGCCTGGTTCGACCGACGCGCGGACGGCTGGGAGCCCACGGTGCTCGCTTCGGACCTGTTCTGTCCCCACACGCTCCAGCTCGCGGACTTCACGGGCGATGGCTCCCTCGACATCTACGCCGCGGAGATGAGCCTCGGCGAGAACGCCACCCCGCGACACTACCTGTTCAGAAACGAGGGCGACGGCCACTTCCACGAGACGGTCGTCTCCGAGGGCATCGAAACCCACGAGGCCAAGGCAGTGGACCTCACCGGCAACGGCGTCCCCGACGTGGTCGGGAAATCCTACACGCCGGATCACCACGTCGACGTCTGGTACAACGAACACGGGGAGCCGTCGACGCGAGGGGGGAGTGATGGTATCGAACGATAGCCCGGGGAAGGACGGAGACTCTCGACGCCGATACCGATGACCGACTCCTGGAGCGGGTCGCTCAGTCGCCGCGAACTGCTGGGTAAAACCGCCGCGCTCGGCACCACCGTGGGGCTGGCCGGCTGTGGCTCCGAGACGAACGACGTCCCGACCACGTCGCCCACGCCGACGCCGACCCCGGAAGAGGAGGAGACGACCATCTACGCGGGGTTCCTCGACAGCGACGAGGTGTCCGCCATCCAGCGCCAGCTGGCGGCCGGAAGCGAGCCCTGGCAGTCGGGCTACACGGCCCAGATGCGGGACGCGCGTCGGGCGCTCAGCGCGACGCCGAGAAGCGTCGTCGACAACGGCGCTCCGGATGGCGTCGACGCCCACCGATTTGCCACCGGGACAAAGCGGACAGATTACGAGGCCGCCATCGAGATGGGCACCTGGATACGCGACCTCGGTGTCGCCTACGCCTTCACCGGGTGGGAGCGGTACGCGCGCGCGGCTATCGAGTTGCTCGACCACTGGTTTCTCGCCCCGGAGACGCGAATGCACCCCTCCGGGCAGAACTTCGGGGAGACGTACTTCTCCATCGAACTCCACATCACCATCCCGACGATGGTGTACGGCGCGTCGCTGGTCCGTGACTCCCGGCACTGGTCCGCCGTGGAAGGAACCCGCGAGGAACTGCGGACGTGGGTCGAGACGTACCTGGCTGACCTCGAGGACGGGCGGGGGACGCAAGGGTACACCGGGACGGTGCGGAACAACATCTACGCCTGGTGGCTCGTCGCCCGCGCCACCGCAGCAGCGTATCTCGACGACCGTGAGTCCCTGGAACGTGCCTTCGACGACTGGCGCTCGAAGGCGCTCGCCCAGCTCGAACCGAACGGTCTTCTGAAACACGAACGCGGCCGGGAAGACGGCCTCGAGTACTCGGTGTACGGGCTCAAGGCGCTAACGCTCACCGCCGAGATCGCTCGCCACTACGGCGTCGACCTCTATGGCTACCGGCTCGACGACGGGAACGACGTGAGCGCGCTCCTCCGGGCGTTCGAGGGTCACCGGGAGTACGTCGTCGACCCGGAGGGCTGGGAGTGGGGCCTCGGCGAGGACGGCTACACCGAGGCGGATCGCCAGGCCAGCGGGTCGGTGTACGAACTCGCGTACTCGCAGTGGCGCCGGCCGGGGTTCCGGCGGGTCGTCGAGTCGGCCGGTCGCCCCCTCTACGAGCGGCGAATCCTGGGGTGGACGACGCTGACCCACGCCAACCGGTTCGCGCTCGGCCTCGACTGACGCCCCCGCCCTGGCCCGGTATCCCGAGCATAACAAAGCGACCCCCACCGCTACGAAGACACAGTGATACGAACCGAACGTTGCAACTGGGGGGTGGGCCCGTGAGCGAAGCCGCCGACCGTGCGTTCGTGCTGGGACTCGATGGCGTCCCCTGGCCGCTCATCGAACCCTGGATCGACGAGGGCGAGTTGCCCGCGTTCGCCAGATTGATCGAGGAAGGGGCGTCCGGCCCGCTCCGGAGTACGACGCCGGCGAACACGCCGGTCGCGTGGCCCTCCATCGCGACAGGCACCTGGCCCGACCGGCACGGGCTCTACGAGTTCATGAAACTCGAGCCCGACCACAGCCAGCGACCCAACGGTCGGAAGGACCTCCGCCAGCCGCCGCTGTGGGCCCTGCTCTCGCCGGCCGTCGTCGGGAACGTGCCGATGACGTATCCGGCGGGCGGTGTCGGCGAGGACGGGAAGATGGTCGCCGGGATGATGACACCCGCCCCCGACGCGGAGGGGTTCACATTTCCCCCCGAACTCGGCGAGCAGGTCACCGACCGGATTCCGTCCTACCAGGTCGGGCTCAAGTGGCACCAGTACGGCCCGGAACGCCGCGAGGAGTTCCTCGCGGACTTCCAGGAGCTGTTCGAGGGGCGTCGCGAGCTGTTGCGGATGCTCATGGAGACCGACGACTGGCGGCTGTTCTTCTTTACGCTCACGGCGCCTGACCGCC
>CAYYRO010000124.1:4574-6013 GCA_964474075.1 uncultured Methylophaga sp.
CTCGACCACTACCGCGACCTCGATGCGGTCCTCGCGGAGGTCATGGCGTATTGCGAATCCCGGAATGCGGCGCTGTACGTCGTCTCCGACCACGGGTTCGGGCCCATCTCACGCATCGTCAACGTCAACCGGGCGCTGGCGGACGCGGGGCTGTTGACACCGACGGTCCCGAGCGGGCTCCGGGCCGCGCTCTCGCGGACGGGGGTGACGAAATCGCGGGTGCTCGGTGCCCTCGAACGCGTCGGTATTGACGACGAGACGCTGGTCGAGCGGCTCCCGGCGGGGCTCGTCGACAGCGTCGCCCGGACGGTGCCCGGCGACCACGCACTCTACGACGTGGACTCCGGCCGGACGCAGGCGTTCCTCCACGGCCTGGGGAGCGTCTACGTCAACGACACCGCCCGCTTCGAGGACGGCGCCGTCGACCCGGCCGACCGCGAGCGGGTCAAGGCCGCGGTGATGGAGACGCTCTCGGCGCTCACGGACCCCGAAACGGGCGAGCGGGTGCTCTCGGTCCACGACGGGGACGACCTCAACCCGGAAGACGAGTTCGCCCCGGACGTCGTCGTCGAGGGCGTGGAGGGCTACCACGTCAAGTCCGCTCTCGACGACGACGCGGTGAGCGACGCCGACGGTATCGCGGCCTACCACCGCCCGGAGGGGGTGTTCTTCGCCTGGGGCCCCTCGATTGCGGCCGGTACGGCCCTCGACGGCGCCACCGTCGTCGACGTGGCGCCCACGGTACTCCACGGGGTGGGCGAGCCCGTCCCCGCGGCGACCCAGGGACGGGTACTGACGGAAATCTTCGAGCCGGGGTCCCCGCCCGCGACGCGGGCCGTCTCCCGGCAGGACCACGGCTCGTCGACGGGAACGGCCGACGGGTCGGCGACTAGCGAGGAAGTAGAGGAACGACTGCGCGGACTCGGCTATCTATGACCGACCCGCCCGAGGAGACGGGCATCGGCAGACGACCCTTCCTCGGAGTGCTGGGCGCCGCCGCCGGTGCGCTCGCAGGCTGTACGACCGGAAACAGGGACGGCGACTCCACGTCGACGCCGGCCATGGATTCCAACACGACGACGGTGACCTCGCAGACGACCACCGACCGGAAACCGGCGCCCACCCAGAGAGGCATCGAGTTCGACCGGGTCCTGGACGCGGTCGACGACTTGGGACTCGACCCCTCCGGACAGGTCCCCGTCGAGGACCGACTCGGGGCTGCGCTGGCGGTGCCCGGCACGCTGGTCGCGTTCCCGAACGGCCGATACCGGTTCACGGAGTCCGTGACCCTCGACGCAGCGCGGGTCGGGCTCCTCGGGGAGGGGACGGTCAGATTCGTCCCGGACCCCGGGTTCGCCAGTCTGTTGTTCGACGGACAGACGGAGGGCCTCGACGACGTGCTCGTCGAGAACGTCGACGTCGACGTTCGCGCGCCAAAC
>CAYYRO010000125.1:0-6009 GCA_964474075.1 uncultured Methylophaga sp.
TGGCGACCCTCTACGCCCACGCGCAGGGTGACCGAATGGGGACGGAGTTCCCTCGCCGGTTCACCCTTCGGGGGCTTCGGGAGCACGGCCTATCGGCCGACGCAATCGAGCGCGTTGGCCGATTCGGACAGGTCCGAGTCCGGACGGCCGGTGAAGTTGGCGACGTGGCCGTGGGAGAGGTGGCCTCCGTGGGTGAGGTCGAGCGAGAGAATCTTGTCGCCTGGCTCGAGCATCGCCAGGTAGACGCCCATGTTGGCCTGCGTCCCCGAGTGGGGCTGGACGTTGACGTGGGCCGCCCCCCAGAGCTCCTTGGCGCGGTCGATGGCCAGTTGCTCGACCTCGTCGGCGTACTCACAGCCGGCGTAGTAGCGCTCGCCGGGGTATCCCTCGGCGTACTTGTTGGTCAGCGGGCTTCCCTGTGCCTCCATGACGGCGCGCGAGGCGTGGTTCTCGCTGGCGATCATCGCCAGCGTGTTCTCCTGTCGGTCGGTTTCGCCTTCGAGAGCGTCCGCGACCGCAGGGTCGACCTCCCGGACGTGGTCGAATTCCATACCGATACTCGTCGCTTCGAGGCCAATAATCTACCTTTCTGGGACGCACCGGAGACGACGGGATGCATGGATATCAGGGGAGACTCTTATACGCCGCCGTCCGCTATATCCGGGCAAGATGGTGGAGTGGGTGACGACCGACTCCGGCGTGCGCGCGCTGGGTCGAGGGGCAGCGCTCACCGTGGGAACCAGCGGCTGGTCCACGGCCGAACCGTCACACGCGCTCCCGATGCCCGTCGACACGACCGCCGCAGGGACGACGCGCGAACTGCTCGCACCCGACGGCGAGGCGACGGTCCACGCTATCGGTGGCGGACAGCCAGCCGTCGAGAGCGCGACGACGCTCGCCCCCGGCGAATACCTCCTCACGTTCGGCGAGGAAATCGAAGCCTTCGCCCGCTTTTCCGGGCCGGCGAAGGTTACACGGGACGGGTGGACGCGAATCGTCTTCACGGACCCCGCGCCCGTGACGCTCGGCTTCCGACAGCAGCGGCGCTCGCCCCCGACGGTGACGGTTCCGGGGACCCCGGAGGGCGTCGCCCGCGCCCTCTCGGTGCTGTCGATGGCCCACTGGACGGACGGCCCCGAGCGCTCCCACCCGGCGATGCGGGACCACCCACCGCTGGTCGAACTCGGCGAGGCGCTCGACGTCCCCGAGGAGGTCAGTGCGGCCCGGGACGAGCGGGCCACCGGCGTCACGCTCCGCGTCCCGCCGGCGCTCGACGCGCTGTTCGTGACCGCCCCGCTGGGCTACTATCTGGGCGCGGAGGTACGCGTGGGTACGGCGGGTGACCCCGCGGTGCTGGAGACGAGGGACCGGACGCACGAACTCGGCTCGCTGCCGGCGCTCCAGGAGTCGTCGAGTCGGTTGCTCCGGGAGGTGTTCTTCCTCGACTCGCTCGCCCGCGACCTCGAAGCGGAGGGGGAGTTCTGTCAGGCGCACGTCCTCGACGCGCTCGAACTCGACCGCGAGGAACTTGCGGAGGCGGACCCCGCCGGGCGCCTCGACCGCTATCTCGACGCGCCACGGGACGAACTCGACGACCACCTCCCGGACTGGCACCTCTCGACGTACGTCGACCCCACGCCCGAACACGCCCAGAGCCTCCCCTACCTCCTCGACCGGCTCTCGCTGGTGTATCTGCCGGAGGCGACGGACCTCGACAGCGACGACCGACTGGAGCGCTCGCTCGACGACTTCTATCGTGGGGCAGCGGCCGTCGACCCCATCGACCCCGAACTCGGCGCGGGGGAGGCCCACGGCTGGCTCGCGCCGGGCGAGCCCATCGACGCCTTCAAACTCAGCCGCGCGGCCTTCGAGAACCGCCAGCCCTACCGCGACCAGCAACTCGACGCCATCCTCGTCAACGTCGTCCTCAACGACGCGGAGATGGAGAGCGAGCGCGACGTGGCCGAGATATACAGAGAGCGGGCGGCCGACCTCCCCGTCGAGGTGACCGTCCAGGAGTCGCTGACGACGGACGAACTCGTGGACGTCTTCGCCGCGCCCAACGACTTCGTCCACTACATCGGCCACTGCGACGAGGCCGGCCTGCGGTGTCCGGACGGCAACCTCTCGGTCGCCGACATCGAGCGCGTGCGCACGCTGACGTTCTTCCTGAACGCCTGTGGCTCCTACTACGAGGGGATGGACCTCGTCGAGGGCGGGAGCGTCGCGGGCGCCGTGACGCTCAACAAGGTGCTTGACAAGCAGGCCGCCGCCGTGGGGACGGCCTTCGCCCGCCTGCTCTCCCACGGGTTCGACATCGAGCGCGCGCTCGAACTGGCCCGCCGGCGCATCATGACGGGGAAGGATTACGCCGTCGTCGGCGACGGGACCTACACGCTCTCGGCCCGCCCGGACCCGCCGGCGACGGTCTGGCTCTCCGGCGACGGCCCCTTCGACCTCACCTACGAGATCCAGGCCGCCGCCACCACCGGCGGGAGCTACCAGCCCCCGTTCGTCTCCTGTGCCGCGTTGCACGGCACCGCCACCGAGGCGACGCTCGAACGCGACCGACTGCTCACGTTTCTCGAACGGACGCAGGTGCCGGTCATCTACGAGGGCGAGTTCCGGTGGTCAGACGAACTGGCCGCCGGGCTCCGCGCAACCGAAAACGTCTAGCGAAACTGAACCGTTTCGACGAAATTGCGCTCTCGCCGCCATCAATTCACCAGAGTTAGCGTTAGAATTAAATGTACCAAACGGCATAGAGACATACATCGCATGAGCGACAATCTCCTTCGAAGCGCCGCCACCGACGTATTCCAGGACGCCCTCGCGGATATGGGTGGCACGGTGTACGTCGTCAACCCGACGGAGGACGCTATCGACGAGCTCGTCACGGTACTCGACCGACTCGACGACGCGCCCGACGTCAGACTGCTGTCCCCATCGAGCGTCCTGAAAGACGCGATGGAGGATTTCCTCATCGCCAGCACGGCCGCGGACCTCGTCGAAGCCGGGACGCTCACGCTCCGGGTGGCCGAAGACCGCGCGGGCACGCTCGTGGTCGGGGAGGACCGCGTCGTCAGCGTCGTCGGCGGCGACGACGGCGTCGGCGGACTGGTGGGCGACGACGCGGAACTCGTCGCGACCGTCCGCGACCGCTACGACGCCGCGTGGGCGGACGCGGAGGAGTACACGCTCCGAACCCCCTCCATCAACAGCGTCCGCCAGACGCTCGAAGACGGCCTCGGCCCGGAGACGGCCGACGACTTCGACGGGATGCTCTCCTCGCTCGAAACCGCCCGTGGCGACGGTGACGGCCTCGACGAGGTCACCATCTCCCTGCTGGTGGCCGCCAAGAACGAGGAACTGCTCTACGACATCAGCAAGTGGGGCGAGGACGTCGGCATCGCCAGCAAGGCGACGTTCTCCCGGACCAAGAGCCAGCTCGAAGACCTCGGCCTCATCGACACCGAGAAGGTCCCCATCGACGTCGGGCGCCCACGCCTGCGCCTGCTGCTCGGTGACGAGCGCCTGAAGGAAGCGGATTCGGACCAGCTCGCGAGCGTCGCGCAATCCATCCTCGCGAGCTAACCGGTAGCGTAACGCCTCACTTTTCTTTCGGGGGCTCTTCTCGGGCCCATGCACATCGGCCTCGTCGGTGACGGAGCCGCGCTCGCCTCCCTCCGTGAGACGCTCTCCGACGTCGACTGCTCGCCCTCGACTCTCGACCCCGCCCGCGCTGGCGACGCCGACCTCACCGTCGTCGTCGGGGACGCCGGGACGCCCGAGATGGACCGCGCGACGGACGCCGCACGCGCGGCCGGAAGCAGGTACGTGACCGTCGAACTCGGCGGTCTCGGCGGGCAGCCCCTCGCCGGCGTCGACGCCACTATCACGGGCTTCACCCCCGAGACGGCCTGTTTCGACTGCCTCGGTGGGCGCGTCGCGGCGACCGAGAACGAACCAGGGTCACCGGGATGTGATGCGCCCACCGCGCGCCTCGCCGGCGCGCTCGCGGGCCGGGAACTCGCGGGCTACGTCGAACGCGAGGAGGCGGACCTGTTCGGGCAGGTGGTCGAGATTCCACACGCCCGGCGTCCCCTCCTCCCGCTTCCCGACTGCGCGTGTGGCGACGACCACGACTGGACCGTCCGGCGCGACGACGACACGAGACCCCTCGACGCGGCCGTCGCGGCGGCCGAGCGGGCCCTCGATTCGCGCGTCGGCGTCGTGACGAGCGTGGGCGAACTCGAATCGTTCCCGGTGCCCTACTACCTCGCGGAGCTGTGTGACACGACGGGGTTCAGCGACGCGGCCGCGCCACGGCAGGCCGCTGGCGTCTCCGACGACTGGAACGGCGCGATGATGAAAGCGCTCGGCGAGGCGCTCGAACGCTACAGTGGCGCCATCTACCGCGACGACGCGTTCCAGCGCGCCCCATCCACGGCTGTATCGGAGGGCGTCCCGCCGAGCGAGTTCGTCTGCTCGCCGAACTTCGCCGCGCCGGACCCCGACGAGCCCATCCGGTGGGTGCCCGGCGCGGACCTCCACTCGGGCGAGGCGGCGTGGCTCCCCGCGGAGTTCGTCCACTTCCCGCCCCCCGAACATCGCCACCGTCCCTCCATCACCACGGGACTGGGACTCGGCAACGGCGGGGCCGAAGCACTGCTGGCGGGGATCTACGAGACCATCGAGCGCGACGCGGCGATGCTAGCGTGGTATTCGACGTTCGAGCCGCTGGGGCTCGCCGTCGACTCGGCGGGGTTCGAGACGCTGGCCCGCCGTGCCCGCGCCGAGGACCTCTCGGTGACGACGCTGTTGCTCACACAGGACGTCGACGTGCCCGTCGTGGCGGCCGCCGTCCACCGCGAGGGCGGCGAGTGGCCGCGGTTCGCCGTCGGCATGGACGCGAATCTGGACCCGAAGGCGGCCGCCACCGCCGCACTGGAGGAAGCACTCCAGAACTGGGTCGAACTCCGCGGCATGGAGCCGGCGGGCGCCGCGGAGGCAGACGGCGCCATCGGCAGATACGCGGAGTTCCCGAACGCCGCCCGCGAGTTCGTCGACGCGGAGACGACGATTCCGGCGGACAGCGTCGGCCCCGACGAGGTCCCAGAGGAGGAACTCGACGCGGCACTCACCCGGCTCGCGGACGCCGACCTTTCGGCGTACGCAGCCCGACTGACCCCCCGGGACGTCGAGAAGGTGGGGTTCGAGGCCGTCAGGGTGCTCGTTCCCTCCGCACAGCCGCTGTTCACGGGCGAGTCCTACTTCGGCGAGCGGGCCGGGCGGGTGCCCGAGCAACTGGGATTCGAGGCGCGGCTCGACCGGGCGCATCACCCGTTCCCGTAGGTTACTTGGCCGAGGATTGCGACCCACCCGACATGGAACAGCGCACCGGCCCGGAGGGCCAGACGCTCTACGTCGACACCTACCAGACCGAGAAAGGTTCGAAAGGACCGTTCTACGTGGCCTACGCCGACGAGGACCGCGAGCGCCGCTGGGGATACTTCTGCAGTAACTGCGAGACGTTCAACAACGCGATGGACGCGATGGGCAGAATCCAGTGCAACGAGTGTGCCAACATGCGCAAACCCGACGAATGGGACGCAGCTCACGAATAACGGCAGAGTCGTTATTCGCGAGGACGCCACCCACGAGTTAGAGTTCGATTCGTTCGACCAGTTGGTCGCTCTCTTTCTCGCCGACGTTGATGGCCACGATGCGGATGTCCGATTCGAGCATCGAGTCCCGTAGCTTGGCCTTGAGGAGTTCGTCGACCTGGTAGACGCCCACGGCGCTCGTCATTTCGATCTCGACGAGGACCGCCCGGTCGTCGCCGTCCCTGAGCGCCACGTTCCGGATGGCCTGGCTGGAGATGGTGTTGATGCCCCGGCCGCCGTGTTCGTAAGGGATGCGCGAGCGACCCCGCTCCATGTCGAGGGCGTCGGCGATGCGGACCACGCCGGCCTCGCGGGTCAGCGGCTCCTCCTCCGTGTGGTGACA
>CAYYRO010000126.1:0-6009 GCA_964474075.1 uncultured Methylophaga sp.
GTACGCGTGCGGTCAGTTCGGCGTCGCTCTCGCTGGAGAAGACGACGCCGCGTGTTGGTAACAGATAGCCAAACGAGGGCATGCCCGCCGCGTCGGCGGGGCGCCTCTTAACTGTTCTCGCTCTCGCCTTCGAGGTGGTCGCGCGCGAACGCCGAGAGCGACTCCCAGCCCGTCCGCTCGCCGACGCGTTCGAGCCACTCGCCGAGTTCCTCTTCCAGGCTCTCCTCCTCTTTCGGTTCGATGGTCTTTTTCTCCTCGTTGTTGACGCCCTCGAACGTGACCTTCGCGGCGGGGTGGAAGAACATCGACGCGCCGTCGTCCTTCAGTCCCAGATAGCGGAACTCGTCGTCCTCGCGGTCCTCGATGGTCCACGTCGAGTAGTCGTATTTCGATTCGCAGGGAATGTCACGCGGCGGATTCGGGGACATATCCGTGGATTCGCCCGTTCGCCCGTTAAGCGTACTGCCCATCTATCCGAGGGCTTTTTCTACGCCGGCCCCCCCGGTGTGACATGGCACAACAGGAATCCGGAAGCCTGTCGGTCGCCGACTGTACGGTGGTCGACGCCGACGCTCACGTCACCGAGACGGTGGACGACTTGCTTCCCTACTTCGACGACCGGTATTCGGCGGTGCGCAACCGCATCCGAGACGCGAACCACCGACTCTATGACATCTACTCGGTGAGCCACCCGACCGACCCCTCTATCCACAGCGAGTTCGGCGACATCTACAGCGAGGACGACGCGCCCGCTCGCGCCCGCGACGCCAAACTCTCCGAGATGAGCCGCTTTGGCATCGAGTACGCCGTCCTCGACCCGACGCTCAACCTGGCGCTCAACACCGTCGACAACCCCCACTTCCAGGTCGCGCTCGCGAACGCCTACAACGACTGGGTCATCGACACCTTCACCGACCACGAGGAGGAACTGAAGGCGACGATTCTGGTCCCGCCGTCCCGCCCCGAAATCGGCGCCGAGGAGATAGACCGCCTCGCCGACGAGGAGGACGTCGTCGGCGTCCAGATTCCCTCGACGGGGCTGGTGCCGCCCGCGGGCGACGTCACCTACGACCCCATCTACGAGGCCGCCGCGGACAACGACCTCCCCGTCTGCTTCCACGGCGCGGCGAGTTCGACGTTCCACATCTTCCCGCTGATGCGGCGATTCAACGACACCTACGCCGAGGACCACGCACTCGTGCATCCCTTCACGCAGATGTGGCACCTGACCACGCTGCTCTATCGCGGAATTCCCGAGCGCTTCCCGGGCCTGGATTTCGTCTTCCAGGAAGCCGGCGTCGGGTGGGTGCCCTACCTGCTCTGGCGGCTCGACGACCACTACATGGAACTCTCCGCGGACCTCCCCTATCTCGAAAAGCTCCCCTCGGAGTACGTCGCCGACTGCGTCCACTTCACGACACAGCCGCTCGGGCTGACCGCCAAGCGACCGGACCACCTCGCGAAGATGGTCGAACTCGTCGGCCCGGAGAACGTCCTCTACGCCTCCGACCTGCCCCACGCCGACTTCGACCCGCCCGAGGAGCTGTTCGACCGCGTCGTGGGCCACTTCGACGAGGGGACGGTGCGGGGGATGATGGGCGAGCGTGCAGCCGAGGTGTTCGGCCTTGAGTGAGAGTGAATCGACTCGTGGGAGCCGTCACCGCGTGGGGACGGTCGACCAGCTCGCGGAGGACGGCGACCGACTCATCGGCGAAGTGGCCGGACAGGAGATCGCCGTCTTCCGGATCGAGGGCGACCTCCACGCGGTGGCGAACTTCTGTGTCCACCAGGGCGGCCCGCTCTGTGAGGGGCCGCTCGACGGGACCACCGAGTTCGACGCCGACGGCTGGGCGTGGACCACAGACGAGACCCAGCGGGTGGTTCGCTGTCCGTGGCACGGGTGGCGATTCGACATCGAGACCGGCGAGAGCCTCCAGAGCGACCGGTACAGGACGCCGACCTACGACGTCGAAGTCGAGGACGGCGTGGTGTTCGTCTCCCGATAGGTTCGGGCGCAGTGGGTTAGGCTTATAGTTGGTGGCAGGCAACGTGGGGCAGAATGCCAAGCACTGTTGCCGAGAAGATTCTAGCACGGGCCGCTGGCGAGGCCCCCGAAGACGTATCGCCGGGCGACCATCTCGTCTGTGACGTCGACGTCGCGATGTCCCACGACCTCGGGACGATGGGCGTCATCCACCGGCTGGAGGAGATGGGCGTCGACGAACTCTGGGACCCGAGCAGCATCGTCTGCCCGATGGACCACGTCGCACCCTCCCACACCGTCGACGACGCGAATCAGAAATCGCGGATTCGGGAGTTCGTCGAGGAACACGGCATCGAGAACTTCTACGACATCGGGACGGGCATCTGTCACGAGGTGCTCATCGAGAAGGGCCACACCCGGCCCGGCGAACTCCTCGTCGGCACCGACTCCCACACCACCTCCCACGGCGCGCTGGGGTGTGCGGGCACCGGCATCGGCCACACCGACATGGCCTACGTCTACGCGACTGGGCAGAACTGGTTCAGAGTCCCCGAGACAATCAAAATCGACGTGAGCGGCGAGTTCGGCCCGCGCATCTCCGCGAAGGACCTCATCCTCCACGTCGCCGGCGAGTACGGCACCGGCGTCGGCCAGTACAAGTCCATCGAGTGGGCCGGCGAGGCCATCGAGGGACTCGAACTCGACGACCGCATCATGCTCTCGAACATGACCATCGAACTCGGCGGGAAGTTCGGCTTTACGCCCGTCGACGAGAAGGTCACCGACTACGTCGACGCCCGGACCGACGTGGACTACGAACCCCAGCACGCAGACGAGAACGCCGACTACGAGCGCGTCATCGACATCGACGTGGGCGACCTCCGGCCACAGATTTCGGTCCCGCACAAGGTCGGCAACGTCGTCGACGTCGACGAGGTGCAGGGCACCGAACTCGACCAGGTGTTCATCGGCTCCTGTACCAACGGGAAGTTCGAGGACCTGAAAGCCGCCGCCGGGGTTCTGGAGGGCAAGGAAGCCGCGAAGGGGACGCGCCTCATCATTACTCCCGCCTCCCGCGAAATCTACTCCCGCGCGGAGCGTGAGGGCCTCATCCGCGTGTTCAACGACGCCGGCGCCACCGTCACCAACTCGACCTGTGGCGCCTGCATCGGCATGGGGATGGGCGTCCTCGGCGACGACGAGGTGTGTCTCGCCGCCCAGAACCGCAACTTCCAGGGTCGTATGGGCGCCGACAGTTCCGAAATCTACCTGTCGAGTCCGGAGACCGCCGCGGCCTCTGCCGTCGCCGGCTACATCGCCGACCCGGAGGAGGTGTGACCATGCAGGGAACCGCGTTCGTCTTCGGCGACGAGGTCAACACCGACATCATCACCCCCTCCGATTACTTCGGCGAGGACATCGAGGTGATGGCCGAGCACATCTTCGAGCCCGAGCGCCCGAACTTCGTCGAGGAGATGGACGAGGGCGACATCGTCGTCGCCGGCGAGCACTTCGGCTCCGGCAGTTCCCGCGAGAGCGCCCCGGCGGCCATCCAGGCCGCGGGAATCGGTGCCGTCGTCGCCGAGTCCTTCTCGCGCATCTTCTATCGCAACGCCATCGCCATCGGCCTCCCCGCCATCACCTCCGCGAACGTGACCGACCACGTCTCGGAGGGCGACGAACTCGAAGTCGACGCCGAGAACGGCGTCGTCCGCAACCTCACGACCGGCGAAGACCTCGACGCCCAGCCCCTCCCCGAAGAGATTCAGAGCATCTTCGACGAGGGCGGGCTCATCGAACACTACAAGAACAACCCCGAAGGCCTCCGCCTGTAGGGGGTTTTCGGAATTTCGGACATTCATTTTATTCCACGGCGCGCGCTGGCGCGCCTCCGTGCGCGCACACTTGTGCGCGAGGGATGAGTGCTGGCGAGCGAAGCGAGCCGCACGAATCGGCTGGGGAGGCATGTGGTGCGGTCGGGCGGGACTGAAAGGGGCCGTTCACGGCGCTACGCGCCGTGTGCTCGGGGGAGCTTCGCTCCCCCGGTGGCGGCTCGCGGTGAGCGAATCGAACGGATGCGCTCGTCGTGGGCCCCGCGAGCGACCGGAGGGAGCGAGCGGGTATCGACGAGCGTGCGCGAGCCGACGGGGGCTTTCGAGGTTCTGTAAACAACTTCGGAGACGACACTGTCGAGAATGAAGTTCCCCGAAGAAACGGAACGTTCGAATCCTAAAGACGCTGCTTACTGGTTTTCCATCTGGTCGATGTTCGCGCCGAGCGTGCCCTCGTACTTCTCGGTCTCCTCCTCGGGGAGGTACTCCTCTTCCCACTCGACGACCTGCGGGAAGCCGGCGAACTCGTGCATGTCGAAGGGGACGGTCTCCTCGAACTCCGCGCGCATGTCACGTAGCGCGTCGGCGTCGCGCTCCTTGAAGTCCGCGCCGACCTGGTAGACGCTCATCATCGCGGCCTTCATGCCGAGTTCGGGGTAGATGACGAGGTCGAAGCCGAGCTCTTCGAGGTCGTCGGCGTCGATCTCGGGGGAGATGCCGGCGTAGTTATACAGGAGCGGGGCGTCCACTTCCTCGCCGACGCGTTCGAGTTCGTCGACGTCCGTGGGCCCCTCGACGAAGGCGACGTCCGCACCGGCCTCGCAGTAGGCGTTGGCGCGGTCGATGGCCTCTTCGAGCGACCCCCCGACGGCGCCCCTCGCGTCCGTGCGGGCGATGAGGACGAAATCCTCGTCGCGCTCGTCGCGGACGTCTGCGGCCGCACGGAACTTGCCCACTGCTTCCTCCTTCGGAATCACCTGCCGGCCGGAGACGTGGCCACAGCGCTTGGGGAACGTCTGGTCCTCGATGTGGATGCCGCCGACGCCGGTCTTGACGTACTCCCGAACGGTGCGGATGACGTTGGTCGCGTTGCCGTAGCCGTTGTCCGAGTCGGCGACCACGGGGACCGAGACCCGCTCCTGGACGTTGTTGGCGTTCTGGATCATCTCGGGCATCGTGATGAGGCCGGCGTCGGGGATACCCATGGTGAGGGAGGTCCCGTAGCCAGTCATGTAGATGGAATCGAAGCCGACCATATCCAGCGCGCGGGCCGCCAGCGGGTTCTGTGCGCCGGGTGCCCGGAGGATGTCGTCGGATTCGATGAGTTCGCGAAGCTTCGCGCCGTTGGATTGGCTATCGCTCATGAACGAGGGTTCGTGGCGAGGTAGATAAGTGTACGGCTAGCACGTCACGGGTGTGGTAGGATTGTGTTTCCGGACGGTGGACTGTCTTCGATGACGGCTCCCTCCGTCACTTAAGGTACTCCTCCCGCCAGCCGGTCCAGTCGATCTGGTAGCTTCCACACGTGGAACAGACGTGGGGTTGCCGTTCGTACCGGCTGCTGCACGCGGCACACTCGTACGGTCGTTCCGTTCCGGTAGTCGCCGTGAAATGCCCTTTCGCCCAATCCAGTACCTTGCCCATCGATACACCCCCCTCGAAGGGCCCTTGGATAGTTACATCCTACCTACTCCCCGTCCCCAACTCGAGGAGCCGACTGTCTGAGAGTAGGAGAATCATACTAACGTGTTTCAAGGGGCCTGTCTCCTCTATGCACGACGATACGGAACGGGCCGTGAACGATTCGTCGCTGGGACTGTGTCCGGAGTGTGGGAACCGGATTCTGTCCGCGAACCTTTTGATTCGGTACGAGACGACGGCAGGGGCCCGCCGGATATTCGCGGAATGTCGGAACTGTGAAGTCCCGGTTCGTCCGAGATAGGCCCACATGGTAACGGGGGCGTCGACGCCCCTTACAATCGTTCTGCGACGGCGTCGGCGAAGTCGGTGGTGGAGGCGTCGCCGCCCTGGTCGGCGGTGCGAGGGCCGCAGCTCGCGTAGACGTCCTCGACGGCGTCGGTGAGGCGGTCGGCCTCGCCCTCGTAGTCGAGGTAATCGAGCATCATCGCCGCCGAGAGGATGGTCGCCGCGGGGTTGATTGCGTTCTCGCCGGCGATGTCGGGGGCGGTGCCG
>CAYYRO010000127.1:0-5988 GCA_964474075.1 uncultured Methylophaga sp.
CCCATAAAAATGGGCTTAAACTCAATACCTTGAAAGGCTTCAAAGAAAACAGCCATATTCAAGTTGAGTTACCTTGCAGAATTGGCGAAGTCATCATTGAATCTGAAAATTTAAAAGTTGGTTTACGGAGTTACATACGCTCTTTTACTCAATGTCTAAATGTTTCTAACATTGGCCGTTATTGTTCAATTGGCAGGAATGTCACCTTGGGACAAGATCCAAGAAATCATCCTGTTGACTGGGTGACAACCAGTCCACAATTTTGCAAACATTATAAAAGCCCGACAAAACCGCTTTTTATTGGCCATGATGTTTGGATTGGCCATCGGGCAACAATAATGGCCGGCATTAAGATTGGTCATGGCGCCATTATTGGCTGCGATGCCGTAGTTACTAAAGATGTACCACCTTATGCGATTTTTGCTGGCAATCCTGCGAAGTTTATACGCTATCGTTTTGATGAAGAAACCATTGCAAAACTTCTGGAAATCCAATGGTGGAATGTGTCTTATGAAGATTTATCGCGGCTTGATTTCAGTAATTTAAGTTCTTTTTTAAATGACTTTCAGATTAATAAAAGCTTTAAGCCAGAGTTACTTAATATTTCTGGCCAGAAAGTTCTTGATGATTGATTTTAGGCTCCAGATAAATTTGCATTTCACTATGACCAATTTGCCTTGAATCTATTTCTATCATTGGAATGTTTCAATGTTTTCATAATTTGTCGCATTGCATCTAAGTCTATTAACTGCACGCAGTCATTTTTATCAATAAGCAAATTACTGGCCTTTAAATCGCCATGATGCAATTGATACTTTGCCAGCAAACTAAAAATACGTTCTATCTGCTCAGCCACTGCATCATCAGGTGGCAGATCTGGATAGCATTTTGATAATTCCTCGGCGTCTGACCATTCTGTTATTAAATAGGCTTCTTTACGAAAATAGCCCGAGCGTTTTTCGACAAAGCCCAGAACTTTTGGAGTGGGTAAGCCTATCAGCTCCAGCAACCTGCCAAATTGCCAGGCATTGGCCGCCCGGCTTGGTCGCCAGCAGCGTTTCAAAAAATGTCCGAAAGATTTCAGGTTATAACGCTTAATGACCAGAGGCTGACCGCTGACCGCTACTTTAGCAACGGTGGCACTATTGCCATCTTTAAGCAGTTCACCATCAACGATCAGCTGATCTAACTGGCCGATAAAATCTTTACCAACGGCATTCAGAAATTCCCGCCGAAATGCATATTCCATCTTTGCGTGTCGCTGATAGGCGGTCATCGTGCAATCACGAAAACATTTCTTTAAATAAGTGCGTTGGCGTTTTTGCCAGGCTTTTTTCACGGCTTTATCGAGCTGCGCCGATAGTTGTTCCGTTAACGGCCAGTTTCGAAAAGCGCAATAATCTGCAAACTTACCCCTCAAATGTTGCTGGCCGGCATCGGTAAACTGCACAATTAACAGTGCCAGATTATTCAGACTCGCTGTTTCGGTAAGGGGCTTTTCAGCCAGTTTTTTCACAGCTGCATAATCAACTAAATATAAATTTTCAGCAGATATCAGCAGATTGTCGACATGTAAGTCATCATGAATTAAACCTGCCTGATGCAGATCGGCCATCAGTTTGAGCAACTGCTGGCAATAAGCAGGATTCTGCAAATCAGTTTCTGTAAATGCGCGGGCATCGGGCAACCATTGATAAGCAATGGCAACCACCCCTTCATTATCTTCTGGCAACAATTCAATCGCCGGTAACCGGAGATTGGCTGCCAGCATTAATTGATGCCCAGTCTGCTCTTTTGCCAATATCCGCCGGCCCTTAGAGTTATCGGTCATTAACTTTAATAATGCCGGCTTATTTTTAAACTGCGCTTTACCGACCAGTCGTTTACCAGGCAGAAAGCGTAAAACAGATTGCAACACAACTGGACCTTGAGTTGATGCTAAGGTCAGCGGCAAATTTGGCAATTTAGCTAATTTGATCGACTCAGCCATGCTTTTTTTGCCACTTGGTGAGTAAGGCATCACTTCGCTTGCCAACCTTTTCCCAAAAACGTTTATCACGCTGTAAGCCTGCTTTCAGCCGTACGCCAGTGTAAGCTCGGATAAATCGTAATAAGTCTCGCTGGCTAAGCTTTAAGGCATGCGCCGAAAAATGCAGTGAGCCAAGGTCTTTGATCTGCCAGCGAGTGGGCACTTTGCGACGGATTTGTGCCCTGTGTAAATCAATTAAAAACAGCCGGGTGTCGTCACTGATAATGTTGTGCTCAGCAAACGACGCATCCAACAAAAAATGACACAGATAATAATCACGATGGTTGATACCAGCCTGATGCATTTTGCGGCTAATGGTGGCCAGTTTTTTAATCAACAGGCGTTTGCTGTGCAGCGTTGTGGGCTTTTGTTGCCATTGTTCACCGACAAATTCGAGGCTCATGGTGTCCGTTAAATCATCGGTAATCACAAAGGATTCGCGATTTGCCGGATCCCTGCCGCGCTCGCCATAACCCGCCAGCGTCATAGTATCAATGCCGGCTTGTTTCAAAGCCTGAATCGCTTGCCATTCATTACGGGCGCTCACTACCGGCAGTCGCCCATGCAACAGGTTTTTCACAATCTCGGCCCAGCCAACCCCCTGATGATGTTTTAGAAAATAGCTTTTGCCATTGGCCGTAAACCGCAAAGTACGGCGACCTTCTTTATCGCGAAAGACTTCTCCATCAAGTTGCCCGACAAATGCAAACACATCACCATCAGGGCAAAGCGAATTCAGGTCATCACGTAAATAAACGGTTTCAGCCATGGGTCAGCCAACTTTCAATTTGATCGGCACAAAACAGTGCCCGGGGTTTATCACTGATTTTTGGACTACCCTGCCCGCGTGGCAGCGGTCCGTCAGCTTGCGCCGCATGGCGTAATTGATCGACCAGTGTTCGCGGCCAGTCATGTTTCGGCAAAATACTGGACGCCGGATCATCTGTTGCCAGAAACCGATAACCGCAAATATCAGAAATCACGACTGGCAAATGGGCCGCCAATGCCTCGGCAATGACCATCCCTGCCGCTTCTTTTCGCGCCGGGTGTACCAATAAATCAGCAGCAAAATAAAACAATGCTGTCGACGTCTGGCCGCCCCAGAATTTATATCGAACGCCAGTCAGCTTTTGCAGCGCTGGCTCGTAATCTGCCTGCTTGCCATTGCCGACAATCCACAACGCCAGCTTTTCGCGCTGTTCACGTTTAAGCATTTTTAAGGCTGTAATCACCCGATCCAGGCCTTTAGTATGAAAATCTGCGGCGACAAATAATAAAACCTGCCGACCCTTTTCGGGTTCTTGCTGTCCACGCCAGTTGCGACCAGCATTGAATTTTGCCTGATCAAAATGAAATTCGGCTTCGACAGTTACCGGCAATAAACTCTGCTGCGCAGTTGCCAGCGGAAAATGCCGTAGATACTGCGCCCGCTGATCTTCAGTCAGAAAAAACACGTTCAGATCAGGATTGCTAAACATCTGTTTTTCGATGCCGGCATAGATCCGGTAACGCGGAAGCATTTTTTTCAGACCACGATAGCGGTTGGCGACAAAACTTGGGTCAGCGGCAAAATAAATATCTAGTCCGGCCATCTTGGTAAAACCAATAATCGCATCAAAGGTCTTATTTCCCTGAAACGCCAGAAGCGTATCGGACAGCGCCCGCAAACGGCCATGATTGGTACGGAATTGTTTTTTATCGACAATGACTTTCTGCCAACCACATGGAAAATCACCATGCCAGGCAGCGGTCACCACGGTGATTTGATGCCCGCGCCGCGCCATCTCCGATGCGACGGCAAAAAAATCGCGCTGCGCCCCACCGAACGGAAAATATTCGGTTATGGCAAAAGCAAGCTGCATAGACTGTTCCCAACTCCCGGCGCACAAACCTGACAAGGGCGCGACGCTGCACTAGAATAGAGGCAAATCGCGCTTCGCGCATTGCCCGTTTTACGCGGGTCAGTTTATCACCGATTTCAAAAAGACGAGGTAAGCCGTGTCATTTCACTCCACATTAAGTCGTCACCAACAAATGGTCGACAGTTTGTTTGCCATGACGCCGCAACTCGATGTGCTGCTAAACCGTATTCGTGAATGCGTGTTGGCGGGCAATAAAGTATTGTTTTTCGGTAATGGTGGGAGCGCCGCGGATGCGCAGCATATGGCCGCTGAATTTGTCATTCGTTACAAAGACGAACGCCAGCCGCTGGGCGCCATTGCGTTGACCACGGACACCTCAATTCTGACCGCGCATAGTAATGACTACAGTTTTGATACCGTGTTTGACCGGCAGATATTGGCACTCGGCAAAGCCGGCGATATTGCAATTGGTTTATCAACTTCCGGCAACAGTAAAAACGTCATTAATGGCATCAAGGCAGCGCAATCCATCGGTATTTACAGTGTGGCGTTTACCGGTGACAGTGGCGGCCAGTTGCTGGATATCGCCGATGAATGTGTCCGCATTCAAAGCACCGAAACTGCCCGCATTCAGGAAGGTCATATCATTATCGGTCACTGGCTTTGTGAAGCGTTGGATAAGCAATTAATCAGCAAATGACGGTTAAAAAACTTCAGGCAGACGTCGTAATTATCGGCGCCGGCATTGCCGGTTTGTGGCTGCATAATCGCCTTAACCAACTCGGTTATCACGCCCTGTTGCTGGAAAAAGACCAAATCGGTCATGCACAAACCTTGGCGGCCCAGGGCATTATTCACGGCGGCAGTAAGTACGCACTTAACGGCATTCTCTCCAATGCTGCGCAGGCAATCAGCGCCATGCCAGCGCGCTGGAAAGCCTGTCTGGATGGCCAAGGTGAAATCGACTTAAGCAAAGTCCGCGTTTTTACCGAGCATCAATTGCTATGGTCGACAAAAAGCCTGTCGTCCAAAATGCTGTCGTTTTTTGCCAGCAAAGCGCTGCAAAGCCGGATGCAACCGGTGCCCAAATCAGAACGCAGCGGCCTGTTTGCCGATCCAGATTTCAAAGGTGCTTTATATCGATTGGATGAACCGGTTCTGGACGTGCATAGCTTGCTGCAAAACTTAACGGCATCCTTTAAGGATCGCATTCTCAAAACACCCGATTTACCTGTAACCTGCCAATTCGAAAACGGCCAGCTTCAATCACTGCAATACGGCGATGAGCTACAAATCAGCGCCCAACAATTTGTGTTTACTGCCGGCGAAGGCATGGCGGAATTATTGCCACAACTAGCGCTGAAAAAACCGCAAATGCAAAAGCGGCCGCTGCAAATGCTGCTCTGCAAAGCCAAAGATCCCACCACACCATTGCCGCATATTTATGCGCATAGTCTTGGCAGTGGCAGTAAGCCGATTGCTACTATCAGCAGCCATCCCGATAAAACCGGCAATATCGTCTGGTATCTGGGCGGCAATATTGCTGAAGATGGCGTCGGCAAAGATCCTGATGTACTGATTAAAGAAGCCAAAGCGCTACTTAAACAGATTTTGCCGTGGTTTTCGCTGCCGGAATTGGATTGGGTCACCTACAACGTCAACCGCGCCGAACCCAAACAAAGCGGCTTTTCCCGTCCTGATAGCGCCTTTGTCGAATCGCACGGCAATATGCATATCGCCTGGCCGACCAAACTGGCGCTGGCGCCGGATCTCAGTGATAAAGTCATTAACGCTTTGCAAACGCAAAATCTGCAAAAAACAGCGCCTGTTAATGACGATTTATTACCCACTGCTGAGATTGCCGAACCACTCTGGGATCGGGCATTTAGATAATGCAAAAGCTGCCGAAAAAAATCATTACCGGAACAGATCTCGACGTCTCTGTTTTAGGCCTTGGCACCGTCAAACTCGGCCGCGATAAAGGCGTCAAATACCCAAACAGTTTTACCATCCCAGATGACCAGGCGGCGTTGGCATTGCTACAACAAGCCTGGGATTTAGGCATTAACCTGATCGATACCGCCCCCGCTTATGGCA
>CAYYRO010000128.1:0-995 GCA_964474075.1 uncultured Methylophaga sp.
AGTTTATTGTTGTAATTCGATACCTACGATACCAGTGATACCTGTGCCCTGGAATCCCCAGGCTGGCTCATAGTCTCGATCAGTAAGATTCTCGACTCTTGCAAATAAGCGGGCATGTTCGTTAACTTTATAGTCACCTGCAACATTGATAACGGCATAACTTCCCATACGAACCCGATCACCCATCCCATCCACATCTTTGCGGCTACCAACATGATGTAATGAACTGGTAAATCGAATATCAGCGCTTGGTTGATAAACAAAAGCCAGGTTGGCCTGTTGCATCGGACGACGAAGTAATTGTTGATCATCTTCGTTCTGGCTTCTTGTGTAGGTATAGTTTACGTTCATGTTGAGTGTTTCAGTCAATTCCACATTTAAATCGGCCTCAAGACCATGAATTTCTGCTTCATTGATATTGACACTGGTGCTATCAAAGCTTGGAAGAAATACGGTACTGATCAAGTCATCAATATCATTTTTGAACAATGTGACGCTTGATATGATTTTGCTGTCATTCCATGTTTGATCCAAACCCAGTTCCCAGTTTTCACTGGTTTCAGGGGCGAGATTTTCATTACCTCTATAAGCATTACCAAGGTTTGATGGTGTAAAACCATATAATTCATAAAGTGATGGAGCACGAAAACCTTCACCGTAGGCGGCTCTGACTTGTGATGTTGAAGTTAATTCATAGCGACCAGCCACACGGTAGGTCGTTTCAGAGTCAAAATCATCGGTATTATCATGCCGCACACCTAATGTGGCGGACAATCTTTTAGTCAAATTGATTTGATCTTGCAGATATACAGCACGGTTTTGCCTTGTTTCGTCAGTCATTTGCGTTTGAGTAAAATCACCGAAAATACTGCCAAAAGTGGTGAATCCGTCGGCTTGCATTTACTCTTCATAAAATTCGTAGCCGACAGTAATAAAATTATTTTCGATGACAAATAAATCATACTTCAGAATGAGATTATCCTTTTCAACATCAT
>CAYYRO010000128.1:1005-5794 GCA_964474075.1 uncultured Methylophaga sp.
AGACTGATTTGATCCTGCATATACAACCCACGATTTTGACGAGATTCATCTGTCATTTGGGTCTGGATAAAACTGCCAAAAGCGGTGAATCCATCAGCTTGCATTTCCTCTTCTTCAAATTCGTAGCCAACAGTAATCAAATGATTTTCGATGACATATAAATCATTCTGCAGACTGAGTTTATCCTTTTCACCTTCATAGTTACTTCGATCCAGAGTGCCGAGTGTATCTTGTCTGTCATTACGATTTTTTCGAGCTATATCAGTATGAGTGTAACTTAAGGTTGGTTGCCAAGCGTCATTGAAAAACTGGCCTTTCAGCTCTGCACCAAGATAAGTTTGACGACTGCTATTAAAGGCATCGAAATCTTCTGATAGGAAGCCATCAATATCGACCTCGGATTCGATATGTCTACCGAATACAGACGCTTGTACTTTGTCGCTTTGCCAACCAAGTTTGCCGGAGACAACTTTGTTCTGATAGCCATCATCTTCGTGTTTAGTATTGGGTGGCATGCGTTTTTTGGTGGGCGTGCTGTCACCATCCGACTCAAATAAGCCAGCACTGAAAGCGTAATTAAAATCATTTTTCGAACCCGAGACACCAAAACTTTCACGGTGTGTCGATTTGTTGCCTGCCTGAAATTTAGCTCTTGTTTTAAGTGGGCCTTCGCCGCGTTTGGTGCGGATATGAATTACTGCGCCAATCGCATCAGCTCCATATAAAACGCTTTGAGAGCCTTTGACGATTTCAATTGACTCAACCTCATCCAGCAGGAAATTGGCAAAATCAAAAGCGCCAGAGGGAGCACTGGGATCGTTGATTTCGATACCGTCGACCAAAACTAATGTGTGATTTGAATTGCTGCCTCTTGCAAAGACTGATGTTTGCGAGCCACGACCACCCAATTCAACAACACGAATCCCTGATTCTCCTTTGAGTGCATCTGCCAGAGTTTGGAACTGTTTAAGTTCTATTTCTTCTCTGGTAATGACGGAGACACTGCTCGCAGTATTTTTGATGGCAGTGGGGGTACGGGTTGCCGTGACCACCAGTTGATCCAATTCTGTATCAGTATCGCCTGCAAAGACGGGATTAAAAACTGCCTGCGTGATTAGCAAGCTTAATAGAGAGGTACGATGGGAAATCATAATAAAACGCCTGTTGTGCGCTATCCAACCCGATAGCGTTAGCTGAAACACATGTGCAGCAAGGCGTTCTCCGATTGTATGAAATAATCAGAGCAACTTTCCTGTACGCCCGCCGCGACATGAAGATTGTTACAGGCCGGTCTCCGGACTCACGAGTGATGGCTTTTGGGCCATTCACTGCTGTCGCCTTCCCATGCAAATGCACAGTGGCCGATGACAGCAGCAAACTCGTTTACCGTTGCGGGGGCAGTGACGGCATTGTCTAAAAACGCACCGTCTTCCCGATTATCGTCTTCGCTAAGCAAGACGCACCTGAAACAAGGCGCAGACTATAGGAGTCGCTGTTAACTTTGTCAAACGCCGATGTTTAAAAAAATCCTGAGTGCTTTGCTAGGCGTAACAGCTTGGAATCCGGTAAGATCGGTTGATTTTCTGATGTAAAGAATCACCATGACTGAAGACTTTCGCGATAAAGGATTTGCTACCCGGGCTGTGCGTGCCGGCCATTTGCGCACCCCGGAAGGCGAGCAGTCCGAACCGATTTTCCCGACCTCAAGCTTTGTCTTTGACAGCGCAGAGCAAGCAGCTGCCCGCTTTTCGGGTGATGAAAAAGGCAATATTTATTCGCGTTTTACCAATCCAACGGTACGCACTTTTGAACAGCGACTGGCCGCATTGGAAGGTGGCGAATCCTGTGTCGCGACAGCGTCGGGTATGTCGGCGATTTTAGCGACCTTCATGGGCTTGTGCACAGTAGGCGATCACGTTGTTTCGTCACGGAGTATTTTCGGTACTACACGGGTACTGTTCGATAAATATCTCGCTAAGTTCGGGCTGCAAACAGACTATGTCCCATTGACGGATCTGGCTGCCTGGGAGCAGGCTATCAAGCCTAATACCAAAGCACTGTTTCTTGAAACACCGTCTAATCCACTTAATGAAATTGCCGATTTAGCAGCCTTATCGGCGCTGGCCAAAAAGCATAACTGTCTTTTGATTGTCGATAATTGTTTTTGCACGCCGGCACTGCAACTGCCATTTAATTTTGGCGCAGATATCGTTATTCATTCCGCCACTAAATATATAGATGGTCAGGGACGCTGTGTGGGCGGTGCTGTGGTCGGTGATGCACAGCTTGTCGGTGAAGAGGTTTACGGTTTTCTGAGAACTGCAGGCCCAACCATGAGCGCATTCAATGCCTGGACCTTTCTGAAAGGTCTGGAGACGTTGGATTTGCGGATGAAGGCGCATTCAGCGTCAGCTTTGCAAATCGCTACCTGGCTGGATCAACATCCTAAAGTGAGCAAAGTGTTTTACGCTGGTTTACCCAGCCATCCACAACACGCACTGGCGGCAAAACAACAGTCGGCATTTGGCGGCATTATTGCGTTTGAAATTGCCGGTGGCCGTGAAGCCGCGTGGAAAGTCGTTAATGCCACTGAGTGGATTTCGATTACGGCAAACTTAGGTGATACCAAATCAACGATCACCCATCCGGCGACCACAACGCATGGCCGATTAACGCCGGAAGCCCGCGCCGAAGCTGGGATCACCGATGGTTTGTTACGGCTTTCAGTGGGCCTTGAATCGGTTGCAGATATTCAAGCCGATTTGCAGCGTGGACTGGATTTACTTTAATAAGCTGAAGTAATTAGCTGATAAACCGGCATAAAATCTGCATAAAACTCATTCCAAATTAACGAATGTCAGAAAATTGTCTCGTCATTTGAGATGACTATTCTGCAAATGGAAAAGTGTATGCGGCCAATTTGCCTGATTCTGTGCCTGTTATCGGCACTGTTAGTAATGCCTGTCAGCGCGGCAACACCTGATGTACGGGTGGTGATCGACGTTTCCGGCAGTATGAAACATAACGATCCACAAAACCTGCGCGCACCGGGATTACGATTGCTAAGTGGTTTGTTGCCACCCGACAGTGCCTCCGGTGTTTGGACTTTTGCTTCGCAGGTCAATATGTTGGTGGAATGGCAGGAAATCGATAACGACTGGCGCGATAAAGCCAACCGTCAATCCCAGAAAATCCATTCACATGGTTTGTTTACCAATATCGAGCAAGCTTTGAGAGATGCCATAGCCAACGCCAAAACCAGCAGCGATCGGCCGCGAAGCATTATTTTGCTATCTGATGGACTGATTGATTTACAAGCTGGCGACAAAGCCAGTCAACAATCCCGGCAACGCATCATTGACCAATTATTGCCGCAGTTGCAAAAACTGAATTTCAAAGTACATACCATTGCTTTATCAGCGACGGCAGATCATGAATTACTTGAAAAGTTATCGTTAGAGACCAACGGCTGGTATCGTCAGGTCGACACGGCGGATCAGTTGGAGCGGGTGTTTTTACATCTGTTTGAGCAGGCTACCCAACGCGATAATGTGCCCATTAAAGATAATTATTTCAGTATCGATAAAAGCATCGAAGAAATGACAGTGCTGGTATTTCGTGAAGCCGGTTCGGAAGCTGCTACGTTAGTCCAACCGGATCAACAGGAAATTACCGAAAAAGACCGCAGCGACAACATCCGCTGGCAGCATGAAAAACATTACGATCTGATCACTATCGATCAGCCAATGGGCGGTGACTGGTTTATAGATGCCGAGTTGGATCCGGATAACCGGGTAATGGTAGTCACTGATTTACAATTACAAACCAATGAGTTACCAAACAACGTATTGGTTGGTGAACGGTTTGATATGACGGCCACGCTGACTGAAAATGATAAGCCCATCGAGCGTAAAGAATTTCTGGAACTGGTCAATACTGAATTGCAGCAGAGCAATTCGGAAGGTGAGACCATCACCACACAACTCAGCAGAGAGCCACAGCAAGCCACTTTTCACAGTGAACTCGGCCAGTTATTTACTGCCGGCCGCAACGATATCGTCATTACCGCCAAAGCACCTACGTTTGAGCGCCAGCAACGCCAGTCAATCAATGTTGTTGCAGTACCGCTTGATATTGAAGTCAATCAAGTTGTGGGCGAGCAGCGTAGCCACCGCCTGAGTATTACTGCCGACAACACATTGCTGAATGTTGACAGCTTGCAAATTACTGCCTTGTTAACGGCTGCGGATGGTAGTGAATTTTCTTATCAGGTAATGCGACAGGATGATAATCACTGGCAACTGACGCTGGCAGAGCTGCAACCACAAACCGATTATCAGCTGTCGTTGCAAATTCGCGGGCTGACGCCGGCGGGGCGTGAAGTTTTTCTGCAGCCACAAACACTCACTATTAAAGATGATCAACAACTGGTCTCCGTTGACTCTGATGTCGCCGAAATAGAGGTGCCCAAAGCAACGGAAAAAGATGCTGAAACTGATCCCGTAACCGATCCTGTCACCTTGCCAATCGATTTACCTGCCGAAAAACCAGCTTTATCACCAAGCATGTTATTGTTGTTGGGTAATGGCATTATCGTTTTGCTATTACTGACTGGCATCTTGTTATGGCGGCGTTATCAGCGGCCACCGACACCTGCGGAGATGTTGTAAATGTCATTAACAGATCCTGTATTTCACTGGCTGGCTTATGAATTAGCCGCAATTTTTGCCCTGTTATGTGTTTGGGTATTAGTTCTTTTAATGCGCAAAAACAAAAAGTTACGATTGGA
>CAYYRO010000129.1:0-5679 GCA_964474075.1 uncultured Methylophaga sp.
AAACGCTCAGTTTGCTGATTTAACTGCGTTTCCAGCTGATGGCAACAATCGGCAGCCGCTGCTTCATCAAAGCTTAATGTCATGCCCTTTAACTGATGCAGTTGCCGCAGCATTTGACTGCGCCACTGTCCATCATCGGGCCTGGCTTGTTGCCAGCCCTGCTCAATTTTGTGCAGCAGTTGCCGGCTTTCTTCAATAAATAATGCCGATTGGGCGGTCGCCTGTGCAGTCATGATCATGCCGGCTCAGTTCAGCAGCCTGTCGATGGTCATCAATAATTGTTGGGCATCGACCGGTTTTTTCAGCCAACCGGTAGCGCCGGCAGCTTTACCCGCTTGTTTTTTTTCAACGGCCTCTTCAGTGGTCAGCAATAGCATCGGCGTATGCTGATAAGCCGGATCTTCGCGCAAAGCGCTGATAAGTCCCGGACCATCCAAAAGCGGCATATTAAAATCACTGAGGATCAGATCGAAGGGATATTGTTTAGCCAGTTCAAACGCCATGCGACCATCTTCGGCACTGACCACCCGGTGTCCGGCATTTTGCAGGGTAATCATCAGCATTTGTCGTAAAGAAGCAGAATCATCAACGCTTAAAATGACTGCCATAGTGACTCCCTAATTGCTATTTTCACTGCCAGCCAGTTGCAGGCCGGCAAGCTCCAGTGCTTGTTGAACAGATTCCGGCAAAGGCTGCCAGTTCAGCGTTACCTGTAAACGCGCGGCCTCCCGGACGAAACAGCACAGTAATTGTAAACCGGCGGTATCGATACGTGTTACTGCTCGCATGTCGATATTCAACACCCGGGCTTCGAGCAGCATACTCAACAATCGCAGGTAGCAATCTGGCGTTTCAGCAATGGTCAGTCGCGTATCAAATTGTACTGTTTGTATTTCCGGCTCAGTCATACAGGTCTTATCGGCTGATAATGACTTTTCCGCAGTCAGATTTCGGTTTTTTTAACTCAGGGCTGTTTGCGTCGCCACAGCTGGGCGCTGAATTCGTCGGTTAGCATTTGTTCACGGCGTTGTTGTTGCTGCTGATCCTGCTGCTGATAACGCTCCATCAAGGTTTCCATGGCCTGTTGTTTACTGCGCGCCTGTAACCAGATTTGTTGTTTGTGCTGTGATTGCCCGAGATATTGCCGCACCTGTTTTTCCTGCAGCTGAATCGCCTGATCCAGCTGCACCAGAAAACTGCGCAGTTCAATCGCTTTACGCGCTGACATGACCTGCGGATCGGCATTGCGAAATCGTTGCAGGTATTGTTGACGGTATTGTTGTAAATCCTGCAATTGTTGTTGTTCCTGATGCAACAATCGATTGGCATCGGCCAGTTGCAGCTGGGCTTGCTCGGTTTCCCGGCGCGCCATGTCAACGACTGGAATCAGCTTTTGGGCTCGTGCCATAAACTATCTGTCCGGTAATTAGCGTGTAGTGGCTGCCCGCGACGGTGGATTGGCAGCGGCAGGCGGTGCCTGCAACGTTTGTTGCAGATTATCAACGCTCTGTTTCCAATCATGCGCTTGATGCATCTCCTGTTTCAACAAATTACGTAATTTCGGAAACATCTGTATCGCATGATCGATCTGCGGATCACTGCCAGCGCTGTAGGCACCGATATTAATGAGATCCTGATTTTGCCGGTAGGTAGCGTAAATCTGTTTAAACATTTGCGCCTGTTGTAAATGTTTGCTGTCGACCACTTGGGGCATCACCCGGCTAATGGATGCTTCAACATCGATTGCCGGATAGACGCCAGATTCTGCCAATTGCCGGGATAACACAATATGTCCGTCAAGAATGGCGCGCGCGGCATCCGCCACCGGATCTTGCTGATCATCACCTTCAGTTAATACCGTGTAAATTGCCGTGATAGCCCCTTTGCCTGCCGGTCCGTTACCTGCGCGCTCGACCAGTTGCGGCAATAGTGAAAACACCGAGGGCGGATAACCTTTGGTAGCCGGCGGCTCACCAATAGCCAGGGCAATTTCCCGCTGCGCCTGAGCATAACGCGTTAAAGAATCCATCAGCAGTAAGACTTGTTTGCCCTGATCACGAAAATATTCGGCAATACTGGTCGCCAGCATCGCACCATGTAACCGCATCAGCGGCGAATGGTCAGCAGGAGACGCCACCACTACCGCACGACTTAAGCCGGCTTCACCGAGAATATCTTCGATAAATTCTTTGACCTCACGGCCCCGTTCACCAATTAGGCCGACCACAATGACATCGGCCTCGGTAAAGCGCGTCATCATGCCGAGCAGAACACTTTTACCGACACCACTACCGGCAAACAGACCCATACGCTGACCACGCCCGACAGTCAGCAAAGCATTAATCGCACGCACCCCGACATCCAAATGCTGTCTGACCGGCGCTCTCGCCAATGGGTTAACCGGATGACCATGTAAAGGGACACGATCTTTCACTTTCAACGGGCCTTTGCCATCCAGCGGTTTACCTGCACCATCTACAATGCGGCCTAATAAGGCTTCACCTACCGGTACTTGTGAATCACTGCGCACCGGCCGTACTTTGGCATTGGGTACTAAACCACGCATATCGCCGGTGGGCATTAAATAGAGAATTTCATCATGAAAGCCGACCACTTCCGCTTCGACCGGCTGCTGACCTTTGGCATGAATTTCACAGCGACTGCCAATCGGTGCCTGAAAACCAACGGCTTCCAGCGTCAACCCAACCATGCGGGTTAAACGCCCCTCAACATCTACCGGTGAGCTGTGATCGGCCTGTTCCAGCCGCTGTTGGTAATCATGCAGTTGCTGGTGCCAGCGTCCAGCGCCAAATTCATTCGGCTGGCTCACGGCGCTCCCCCAACATTTTTTCAATTAACCGAGCCAGTCGCGCTTCGACACTGGCATTTACCGTGGTATCAGCCGTCTCCAGACGTACCCCCCCGCGGGTCAGCAATGGATCTTCCACCCATTGCCAGCGAACGTCGTCATGATCTAAAGACAGGCCTGATTTCACCAGCTCAACATCTTGAGGATTTAAATACACTTTCAGTTTACGGTCATTGATCGGCAAAGCAGCCAAAGCCGCCCGCATGGCATCCACGACGCGCTCAGGCTGTAACTGTAATTCGTATTGAATAAACTGCTGTGCAAGGGTTTGCACCAATTGCAGCAAGTCTTGCTCAACTTGATCGTCTAACGCCTGCAACGGTGAGTTCAGATGTTCAAGCAGTTTTTGCAACTGTGCCACTTGCTGTTTGATTTGTTTTTGTCCGGCGGCGATACCGGCGTCATAACCTGATTTATGGCCTTCTTCATAACCATTTTTGAAAGCTTCCTGACGAGTTTCTTCATGCAGCTTTTCAATGGCTTCAACAGTCAGTGGCTTATGTTTACCTTGCTCGACATCTTCGACCGACACCATGCGCGGTGCTTCCCAGCGCTGATATGCTTCGGCAAGCTCATCGGCAGAAAGCACGTCCGCTTGCTCGGTTGTTACAACATCATCAGATGAAGTCATCGCCACCACTTCCGCCTAATACAATCTCGCCTTTTTCAGACAGGCTGCGGGCTGTGGCCAGAATGGCTTTTTGAGCGCTTTCCACATCACTGACCCGAACTGGCCCCATTGCCTCCAGATCATCACGCAGCATTTCAGCAGCGCGCTGCGACATATTTTTCAGGAATTTTTCTTTAAGCGTATCGTCAGCACCTTTCAGTGCTAATTGCAGTTGATCCGACTGAATTTCGCGCATCAATGCCTGGATACCACGATCATCAACGTCAATCAGATTGTCGAATACAAACATCAGATCTTCGATATTCTGACCCAGATCCGGCTCGGCTTCTTTGATTTTCTCCATGATAGCCGCTTCAGTGGTGCCATCAACAAAGTTGAGAATATCCGCCGCGGTTTTAGGCCCGCCCACGGTGGCGGTTTGAGTGCCGGCATTACCTGAAAATTGTTTTTCAAGGATCTCGTTGAGCTCATTCAAAGCCGCTGGCTGAACCCCATCAAGAGTGGCAATGCGCAATAAAATTGTTGCCTGATCACGCTCGGGAAACATTCTTAATACTGCCGCTGCCTGATCCGACTCTAAGAATGAGCAGACAATGGCCACAATTTGCGGATGCTCCAGACGGACAACCTCATAAATGCCACGTGCATCCATCCATTTCAGCTGATCCAACCCATTGGTGTTGCCGCCGGACAAAATCCGATCCAGCAGACTGCCGGCACGATCTTCACCCAGTGCGCCCACCAGCATTTTGCGAACGTAATCATGTGAGCCAATACCGAGACCGGTTTCTTTTTCGACGGTATCGACAAAGTTACTCATGACACTTTGCACTTCATCGCGGCTGACATTGGTCAGCGTTGCCATGGCCGAGCCAACTTTTTGAACTTCTTTCGGGCTCATATGTTTGAGCACTAGCGCCGCATCGGCTTCACCAATGCTGCGCAGAAATACCGCGGCTTTTTCAGTGCCTGTTAATTTTCGGCTTTGTTCCGCCATCAGGCATCACTCGCTGTCCAGTTTTTCACCACCTGGGCGACCAGGGCCGGATCCTGTTGCACCAGACTACGTACATTATTCATCTGTGCTTCCATCTTGTCAGAACCTGCCGCCAGTTTAGCAACGTCTTCATTGTTGGCGCTAGCGGCAATAGCTTGACGCGCCTTTTCGGCCTCTTCTTCACTGCTGGTCTGATTCGGTAAACCAGCCGGTGCTTTGTTTAAATCTCTGAAGGCAGGCCGTAACACCCCGAAAATCAGAAACAGTACGACCAGTGCACCCAGGATTTGCTTGGCTAAATTCCAGGCCCAGGCTTGTTCCCAAATCGGCAAAGCTGGTAATGGTTCTGCTTCAATAGGCGTTTTGAATGGTGCGCTGACCACATTCAGACTATCACCACGTGCTTCATTGAAACCGACAGCATCACGAACCAACGAACTGATACGGTTCATTTGCGCTTCAGACATTGGTGTTGCTTCACCCGCAGCATTGACTGGCTCATCTATCAAGACGGCGACATTCAGCTTACGGATATCACCCGGTGCCAAACGGCTATGGCTGATGGTCCGATCCAGTTCATAGTTTCGGATGGTACGGCTGCTATTTGAGCCCGGAATCACCGGCGGAACTGCTGCGCCTTCACCTTCTTGTCCTGCGGCAGCTTCATCAGCAACCTGCTCTGGTGCCACACCGCCACCCGGCGGTTGATTTGCCAACGCGCCAGGCACACCGCCGGCACCGACACCACCAACGCGCTCTTCTTCGCTCAATTGTTCGCTGCGGATCGCTGCTAAATCCGGGTTATAACTTTCGGCAGTTTGTTCAGTCATGGTGAAATCAACATCAGCCACCACCTGAGCCCGCACGCCTTGTAAACCGACTATTGGCGCCAGAATGTCTTCAATACGCCGGATATAGCCCTGCTCTACTTTTTGGGTATATTCCAGTTGGCTGTCACTAAGGGCAATATTGGCATCTCGTTCAGGCTGGCTGAGTAAATTACCGCGCTGATCAACGACAGTGACGTCACTGCTGTTCATATTTGGCACACTGGACGCCACCATATGCGTTACCGCGTCAATCTGTCCGCGCTCCAAACTGCGGCCGGCATATAAATTAACAACAACAGATGCCGTGGGCGGCCGCCGGTCACGGACAAATACCGATTGTTTGGGACTGGCC
>CAYYRO010000130.1:0-5652 GCA_964474075.1 uncultured Methylophaga sp.
GATTCGAACCCATGGACTCCTACGAGAGCAGGTCTTAAGCCTGCCGCCGTTGGCCTGGCTTGGCTACCCTCGCCCCGCCGACGGCACCGGGCCGTCCGCGGCTGGGAATTGCCCGCTTCGGGTCAAGTGGGTTTCGGTACCCTCACCGCCATCCCTGCCGAGTGCGGGCGTTCGTCGGGCGTTCGTCGATTGGAGGGCTGTCCCCCCGGTCGATCGGCGGGTTCGTGGTTCGCTTAGGCTCCCTCGGTGGTCGTCGTGGCGGCCGCCTCGGTCTCCGTCTCCGTCTCGGTGCCCATCTCGGTCTCGGTACCCATCTCGGTCTCCGTCGGGGTGGTGGTCCCCTCGCCCTCAGAGAGCGTCGCCGTGGCCGTGACGGCGGTCTCGTTCTCCGTGTACGGCCCGTCCGCGCTGCCCAGGGAGATCACGAAGTCGTAGACCAGGTTCTCGTTGGTCTCGAAGTGGGGCATCGCCGTGACGTTCGCGCTGCCGTCTTCGAACTCGACCGGCTGGGCGAGCGTGATCTGGACGTCTTCGTAGGTGCCCGGCGGGAGGTAGCCGGAGTGGCCGATGACGCTACCGACGGCGTCACCGTCCTCCAGCTCCTCCGTGTCGTGGATGGCGATGTAGCCGCCGCGGTAGAGAGTCACGCGGTCGACGGTCACCGTCGTCCCGTTGGACGACTGGTTAGAGAACTCGAGGTTCGTCGCGGGCACGTTGTTGCCGACGGCGTCGATCGTCGCCGTGTCGACGACGGGCTGGGCGCCCTCGCCCTCGTCGGGCGTCGTGGTGACGCCGGGCGTCTCAGTGCCAACCGCAGGCGTCTCGGTCTCGGTCATCGGGGTTTCCGTCTCCTCCGTCTCGGTGGGGGTGCCGTCCTCCGGCGTCTCGGTCACCTGCTGGAAGCTGCTGGCAGCCTCTTCGGTCTCGGTGGGGGTGCCCATCTCGGTCTCGGTGGCCATCTCCGTCTCGGTGCCCATCTCGGTCTCGGTGGGCGTGGCGGCCGCCGGCGTCTCAGTCGGGGTCTCCGTTCCCGCGGCGCCGCCGGTCGTGTAGGCCCCGTCGAGTTCACCCTCGGACGTCACGAAGTCGTACACCTCGTTGCCGTTGGTGTCCATGTGGGGCATGGCGGTCACGTCGACCTCGGTGGTGTCGAGCTCCTGGCCCATGGTGACGGGCACGTCCTCGTGGGTGCCGGGCTCGAGGTACGTCGAGACTCCGATGACGCTGTCGACGACCTCACCGTCCTCTAGGGACTCGGTGTCGTGGATCACGACGAAGCCACCCTCCGGGAGGGTGACCTCGTCGACGATCACGGTCTGTCCGTCGGAGGGCTGGTCCTCGATCGTCACCGAGGCGGACCCCTGCTGGGTCTGCGCCCCGACGAAGCCACCCGTCACGACGAGGCCGACGCTCGTGACGAGTGCGATCGAGAGCAATGCTGCGAGTAGCTGTTTGGCTCGTGTCATAGTCCACGCGATTGGCGAGCTGCGAACCCGCTGGCCGGGGTGAGGCGACCCCGGGGGAAAGTTATGATTCGGTGTACTGATCGAAAGGGACAGCGTGTCCGCCAACGAGCGGAATAAGTGCATCTTTCTAGATATCTTTGCCGTCGGTGCTCGCCGGGCGACTCGCGTGGGAAGCGCCGTCGTGCCGGGCTAAGCCGGTTCTTCGCGGTCCGGCCGTCGGCCTCCACTGACACGACGTAGAACGGCTCGCTCACCTCCGAGAGCGTGTTGACGGTTACCACGCCCGTGCGGGCTGGTGCCCACTCGTCTCCTCATAAATCCCCTCGGATGTCCGGCAGTCGAGGGAAGCGAGCGGGGCACGGTTGTCCCGCCGGCGCGGCCGGGGCCCGCGGCCCGGCGGCCGACGCTCCCGTACCATGCGCGACTCCGACTCCAGGAACCGACCGGGACGACTCGACCGACGGACCGAAGCGGTCGGCGCGACCCGAGGGCGTCCCCGCCGGGACTCGCAGGTCGTTCCTGCGGGCGGCCGGCGTCGTGGCGGGCGTCGCCGCCACCGCGACGCTGGGATCGCCGGCGACGGCCAGCGAGACGGGCGAGCGCGACGTCCTCTTCACGGGCAACCGGAAGGACGGCACCGTCAGCCTCCACGACGCCCACACCGACGAGGCGCTCGGTACGCTCGACGTACTCCCCGACGGCGAGACGGAACCGGACCCGACCGAGGATCCGACGCAGCGGGTCGCCTACCCCGTCGGCAACGCGAGTCCGCCGGCGGCGAGAACTACGTCCAGGACCTCGACGTCGCGCCGGACGGCCGGACGGTGTACGTCTCCAGGGGTCACCTCGCCGACGTCGTGGCGATCGACGTGGAGACCAACGACCTCGTCTGGGAGACCGGATCGACGGCTACCGGGCCGACCACCAGGTGATCTCCGACGACGGCCGCTACCTCTACACCTCCGGCGTCACCGCGGACAGGGTACACAACGATAGACGCGCGCGACGGGACGACGGTCGGTTCGGCCGAGGTGACGACGTTCCCCCACGGGAACCACCTCCACGACCTGCCGGGCTACGGCGACTCGCCCACGCTCGTCAACGGGTGCCTGGGGAACGTGCTCGCGCCTGATTCGGCCGACGTGGACCACCGCCTGACGTTCGTAGACCCCGAGACGACGTCGGTCGAGGGCGTCCACGACTTCGAGGAGGGCGTCCGCCCGATCGCGTTCACCCCGGACGGGAGCACGGCCTACGTCCAGATCTCGTACCTCCACGGCTTCCACGAGTACGACGTCGCGGCCGACCGCGTCACCCGGACGAAGCGCCTCCCGAAGACCGAGCACGTCCCGGAGAGCGAGGACGACTACCCGCTCCAGTCGGCTCACCACGGCATCGACGTGAGCGGGAACGGGGAGTTCATCTGCGTCGCGAGGACGACGTCGTGGTACGCCGCCGTCGTCCGCCGGTCGGACCTGTCGCTGGTGGACTCCTTCGAGGTCGGAGAGCACCCCTACTGGGTCCAGACCGGACCCGACGGGGAGCGCGCCTTCGTGGCCGTGAAGGGCGAGGACGTCGTCTCGGTCGTCGACTACGCCGAGGCGGCCGAGGTCGCGCAGATCCCCGTCGGCGACGACCCGATGGTGATGGAGCACCGGCCGGTCCCGGCGTCGGTGCTGTAAGTCGTTTCTTCGACGGCCGTCGGCTCGAATTCCGATTCGTCCTGACGGCTCGAAGGGACCGCGAGTCACGAGCCACTCCGAGATCAACCGCATCCCCTGGCCGGGGCTCACGACTCGCCGGTGCGATCGGTTCTACGATATCGACTCGGGATGGCCCGTGCTTGTCGAGATCGTGCGGCGATCGAGCCCGACCGTCTGGTTCGGGCCGTCTGCGGCCCCTCGATCAGCGGTGGACCTCGACCGACTCGAGCACGACGTCCTCGACCGGCCGGTCGTTCGCGTCGGTCTCGACCGACCCGATGTCGCGGACCACGTCCATGCCGTCGGTCACCTCGCCGAACACCGCGTGCCGGTCGTCTAAGTGGGGCGTCGCGTCGAGCGTGATGAAGAACTGGGAGCCGTTGGTGTCGGGCCCACGGTTCGCCATCGAGAGGACGCCAGGCCCGTCGTGGCGGAGCTCCGGGTGGAACTCGTCGTCGAAGGTGTAGCCCGGGCCGCCGCGGCCGGTGCCGGTCGGGTCCCCCGTCTGGACCATGAAGCCCTCGATCACGCGATGGAACAGGATGTCGTCGTAGAGGGGTTCGCCGTCGACCTCCTCGTCGGTCTCGGGGTCCGTCCACGGTTTCTCGCCCGTGGCCAGCCCGACGAAGTTCTCGACCGTGCGGGGCGCGCGGTCGTCGAACAGTCGGACCTCAACGTCGCCCTCCGTCGTGTGCAGCGTCGCCGTTAGCTCGCCCATGGGCGCCCGAGGGGCCGACGGGGAAAAACACTCGCGGATCGCGACGGTCCCCGGGCGATCCTTGGACGCGCGGCGGCTCGATCCCTGCGACGCGGGTTGGCGACGTGTACTCTCCGACGTTGACGGGGGAACACGTACGCCGGTGCCGGTTATCGTACAGCGACAGCCCCGTTATTTATTACCGAGATGTCGAATTCCATACAGCAACTGACCCAATACTTTTTACTCGGTGTAGGTGACAGCCAGTGTATGTCCGATACGGACGAACCTCAGTCCTCGGCTAGCACTCGACGACAGCTACTCGCCCTCATGGGTGGCGGGACCGCTGCGGGCCTCGCCGGATGCGCGGGCGTCTTCGACGAAGGCGGCGACGGCGGTAGCACGCCGGGCGGGGACGGCGGCACGACGACCCCGAGCACGGACGAGATCCCCATGGACGGGGAGTTCACCGCGTCGGTCGCGGCCAACCCGAGCACGTTCGACCCGACGATCATCGCCGACGCGACCTCCCAGCAGATCGCGAACTTCCAGTACGAGTCGCTGGTGATGATGGACTTCGACATAAAGCCCGTGCCGGTGCTGGCGACCGACTGGGAGCAGGAGGACGAGACGACCTACCGCTTCGACATCCGCGAGGGCGTCACGTTCCACAACGGCGACGAGCTGACGGCCCAGGACGTCAAGCACTCGGTCGAACGGATGCAGGGGACCGTCAACGACGCGGTGGTCTCCGTGTGGTACGACAGCAGCGAGGTGGTCGACGACTACACCATCCGGTTCAACCTGAGCCAGCCACACGCCCCGTTCCTCTCTGACATCTCCGGCGTCGTCATCGTCCCGGAGGGGGCCACCGTCAAGAACCCGGAGGAGGAGGAACACGACTTCACGGCCGAGTCGCTCGGCACCGGTCCGTTCACGATCTCGAGCGTCGAGCCCGACTCCCAGGTCGTGCTCGAGCGCAACGACGACTACTGGTTCGAGGAGACCGAGGACGTGCCCGGGATGGCCCCGTGGACGAAGCTGACCTTCCGCGTCGTCACCGAGCAGACGGCCCAGCAGGAGGCCATCCAGTCGGGCGAGCTCGACATGATCGACAACGCGAACCCAGTCGACCTGGAGAGCCTGGGATCACAGGACTCCATCGAGGTCGTCGCGACCCCCGGCCTCGGCTTCGACTTCATCTCCTTCCCCGTCAACCACGGGCCGTACCAGAACCCCAAGTTCCGCCGGGGCATCACGCGACTGATCCCGACCCAGGACGTCATCGACGCGGTCTGGAGCGGGTTCGCGACGGAGCAGGGCGGCCCGATCAGCCCCGCCCTGAGCCAGTTCTACGACGAGGAGTTCGAACAGCAACTGCTCGACGAGCACGTAGGCGAGAACCGGGAGGCGGCGATGCAGCTCCTAGAGGAGGCGTTCTCCGAGGAGGACATCGAGAAGCCCTTCGAGGTGAGCCTCATCACGAACGTCAACGCCACCCGCGAGCGGTGGATGGAGGTCATCCAGCAGACCTTAGACGAGACGGAGTACTTCGACGCGAGTCTCGACATCCGGCCGTTCGACTCGCTCGTGCCGTTCCTCTTAAACGGCGAGGCCGCAGAGAGCAACGACCTGGTGGGCATCGGCTGGACGGGCGGCTCGGACCCCAACGGCCACGTCCAGCAGCTCTTCCCCAGCAAGTACCAGGTCCCGAACGGCTACAACTGGCACCTCTACGAGAACGAGGAGGTCGAAAGCCTGATCGAGGAGGGCCGGACGACGACCG
>CAYYRO010000131.1:0-5613 GCA_964474075.1 uncultured Methylophaga sp.
CCGTTCTCCTCGGCGGCGGCGAGCACTGCCTGTACTTCTGGATGGGGTTCGTCAGCCATCGTGCCCGGGGGTCTCCCCCGACCCTCTTAGCTTTGATGCAGACGCTACGCTCCCACTCTCAACGAGTATCGCAGTCGCGCCGGCGGACGAGGAACGTAGCAGGGTTGGGGGAGTTCACTGCCATCGCTGCATTACTTCTGCGTATCCGCATACTTTCTTGTATGCTCGGTACGAATTAGCGTCATGATGCTGTCGAGGACGGGAGGTGACCGGCCGTGAACAAGCGCCAGCTCGCCCAGCAACTGGCCGTCGTCGCAGGGTTCGACGACCCACGGGCGGCGCTCGAACAGTATCCCACGCCGCCGGAACTCGCGGCCACCCTCGTCCACACGGCGGACCTCCAGGGGGACATCCAGAATCGGCTCGTCGTCGACCTCGGAACCGGGACCGGGATGCTCGCGCTCGGGGCGGCGCTGCGGGGTCCCCGCGAGGTAGTGGGCGTCGACGTCGACCCCGACCCGCTCTCGACCGCCCGACAGAACCAGCGCCGCGTCGGCACCACAACGCCCATCTCGTGGGTGCTCGGCGACGCTACGCAGGCACCGCTCTGTCCCGACGAACCCACCACGGTGCTGATGAACCCGCCGTTCGGCGCGCAGACGGGCAACGAACACGCCGACCGCGCCTTCCTCGAAACCGTCTCGGAGCTCGCCGACGTCTCCTACTCGGTCCACAACGAGGGGTCCCGCGAGTTCGTGGAGTCGTTCGTCGCGGATTCAGGAGGCGAGGTCACCAGCGCCTACGAGGCGACCATCGACCTCCCGCGCCAGTTCGAGTTCCACGACGAGGAGTCGAAGGCGCTCACCGTCGAGGTCTACCGCGTCGAGTGGGCCTAGCGATAGCTCTCCTTCGCGGCGATGGTCACCCGCGTCTCGTTGTGTAGCACCGCGATCTGCGTTCCGTTGCGCCGGAATCGAAGCCCGCCAGCGGCGACCGTCTCGTTCGAGCGGGGGACGGTGACCGTTCCGACGGTTTCGTTTCGCCGGGTGACCACCAGCGAGAAGCGCTCGTCGGTGGGTTTTATCGAGATGTTCCGGCCGTCGATGGTCGCCGAGACGTTCGCGGGCGGTGAGGTGTACGCGAGCCGTGTTCTGGAGCTCTCGGCCAGCGTGACGCGGTAGGCCGGCGAGTCGCCGAGGACGTTCCAGCCGGTGCGGTTGGCGGTGACGTGCCGGCGCCAGCCGACGCCACCGAGGGGGACGCCGACCTCGCCCCTGAACGCCAGTCGGTTGCGGGAGACCGCGGGCCACCACATCTCCCGGCGGTCGTTGACGACGATGACGCCGCCCGTCCGGACGTCCGTCGCCTGCGAGTAGCCGGGTACCTCGACCGACGCGACGTACTGGTGGGTGACGTTCTCGGCGTAGTACACCTCGTAGCCCGCGACGTCGATGCCGGGGTCGTCGGCGAGTTCGGGGCCGGGACCGTCGATGGTCGCGGTGTTGTAGGGGACGGCCACGGCGCCGACCGCGAGCATCGCGGCGGCGAGGACGATGGTCGCGGCCTCCCGCGTCGAGAGGTCGATGCGCGCTATGAGGGTGCGGTGGCTCCCCGTGGCGCCGGCCGCGACCAGCGCCGCCAGCGCGAACACCGCCCCCAGCCCCACCGCCCGGTAGAGGACGTAGCTGGCGTTCCCAGCGGGGACGTAGACGGCCCAGAGCGACTGGCTGACCGCAAAGAGGAGCACCGCACCCCAGAGCCGCGCGGGGTCGGGGGCGCGGTCGCGGTTCCGGAAGACGACGACGCCCACGACGACTCCCAGGAGGAGCCCGAAGGCGTGGCCCTGAATCGCGATGTTCGCCCACCACGGCCCGCCGAAACTCGGTTCCGGTCCGACGGGGCCGACGACGGGGTCGCGCAGCGCCGTCCGGAGCAAGCCGAGGACGCGCCCGGCCAGCATCGCGAGCACCGTCCCGACGGGGTAGCGCACGAGGCCGACGCCCGCGAGCGCGAAGACGACGCCGGAGAAGCCCACGGCCGGTCCGAGCGCGAACAGCGCGGTGACGACGCCCGCAATCCAGGTGACGGCGCCGAAGCCGGCCGCGCGGGCGAAGGGGTTGGTCCGGAGCGAGCCGAACGAACTTGCGCCGCGCCGGGTGGGGAAATGGCCCCACGCGTATTCGGCGACGACGCCCAGCGTGAGCGTCGCGACGAGGTTGGCGTAGAGGTGGCCGGGGCCGATGTGTGCCAGGCCGGCGAAGGCGATGCCGACAGGGGAAAAGTACGACCACGCGCGGAAGGGAAGCACCACCGGGTTCGACCAGTGGCCGAGGCCGCCCTGGACGAACAGGTACACCGCGAGCACGCCCGCAACAGAGAGCAGCGACCCGAGAGGGACGCCCATCACGAACCGGCGACGGAGGGCGTCGCCGACGCGCCGGCCCACGGCGAGCCGGGCGGCGACGAACGCCGACGCGAGGACGGCCACGACCAGTCCGACCTGCTGGAGGAGGTCCCACGGCACCTGCGCCATACCCTTTCGCGGGGACGGTGGGACTTAGAGGTTGGCGGCCTGTGGGCATATCAGGGACAGCTACTTTACCACCGGGTTCGCTACCCCGTGCCATGATAATCGGTCTCAGCGCCATCCTGGCGTTGATGGCGGCGGTCGCGTTCGCGCTCTACACCGTCGTCGTCGAACGCGGGCTGGCCGCCGTCGACGACCCGCAGGGCACCTCGCCGGCCATGGCCGCCGCCTTCTACTTCACCGTCGTTGCGTTCGTCGTCTTCTGGGGGCTCGCGGCCGCCCGCGGGCTCGTGGTCTCGGCGTTCACCCTCGAAAACGTCTGGCCGTTCCTCGTCGCCGGCATCGCCTACCCGGCGATGTTCCGCTTTCTCTACTACGAGAGCATCGACCGCGTCGGGGCGTCGGTCTCTTCGGCCATCATGGGCGCCTACCCCGCCGTCTCCGCGCTCACGGCCGTCGCGGCGCTCGGGGAAGTCCTCCCTTCCTCGGCGGGCATCGGCATCGTGCTCATCATCGGCGGCGTCGTGTTGCTCCAGCTCACACAGAACAAGGGCGAAGGCGAAATCGAGGACGTCGTCGGCAAGAAACTGTCGGCGTCGACGGCCGTCGACCTCTTCTTTCCCATCCTCACGATGCTCATCACGGGGAGCGCCTACGTCCTCATCAAGTTCGGGCTGAACGGCTGGCCGGGCGACCCCATCACCGCCACCGCCCTGACGCAGACGCCGGCGCTCGTCATCTTCGGCGCCTGGGCGTTCACGCCCGACGCGCGTCGGCAGCTCAAGGTCCCCAGGGTCGCGCTCTACGCCTTCCTCGGGGCCAGCGTGTTCAACGTCGTCGGCTGGCTCGGCCAATTCTACGCGCTGAAACTCGGCACCGTCGTCACCGTCGTTCCCCTCCTCAACACGATTCCGCTCATGGTGCTCGTCTTCTCCTACGCGGAGGCCCGCCAGATACCCCGCTCGCCGCGTATCGTCGGGGCCGTCATCGCCATCATCGCGGGCGTGACGCTGGTCCGGTTGCCGGTGTGAGTCGAATCGCTTCCTATAACGACCCGCCGTCACTCTCCCCGATACCATGACAGATTCGCGTCGTGTCCGTGGTGTGGACGTGCGTGCGGTCGCCCTCGTCGCCGGCGTGTTCCTGCTCTCGGCGGCGGCGGGCGCCTACGAGATTGCGCCCGCGAGCGTCATCCCGCTGGTCCGCGAGGGGCTGGACATCGGCCCGACAGCCGCGGGCTGGCTGGTGAGCGTCATGTACGCCACCGCGGTGGTACTGGGCATCCCCGTAGGCATCGTCCTCGACCGGGTCGACGTCCGGCGTGCCGTCACCGTCGCGGCGGTGGGTCTTCTCGTGGCCGGCGTCTGGGGCTGGGTCGCGGCGACGGCGGGCGCGTACTGGTGGCTGTTCAGTTCGCGCATCCTCGGGGGGTTCGCCTACGTCGTGTTCTGGAACGCGGGCGCCGACCTCGTCGGGCAGGCGGTCGACCCCGACCTGCGGGCCACCGCCGTGAGCACCTTCACGGCGAGCGCTCCGGTGGGGTTCGCGCTGGGCCAGTTCGGGAGCCCGCTGGTGGCCGGGTCGCTCGGCTGGCCGGCCATCTTCCCCGTCTTCGCCGCCATCGCCGTCCTCGGCGTCGTCGTCTTCCTCGTCTCGACGGCCGGCCAGTCGTTCCACGTGGCCACCGAGACGTCGGTCCCCGACCGGTCACAGCTGCTGAGCGTGTTCACGAACCGCGACGTCTGGACGCTCTCGACGCTGTGCTTTCTGGCGTTCTCACTCTATCTCTTTCTCAACAGCTGGCTGCCGAGCTACCTGACCGCCGAACTCGGCGTCTCGCTGGCGCTGGCGGGCGGCCTGACCGCGCTGTTTCCCGCCGTCGGCGTCGTCTCGCGCACCTCGGGTGGCGTCCTCTCGGACCGCGTCTTCGGCGGCCGCCGCCGGCCCGTTGCCCTCCTCTCGTTTCTGGGGACCGCGCCTGCGGTCGGCGGCTTCGTCCTGTTCACGGAGGTCGGCGCCGTCGTCGTGTTGCTCGTCGTCTCGGGGTTCGCGATACAGCTCGCTATCGGGCTGTTGTTCTCGTACGTCGGGGAGGTCGTTCCGCGCGAGGTCTCGACGACGGCCGTCTCGGTGATGACGAGCGTGGGGCTGTTCGGGGCCTTCCTCGCCCCCATCGCCGCCGGCGAGGTCATCGCCCGCGCGGGGTACCGGACGGCGTTCCTGGCCGCCTTCGTGGTGGCGCTGGTCGGGCTCGCGCTGGCTTCGCGCGTTCCCGAACCCTAGGGCGTCACCACGAGCTTTCCGAACGCTTCGCGGTCGAGCAGGTCTGCGAAGGCGTCGCCGGTCTCTTCCAGGGAGTATTCCTCGCCCACGACGGGGTCGAGGTCGCCGTCGGCGACGAAGCCGACGAGGCGTTCGAGGTCGGGCTGGGTGCCCATCGTCGACCCCACGACGCGCTTGTGCTGGAGGAAGAGGTCCCCGAGTTGGAGTTCGGGCGTGTTGCCCGTGGTGCGCCCGCAGATGACCATCGTCCCGCCGCGACGGAGGACGTCCTGTCCGAGTTCGGTGAAGGGTCCCCCGAGGTGGTTGATGACCGCATCGGGTCGTCCACGTTCGAGGACTTCCTCGCGGATCTCGTCGACGTCGCCCGAGAGGATGGCGTGGTCGAGTCCCAGACGCTCCACCCGCGAGAGCTTCTCCTCGGAGGTGGAGGTGCCGATGGTCTCACAGCCCAGTATCTCGGCGAGCTGGACGGTGGCGACGCCGACGCCGCCGGTCGCACCGGGAACGAAGATGGTGTCGCCGGCCTCCAGGTCCGCTCGTCGGAGCATGTGGTAGGCGGTCACGTAGGAGACGGGGAGCGCCGCGGCCTCGGCGAAGCCCACACTTTCCGGGAGGGCGACGAGCCGGTCGGCGTCGACGAGCGCTTGCTCTGCGAACCCGCCGTGATAGAGGCTGAATGCCTCACAGAGGTTCTCGGGGCCCTCCCGGCAGAACTGGCACTCGCCACACGTTTCGTTGGCACAGAGGGCGACCCGGTCGCCCGCCTCGACGGCGGCACCTTCGCCCGCCTCCCGGACGACCCC
>CAYYRO010000132.1:0-5608 GCA_964474075.1 uncultured Methylophaga sp.
GGCAGGTGAAAGCCGACCCCGACAAGGCCGTCGTCCGCGTGGCCGTCGAGACGACCGCCGACACCGCGAAGGTCGCCCGCCAGCGACTCGCCGACAACACCTCGCGGATGCGCCAGGCCCTCCTCGACATGGGGCTCAGCGAGGACCAGCTCACCACCGTCCACTACGACCTCCGGCAGGACCGCCGCCGTCCCCCGCGTGAGGGCGCAGAGCCGGAGGTCCAGTACCGTGGCTTCCACGTGCTCGAAATCACGCTCACCGACCTCGACCGCGTCGGCGACGTCGTCGACACCGCGGTCGGCAACGGTGCGACCCGCGTCGACGGCGTCCAGTTCACCCTCACCGACGAGACGCGCCGCCAGCTCAAACAGGAGGCGCTGACCAACGCGATGACGAACGCCAAGAACGAGGCGACGACGGTCGCGGGCGCGGCCGACCTCCAACTCCAGAAGGTCCACAGCATCCGGACCGGGCAGTCGGGCGGCGACCACCGCCGATACATGGATACTGCCGTGGCCGCCGCGGGCGGTGACGGCGGCACCAGCTTCGACGCCGGCCCCGTCACGGTCACCGCGACGGTGTCTGTGACCTACAACGCGACGGCGGCCTGACGTCGCCGACACGCAGCGCGCGACGGCGGTCTGCCTACCCCTCGAAGGGGAGTTCGGGTTCGTATCCCACCGCCTCGACCGCCGCGTCGAGGACCCCCTCGACGTTCTCGTTCTCGGTGATGCTCATGTAGTGGTCGGCCGCCACGTCGCGCGAGCGGTCGGCCTTGTTACAGACGGTGACCACCGGGGCGTCGAACTTCTCCTGCACCTCGTCCCTGAGCGCGACCTGGGCTTCGAGGGGGTAGCCACAGGACTCGCTGGCGTCGAGGATGAACAGCACGCAGTCTGCGAGGTGGGTCAGCGCGCTGACCGCCTGGTTCTCGATGCCGTTTCGCTCCTCGGCGGGGCGGTCGAGCAGGCCGGGCGTATCGACCAGCTGGTAGCGGATGTGGTCGCGCTCGATGTGACCCACGCGGATCTGCTTGGTGGTGAACGGGTAGGTCGCCGTCTCGTTTCGGGCGTTGGTGACGGCGTTGACGAACGACGACTTGCCGACGTTGGGGTAGCCGGCGACGACGATGGTGGGTTCGTCGGGGCGAATCTCGGGGAGCGTCCGCAGGTCGTCGCGCGATTCGTTGAGCGCCTGCAGGTCGTCTTCGACCTCCTCGACGACGCTCGCGAGGCGGGCGAACGCCTGCTTGCGGAGTTTGCGCGCCGTGTCGGGGTCGGATTTCATCACGCGGCTCTCGTACTCGCGCTTTATCTCGTCGCACTTGCGGCCGGCCCAGCCCACCTCCGAGAGGTGTTTTCGCGTCTCGTCGACGTCGGCGATAGCGTCGGCCAGCTCGCGAGAGAAGGGGTCGAGCGCGTCGAAATCCGGCCACGACGTGACGACGTTCTGCAAGTTGTCGGAGAGAACGTTCGATGCGGTGTGGAGCATCGAGACCTGGGCCTCCACGCCGGACTTGGCGCGACCGGCCCGCGCAGCCCGTGAGAAGGCCTTGTCCACGAGCTCCTCCGCGCGGGGTACCGTCGGGAGGTCCTCGAAAATCATTGGTTGGGTTAGGTCTGCGCGACATAAAAGCACCCTGTCTCGCGCCCCGCTGCCCGACGAACAGGCTTATACCCTCTCCCTCCGACGATTAGGGTCTCTATGACGCTCGAATTCGGTCTCCATTACAGCTGTCAGTCGCCCGAACGCGAGTGGGAGCGCCTCTACCAGGCGACCCTCGAACAGGCCCAACTCGCGGAGGAGCTCGGCTACGAATCGCTCTACGTCGCCGAACACCACTTCCTCCCCGACGGCTGGATTCCCGCACCCATGCTCATGCTCTCGGGGCTCGCCGCCGTCACCGACGAGATGGCCGTCGGCACCGACATCCTCGTCCTTCCACTCCACCACCCCGTCGAGGTGGCCGAACAGGCCGCGGTGCTGGATACGCTCTCGGGTGGCAACTTCCGCCTCGGTATCGGCATCGGCTGGCGCGACGAGGAGTTCGACGCCTACGGCGTCGACAAATCCCAGCGCGTCCCCCGCGTCATCGAAGGCATCGAGCTCATCCGGAAACTCCTCACCGAGGAGTCGGTCACCTTCGAGGGCGACGTCTTCGCCGTGGAGGACCTGACGGTGATGCCCCGTCCCGTCCAGGAGTCGATACCCATCTGGTACGGCGGCCAGTCCGACGCCGCCATCCACCGCTCGGCAAAGCGCACCGACGGCTGGATAATGAGCCCCATCGAGACGCGCGCGGAACTCGCGGAGAAGTCGGCCACCTACACCGACGCGCTCGAAGAATACGGCAAGGACCCCGAGGCGGTCCGCCGTCCGCTCCGCCGGGAGCTGTACGTCGCCGAGGACGACGAGACCGCGTGGGAGGAGGTCGGACCCTCCCTGCTCTACGAGTATCAGGACGTCTACGGCGACTACGAGGACATCGGCCACAGCTTCGCTCCCGAGGACGAGGCGGACGCCCTGGAGGACCTCAAGGAACACGCCGAGGGACGGTTCATCGTCGGCGGCCCCGAGACGGCCATCGAGGAACTCGAAGCCTACCAGCGGGAGGTCGGGATGGACGAGGTCCTGCTGCGGATGCACTTCCCCGGACTCGACCCCGAGAAGACGGAGAAATCCATCAGACTCGTCGGCGAGGAAGTGATGCCACACTTCGAGTAGCGAGGCCCGAGCGAACGAAGTGAGTGAGGGCTTCGAAGAACGAGCGGGGAGTGAAACGACCCGCGAGCAGGGGTCGTGGCGTTCGTTCGCTCAGCTCTCCTGCTCACGGCGCTTCCGCGCCGTTCGCAGTTTCGAGGCGTTCGCTTCCTACGGTCGCTCACGCCTCGCTATTCCTCGCGATTCTTCTTTCCCGCGCCCGACGTCCAGATTCGTGTCGACCTGTGCGAGGTATTCGAGGTCGTACCCTTCCTCTGCGACGTTGTCGACGCCGCCCTCGTTGCGGTCGACGACGACGATGAGGCGCTCGACGATGCCGCCGACCTCCTCGACGAGTTCGGCGGTTTCGAGGATGGTGCCTCCGGTGGTGGTGACGTCCTCGACCAGCGCGACGCGCTGGCCCTTCTCGATGGAGCCCTCGACGCGGGCCTGCGTGCCGTAGTGCTTCTGGCCCTTCCGGATGAAGGCGGCGGGGATGCCGGTCTTCATCGAGACGGCGGTGACGAGGGGTACCGCGCCGAGTTCCGGCCCGGCGAGTACGTCGACCTCGCTGGATTCGAGCATCTCGGCTATCTCGTCGGCGATGGCGTTCAGGACGTCGGGCTGCGTCTCGAAGACGTATTTGTCGATGTAGTAATCGGAGAGCGAGCCGTTCGAGAGCTTGAACTTCCCGTGCTTGATGGCGCCGCATTCCTCGATGAGCGTGGGGATATCGGTGGCGTCGGACATTACGTCTAGCTCCCTGCGCTGGCGGAAAAACGTTGCTGAAAGCGAGGAATAGCGAGGCCGACCAAAGGGAGCACCTCGCTACGCGAACGGCGCCGAAGGCGCCGTGAGAAGCGCGTTAGTGCCCGCGAGCACCTCGGAATTGCGAACGGCGAAGCCGTGAGCAGACCGACCAGTGGGAGCACCTCGCTACGCGAACGGCGCCGGAGGCGCCGTGAGCAGAGCGATAGCGACCCTGTAGTCAGGGCTTCGCACCGGTTTTCCGCGGACACAACCGTTATGGTGTCCCCGTGCCACGGTTCAGTTCTCACCGGTGGAACGATGTTGGGAGCCGAGATAGACCCTGACCGGATACAGCGCCGCCTCGACGACCTCTGGGAGATCGGCAAGACCAGCCGTGGCGGGGTCACCCGTCTGGCCTACTCCGAGGAGGAACAGGCAGCCATCGACTACATCCTCGGCGAACTCCCCGACGGCTACGACGTGCGGACGGACTCCATCGGGAACGTCTTCGCCACGCGCCGCCCCGACGCCGACCGGTCGCTCTATCTCGGCAGCCACCTCGATACGGTGTTCAACGGCGGCCGTCTGGATGGTACCCTCGGCGTCGTCACCGCACTGGAGGCCATCGAGGCCGTCCACGCCGCCGACGGGGAGCCCACCGTCTCCCCTACGCTCGCCATCTTCCGCGCGGAGGAATCCGCGCGGTTCGGCCAGCATACGGTCGGCTCCCGGGGCGCGCTCGGGCTGCTCACCGTCGAGGACTTCTCTGCGCTCGACCAGAGCGACATCCCGCTCTGGCAGGCGATGCAGCAGGCCGCCCTCCAGCCACAGAACCTCTCGGAACCGACGCTCGACCTCGATTCGGTCGCCGGCTTCCTCGAGATGCACATCGAACAGGGCCGCGTCCTGGACGAGACCGGCGACGACGTGGGCGTGGTCACCTCCATCCGCGCGCCCGTGCGCTACCGCGCGACCGTCACCGGCGACGACGACCACTCCGGCGCGACGCCGATGGGGATGCGACAGGACGCCGTCGCAGGGGCCGCGGAGATGGTCGTCGCCGTCGAGGAGGTCGCCGAGCAAGCCAGCGAAGAGGGCGACCTCGTGGCCACTGTGGGCGATTTCACTGCCGTCGAGGGCGCCATCAACAAGGTCTGTGGCGAGGTCGAGTTCCCCCTCGACGTCCGGAGCAACGACGAGGCGTTCAGAGACGAAATCGAGGAGCGAATCCTGGGTCGCATCGAGGACATCGCGGCCCGCCGTGGCCTCTCGCTCGACCTCGAAGAACTCGACCGCTCGACGCCGGTCGAACTCGACGACACCGTCCTCGAAGGGCTCGACGACTGCGCCGCGTCGGTGGGCGCGGCCTACCGGCGCCTTCCCTCGGGTGGCGGCCACGACGCCATGAACTTCCAGCTTCGGGGCGTCCCGACGGGGATGCTCTTTGTCCCCTCCATCGACGGCATCAGCCACAACCCGAAGGAGGCGACCGACCCTGACGCCGTCGTCGACGCCACGCGGACGCTGGCGTGTGCGGTGATGGAGTTCGAGGACGAGGAATAGAATTTTCGCGCTCGCGTCCATCTGTGGTCTCGATGGTCTCCGAGCGCGCACAGCGAATCTCCTCGTTCATCGCGATGGACGTCCTAGAGAAGGCGGGCAAGATGGAGGACGTCGTCCACCTCGAAGTCGGCGAACCCGATTTCTCGCCACCGGAAGCGGTCGTCGAGACGGCGGTCGACTCCCTCCGTGCCGGGAACACGGGCTACACAATCGCCAAGGGGAAACTCGAACTCAGGCAGGCGATATCGGCCCACTACGACCGCGAGTACGGAGTCACCGTCGACCCCGAGCGCATCGTGGTCACCCCGGGTTCCTCGCCGGCACTCATGCTGGCGATGAACGCACTCGTCGACCCCGGCGAGGAGGTCGTCCTCACCGACCCCCACTACGCCTGCTACCCCAACTTCGTCAGGCAGGTCGGCGGGCAGATTACGACGGTCCCGCTCCGTGCCGACCGTGGATTCCGTCCCGCACTCGACGACTTCGAGCGCGTCGTCTCCGAGGAGACGCGGGCGCTCCTGCTCAACTCCCCTGCCAACCCCACGGGCGCGGTGCTTTCCGGCGACACCCAAGAGGAACTCGCCGACCTCTGTCG
>CAYYRO010000133.1:0-2945 GCA_964474075.1 uncultured Methylophaga sp.
GCTTCGGCTTCGGCTTCGGCTTCGGCTTCGGCTTCGGCTTCGGCTTCGGCTTCGTCGAGCGTTTGAATATAGTATTCAACAGAGGTGTTTTGATCGGTGGACTTGGCTGCCAGTTTTTGCAGATATAAATCAACAGAGGTCAAAGGTTTGCTGAACAATTCATCGGTCGATTTTGCCTGGTTCAGCAAATAACGGCCTACTGACGTTAATGGTTGTTTGCCATCCGCGACGCTGTCTGGCGCTACAGTTGTTGGTAATTCAGGTTCGCTGCTGGATTCAGGGATAACAACACCGGTTGTTTCTAAGCCATTGCGTAGTTGACCTGCTTGCGCTGATAGTTGCAGGGCCGCCTGACTGGTTTCCATATCGCCATGACTGAAACGGTTAACCAGATCGACGATTGCGGGTAGCGCATGCATCATGACTTCAGTCAGCTTTTCAGTATCAACGGAGAAGCCTTCCAGCACACGATTAAGCAAATCTTCAACCGACCAGGCAAGGTCACCTACGGCCATCGCGCCGGCCATACGACCGCTGCCTTTCAGCGTATGAAAATGCCGCCGGATATCCCCCAGTATTTGCGGATCATATTCTTGTTGCCAGTTAGGGATTAACTGATGCAATTCAGCCAGCACTTCGTCGGCTTCTTCTAAAAAGACTTCAGCGATTTCCGGATCAATACCTTCGGCAAAACTTGCCGGTTCGCTTGGCGATTGCAGTTGTTCACTAAGCGTATCTGAGACCGATAAAGGATTTTCCCAATCCTGAATCGACGACTCATTGTCAGATTCTTCGGGAGCAGGAATATCAGCCAGATCGATATAAAGCTTATCTTCTGTTTCTGGCGTTGGATCATTGTCAAAACTGAAATTGATGCTTGCGTCACTATCATCGACGGGCGACCAATCAATATTGTTGTCATCTGGCAGGGATAATTCGCTGGCTTCGGCTTCGGCTTCGGCTTCGGCTTCGGCTTCGGCTTCGGCTTCGACCAGTGCTTGCATATCATTCTTATCAAGGAAACTTATGCGAGCTTCGTCAGGAGATGTTTGTTTTTGAAGGTATAAATCAACCGAAGTCAGTGGTTTGTCTGACTGCGATGTTGTCGAGGCCGCTTGTTGATCTAGATACCGGTCTACCGACGTCTTTGGCTTTTCAGCACGGGCAATATAGCGATCCACACTGGTTTGAGGTGCTGACGCTGGTTCAATGATGGGGTCGTCTGCATAGGTATCTTGGTCACTAACGGTATCGGCAGGGATGTCTTCACCGAACTGCGCGAGGATCTGCTGGGCATTATCGATTAACTGTACAGAGGAATGACCGTGTTGCTGGATTGATTCCATATACAACTCAGCTGCTGAAAGGATCTCGGCCAGTTGCTGAATGGCGGTTGGCGTTAGTTGCTGAACAAAAGGAGGCGTTTGTAATTTATGGACCGTATCATTCAACAAGTCGGCTGCGGCACTGAGATTAAGCATCTCCAAACTGCCGTTGATTAATTGCAGTCCGGTGCAGGTACTACCGATAAGCTCGCTCGAAATATCACCTTGCTGCGCAGCAATGGTCAGATTTTCTTTAATATTACCCAGCTCGAATAAACATTCCTGAACGACGGCCTGCTGTAATTCGGTACTGTCGATACCTGACTTATCACTGCTATGTTTCCGCAGATGCGCTTCCAGTTGTAGCAAACTGTCTGCAAGCTCTGTCAGCGTTTGATTTGCACTGTGTGGTGCTTGCTCAATAAGGTTTGCCAGCTGTTGATGTTGTTTGTGTAATAGTTCGCTCGCGGCTGACTCATTAAGAAGTGTCAGGGTTTCAGCCATATTGAGCAGCTGCTGGTTAATATCTGCCAATATATCCGCCGCATCAGGTGCGGATTGTTCAAAAGCATCAATCTGCGTTTTCAGCTTTTGTAATTCTTCGAGCAAAGCAGTGTGCGCATCAGTTAATGCATTGTCACTGATACCGTAAATAGCTTTTTGCTGGTCAAAAAAGCTCAGCTGATAGGTATTTTTAAGACTGCTCACCAGCACGCCACGACTACTGCTGCGCGCTACAGTCAATAACAGTTGTTGTAGCAGACTTTCCGGAAACACTGGGAGCAGGGCATCTTCACGTTGCTCACTGACGATTTTTACTGGTGAAGCTAATTTACCAAGCAATTGTTTGATATCAGCTTGTACCGATAAACCACGCTGTAACAATGCTTCCAGCAGCGCTTCGGCAGCCCACCAGAGTTGGGTAACTTTTTCCTGATGACTGGCAAGGCGCAGGTAATTAAAAATGCCGCGCATTTTACGCAGGCTGCCATCGTCTTCCTGTTTCAGCCAGTTGAGCAATAAACGCTGATAGGCAGCCGCCAGTTGTTTTGGCGCAATATCAATATTAGGCGGGGTACGGTGCGGATCCGGGCGCACCGATTCTGGCAAGCTTATTGTGGTCAGTGGCTGAAATAAATCCTCTGGACGGTATGGTGCTTGCTGGCGGATTTCCCTGAGTTCATTAATACTTTCAATCAGGCACAGGGGATGATCCGGAAACGACTCATTGAGTAATTGCAGATAATTGGGCAGTAATAAAAGACTGCGCAGCAGCGTTTCTTTGGCGGCATCGGCGTTGGGCAGCGAGGGTTCCCGAAGTTGCTGACAAAGTGCCTGCATTTCGGCTGTGAGCATTTGCGCGCCATTAAGGTTAAGCATTTGCAGTGTGCCATTGGCCTGATAAAGCTGCTCGACACAATTCGACAGCGCAGTGTTGTCGTTGTTATCGATAAAGGTTTGCAGCGCCTGCAGGGCGATGGCGAGTGACTTTTGCAACTCGGCCTGCACCCACATTAATGCGCTGTAATTACCTTTTAAAAGTTGAGCCATCAGGCGTCTCCGCAGTCAGCGTCCGGGTTAAGGCAGTTTGAAACCTGAAACCGATTTGCGCAGCTCATT
>CAYYRO010000133.1:3045-5602 GCA_964474075.1 uncultured Methylophaga sp.
GTTTGTTCGGCAATGTCGTTAATCAGTTCAACAATCTCTCCGATTTGCTGTGAGCTCTCGCCAAGCCGTTTCATCCGTTTAGAGGTTTCCTGAATCTGCTCGCGGATAGTATCCATTCCATTAATGGCTTTTTTTACGGCGCTGTTACCCTGTACGGCAAGACTGACCGATTGACGGGCGACTTCCTGTGATTGGCTGGCATTATCCGAAACCTGTTCGATGGACGCCGCCATTTGGGTAATCGCCGAACTCACTTCGGTGATTTGATGAGCCTGATGTTCACTGGCATCAGTTAAATGCAGGGCGGTTGCCTGTGTTTCCTGTGCAGCCGATGCGACTTGCAGTGTAGTCGAGTTGATTTGCTCGACCAGACTACGTAATGCATCAATGGTGTAGTTCACAGAGTCAGCGATAGCACCAGTAATATCCTCAGTGACGGTTGCCGAGACGGTTAAGTCACCATCGGCCAGATCGCCCATTTCGTCGAGTAATCGCAAAATTGCATCCTGGTTATGCCGATTTTGTAACTCCATTTCGTTGAGTGATTGTTTGAGCTGATTGATTGGTGGCCAGGCCAGGCGGATCGCCATCAATACAGCTAATAAAACTGCCAGGCCGGTGATCCCGGCAGTGACCAGCGGCTCGGCATGGACGCGGATAAATTCACCGGTCGCCAATAGCCACAGACCGCCACCTGCCACTGTCAGAAAGATCAGCAGCAATAATAAATTCAGCAAATTTTTTTTACTGAGCAGTGAGGAAAAAAACACTTGGCGAGTGGCATTCATGACTACAATCCTGACAAATAAAGGTTAAGCTGCGGCATTGATGAATCTCGGATCATCCGCCAGTTTGTGAAAATCCAACACATACCATTGCCGATCCGGCTGACTAATACTGCCGCGTAAATATGGCCGTAAATTTAAATGCAAACTGGTAGGCTGAGGATCCGGCGGACGTTGAAAATGTTTGAGACCATAGACCTCGTCTACCAACAAACCGCTGTAGACATCGGGATGATTAATCACCATGATCCGGCTGCGTTTGTCGATTTTGGCACTGCGACCCTGTAAATACAGCTGTAAATCAATAATAGGCAATAAGTCGCCACGCAAATTGGCCACACCAAAAATCCATTGTTGTGACTTGGGTACCGGGGTAATTTGCGGTGGCACCGGAAAGACTTCGCGGCTGTGATCCAATGGGATCAGAAAATGCATATCGGCAAGACGAAAACCAATACCACTCCAGGCACCTTGTAAATTATCTTGTTGGCTGAGACCGGCAACACGCTGCCGGCTTCGCCGCTCGATATCCTGCAGCAGGGCAATGATGTCGGCAGGTTGTTCGAAGTGTGCCATATCAGCCGCCTAACAGCTCATTGATTTGCGAGACTAATTCGGATTCTGTGACCGGTTTGCCAAGGTAACCACGTGCGCCTTGACGCAGGCCCCACATTTTGTCAGTTTCCTGATGCTTGGAGGAGACAATGACGATCGGAATATGGGTGGTTTCCGGATCTTTGGTCAGTCGGCGGGTAGCCTGAAAACCATTTAATTCCGGCATCACCACATCCATTAAAATTAACTGAGGCAGCGCCGCATGGGCGACTTCAATCGCTTGTTCACCATTTTCAGCAACAATCACTTCATGCCCATTTTTTTCGAGCATTTTGCGTAATACATAAACCTCTGTTGGTGAATCGTCGGCAATCAGAATCAAAGCCATATAGCTCAACTGTCCTTGTTTTTATTCAGCAAATGGGTACGAATAGCGCCAAGTAAATCATCGCGGGTAAACGGCTTGGTCAGATATTGTTCTGCGCCGACCACCTTGCCTTTAGCCCTGTCAAATAAACCATCTTTACTGGATAACATAATGATAGGAATTGCGCGATATTTGGGATTGTTTTTGACCAATGCGCACGTTTGATAGCCATCCAGACGCGGCATCATAATATCGATAAACATTATGTCGGGGTGCTGGGCACTGATCATCGGCAGCGCTTCAAAACCATTATCGGCTGTGATGACTTCACAGCCTGCTTTCTGCAACAATGACTCAGCACTACGACGAATCGTTTTACTGTCATCAATGACCATGACTTTCAGGCCGGTAAATTCTGTCAAATTGTCACTCACGGTTTTTGCAGATCCTGAAAACGAATGAATGTTTATAAAAGTCAGCGTTGAAGATAACCCATTTTTTTAATGCCGGCTAGTTAAGCGCAAGTGCAATAATGGCGGGACTCCATACCGAGTTTGCAACCTTGCCAGAGTATGAATGACTTGAAAATGGGAATCTGTGTCCCATATCACAGTAATCGGCCGCAAACGCCGCCAACGTTAGGGTTTGTTTATCTTTCATCTCCGCCTCTGTTGTGACTGAAAAAGCGTCAATCAAGGCGCGAGGAGAGCCGTTAAGTTATTCTAAACAAACAACGAGCAACGCAGAGTGGCGCTTTTTCAGCCACAACCCGAAGGGCTGGGACTATTTTTGCGACCGCCTGCGTTGTAAATTGCTGATGTAGAATAACTACACGACGCAATTTCCGCCT
>CAYYRO010000134.1:0-5542 GCA_964474075.1 uncultured Methylophaga sp.
GTTCTGTGCATTGGAAATGATTTCTGCAGCGCGCTCGATATGTTCCGCAGCCGGTTCCGGCGGGGTAGCGTGTTTGACCCGTAATGGCCGTTCATTGATTTCCATTTCAGCGATGTTTTCAGGGAATTCAATAAAACAAGCGCCGGTTTTTTCGGTCTGTGCGACTTTAAATGCTTTGCGGACAATTTCCGGAATGACTTCCGGGCTGACAATGCGGGTTGAGTACTTGGTGATGGGCAAAAACATTGCCTCTAAATCAAGGACTTGATGCGATTCTTTATGGAGACGACGTGTTGATGCCTGACCAGCGATAGCAATCAGCGGTGCATGGTCCATATTGGCATCGGCAACCCCGGTAATCAGGTTGGTAGCACCAGGCCCCAATGTGGCAATACAAACACCGGCACGACCGGTTAAGCGTCCATAAACATCAGCCATAAAAGCAGCCCCTTGTTCATGTCGGGCGGTAATAAATTTAATCGGAGAGTCCAGCAGTGCATCCATCACATCAAGGTTTTCTTCACCGGGAATACCAAAAATAAACTCGACGCCTTCATTTTCCAGCGCTTTCACGAACAGTTCTGCGGCTTTCATCCGGTGAGGTTCCTTTTGTAACGGTCAATCTGGCTGCAAGAATAGCAGATGTATCTTTGACAATGTCGGTGGTAAAGCTTGTTTAACCACAGGACACAAAGCAATAAAAAACATCCGTGGATTTCACAGCTGGATGTAAATTTGGGTCAGATCCGTAAATTTAATCTGTGCAACTTTGCGGTGCGCTATTTTAGGGTTCAGGGGCGTGAAATTGCCGTAAAAATGAGTCGCTGTCTCAAACTGAAAGACCGATAAAAAGCTGTTTTGAAATGCTTTGTTGTCAGTGTTTTTATGCTGGTTTCTTTAAAAAAGAGCCTAAAAAAAAGGGGCCGAAGCCCCTTTAATTACTGAAACGCTTTCGGGATCTGTTGATGCCAGTCGGTTTCTTGTTGGTAACGGTGCGCGACATTCAGCAAACGCGCTTCTTCAAAGTAGTTACCGATAATCTGCAAACCGGCTGGCAAGCCATCGGCAAAACCAGCAGGGATCGACATGCCCGGCAAACCGGCCAGATTGGTACTGATGGTATAGATATCGGCTAAATACATCGCCACCGGATCGTTGGTTCTGTCACCCAGTTTGAAAGCGGTGGTGGGTGCCGTTGGCCCCATGATGACGTCAACTTCTTCAAACGCTTGCTGGAAGTCATTGCTGATGAGACGGCGGCATTGCTGTGCTTTTATGTAATAAGCATCGTAATAGCCGGCCGACAGTGCGTAAGTGCCGACCATAATGCGGCGTTTAACTTCATCGCCAAAGCCTTCACCACGCGAGCGCTGATATAAGTCCAGTAAGTCTTTAGGGTTCTCAGCACGATGACCAAAGCGCACACCGTCCATTCGCGATAAATTCGATGAACATTCAGCCGGTGCGACCACATAATAAGTCGGCACTGCAAGGCCCGTATTGGGCAGGCTGATTTCTTTGACTGTGGCGCCCAGTTTTTCAAATTGCTTGATGGCCGTTTCAATGGTCGCGGCAATGGCGGGATCCAGACCTTCGCCAAAATATTCTTTGGGCAGACCAATGCGCAGACCTTCAAGAGAATCATTCAAAGTTGCTGTGTAATCCGGTACTTCCCGATCAACGCTGGTGGAATCACGCTCGTCAAAACCTGATATCGCATTGAGTATCATCGCGGCATCTTCAGCATTAGCAGCCATCGGACCTGCCTGATCCAGGCTGGACGCAAAAGCAATCATGCCGTAACGAGACACCCGGCCATAAGTTGGTTTTAAGCCGGTCAGATTACATAACGAAGAAGGCTGACGAATCGAACCACCGGTATCAGTGCCGGTAGCAACTGGGGCTAAACGGGCAGCAACTGAAGCCGCTGAACCCCCTGAAGAACCACCCGGCACCCGTTCGGGATCCCATGGATTTTTGACCGGACCATAAAAACTGGTTTCGTTGGATGAACCCATGGCGAATTCATCCATATTAGTTTTACCCAGCGTCACCATGCCGGCAGCATTGAGTTTTTCAACGACAGTAGCGTCATAGGGTGAAATAAACGGGTCCAGCATTTTTGAACCACAACTGGTGCGCACGCCCTTGGTACAGAAAATATCTTTATGCGCCAGTGGAAGACCTGTTAACGGACCAGCAGTTTTAGCTTTAAATCGTTCATCAGCGGCTTTTGCCTGGGCGATTGCCAAATCTTCAGTGACACTTATAAAGGCGTTCAATTCGCCATTATGCTGATTGATACGATCTAAAAAATGCCGGGTCAGTTCGACACTGGTGGTTTCACCCTGATGCAGAGCATCAGAAAGTTGTTTGAGCGATTTGTTGTGCATGTGAGGCCTGATTATTCGATGACTTTAGGAACCAGATAAACACCGGCTTCGGTTTTCGGGGCGATAGATTGAAACAATTCACGCTGATCGGTTTCGCTGACCACATCATCACGCAGCCGCTGATTAGCATCTAATGGGTGCGCCATCGGACTAATGCCATCCGTGTTGACGGCGCTCATTTCTTCTACCAGTGTCAGGATGTTATTCAAATCACGGGCATAGTCGGGAATGCTAGACTCATCAATGGCAAGCCTTGCCAGATGGGCGATTTTCTCTACATCGGATTTTTCTAAACTCATCGACGGTTCCAGAAATTATATTTTTAACGAAAGTGTGAAGTTTAAATGATTACACGCTTGCCCAACAGACCTTGGCATTGCTAAAGTAGCGTTTTTCGCCTTCCTGAAGTGGTTTTTTCAATGTTCGAACGCTTACGTGGTCTTTTTTCCAATGATCTCTCAATCGATCTGGGTACGGCCAATACACTGATATATGTACGTGGCAGAGGCATTGTTTTGGATGAGCCATCAGTAGTCGCCATCCGACAGGATAAAGGACCGGGCGGTCCGCGTTCAATTGCTGCAGTCGGCGCCGAAGCAAAACGCATGTTGGGCCGCACCCCGGGCAACATTACTGCTATTCGGCCACTTAAAGATGGCGTTATCGCCGACTTTACCGTGACTGAAAAAATGCTCCAGCATTTCATCCGTAAAGTGCACGAAGGCCGTTTTTTGAAGCCCAGCCCGCGCGTATTGGTGTGTGTTCCTTGTGGTTCTACTCAAGTTGAACGTCGTGCTATCCGTGAATCAGCGGCTGGTGCCGGTGCCCGTGATGTGTTTCTGATTGAAGAGCCGATGGCAGCCGCGATTGGCGCCGGTATGCCGGTTGAAGAAGCAAGCGGTTCAATGGTGTTGGATATCGGTGGTGGTACCACGGAAGTTGCGATTATTTCGCTGAACGGTATTGTTTATTCATCATCGGTACGCATCGGTGGTGATTTATTTGATGAAGCCATCGTCAATTATGTGCGCCGCAATTACGGCACGCTGATTGGTGAATCCACGGCTGAAAAAATCAAAAAAGAAATTGGCTCGGCTTATCCGGGTAATGAAGTACGTGAAATGGAAGTGCGCGGCCGTAATCTGGCCGAGGGTATTCCTCGCAGCTTTACCCTGAATAGCAATGAAATTCTGGAAGCGTTGCAAGATCCGCTGTCGGGTATCGTTGCCGCGGTGAAAACTGCATTGGAACAAACCCCGCCGGAACTGGGTGCTGACGTTGCTGAACGCGGCATCGTACTGACTGGCGGCGGCGCCTTGCTGAAAGATTTAGACCGTTTGTTGATGGAAGAAACCGGCCTGCCGGCAATTGTTGCCGAAGACCCGCTAACCTGTGTGGCACGGGGCGGTGGTCGAGCGCTGGAATTGATCGACGAACGGGGGAGTGACGTTTTCACTTTTGAGTAAGCCGACATTAGCCTGATGAATTGAGACCTTTGCAGATGGCCAGCATGTGCGAAGGTCTTTTCATTTTGGGGAAATCATCATTAAACCGTTATTTACACAAACGCCTTCTTTAAATACCCGCATGTTGCTGGCGGTACTGGCGTCTTTGCTGTTATTTCTGATGGATGCGCGGCTGGATATTTTTAAGCCGGTACGCTCTGCACTGGCCACGGCGGTTTATCCGATTCAAACACTGGCATCAATGCCGACCAACTTCACTGATTGGGTCAGCGAAATGTTTCAGGATCGCGACGATCTGCGTGAACGTATCACCAAGCTCGAAGCGCAGGCCTTGACACAAAAAGTCCGCATGCAACGTATGCAGGCCCTGGAAAGGGAAAATATGCGGTTGCGTGAATTGCTCGGTTCATCTTTCCGGTTGCAGGAACGGGTGCAAATAGCCGAGTTACTCAGCGTCGATTTAGATCCGTTCTATCAGCATGTGATTATTGATAAAGGCGAACAGTTTGGCGTTTATGAAGGTCAGCCGGTACTGGATTCGCGTGGTGTCATGGGGCAAGTGGCTGAAGTCAGCCAATTTTCAAGTCGGGTAGTGTTATTAACCGATCCCAGTCACGGAATTCCTGTGCAAGCGGTGCGTAACGGTTTGCGGGCAGTCGTTACCGGTCGTGGTTTAGGTGAGCCTTTGCAAGTAGAGTATTTGCCGCACAATGCTGATATTCGGGAAGATGACTGGTTAGTGACTTCGGGTCTTGGCGGTCGTTTTCCGGTGGGTTATCCCGTCGGAAGGGTAACGTCGGTGACGTATCCGCCGGGCAAAGCCTTCGCAGAGGTTTCAGTAGAACCTGCCGCGCAATTAAGCACCAGTCGTGAGTTGATGCTGGTGCTGCCAGGTGAAAAAATCGATTTCAGTCTAAAAATACCGCCGGTCGATTTAAACCCTGTTCCGGCAACAGACACGCCTTTGATGCTGCAGGAAGCCCTGCAACCGGAAACGTCTGAATCATCTGTTCCGTCAGCAGACCAGCCCGCTGCTGAGAGTGCGCCTGCCGATGGCAATTAACAGTCGCCCGCAACAAACCTGGGTGATTTATGTCACTTTGCTGATTGCCATCATTTTGATGATTTTGCCATTGCCGGATTTGCTGCGCCTGGCACGTCCGGAATTTGTCGTAATGACTTTAATCTACTGGACGATGGCGCTGCCTGAGCGTGTCAATATCGGTGTGGCCTGGTTTACCGGACTGGTCATGGATATGACGACCGGGGGGCAGTTGGGTGTTCATGCGTTTTCTTATGCGCTGGCAATTTATCTGGTGGCCCGTTTTCATTTGCAACTCAGGCAATATCCGTTGTGGCAACAGGCATTTACCATTTTGTCTCTGGTGTTTCTGGTGCATTTGGTTTCAATGCTGAATTCGGCGGTTTCCAACGGTTGGCATATTTGGATCCCGGCGATAGTCAGCACATTACTCTGGCCACTCGTATATGCCGTATTGCGGAAAATCCGGCGTAATTTTCAGGTGAGTTAATGGCGATACATTCGCATCTGGCAATAAAAGATCATTTACGTGAACGGCGGCTGGTGAATGCCCGGTTGATCTTCGCAGCGATCTTTTCCGTATTGTTATTTACCGGTGTCATCATCCGACTGGTGGTGTTGCAGGTTGTTGAATTTGAACA
>CAYYRO010000135.1:0-5538 GCA_964474075.1 uncultured Methylophaga sp.
CTGAAGACTCAAAACCGATCTTAATCATTCCAGCCGATGAAGAGGCGGAAATCGCTTTGTACGTAAAACAATTACACTAAGATTAATATTTCTGTTTAAGGAGATTTTCCAGAAGAAATATTTATAGTTTAGCCGATAACGCATAGATCTATCGGGTGTTTTGGCTAAGTTACAACGCCAGTTCATTAACTAATAGACGTTTTTAAGCTAACTTGCCAATGAATGAATTTACTGGACAGTAGTGAGTTTTCTTGGTTGAACAGACAGACATGAAATATCTGTGTTTAGCTTAAAGTATTAAAGCTGAGAAATTTGGTACCGAGGGCGAGAATCGAACTCGCACTTCCGAAGAAACCGGATTTTGAATCCGGCGCGTCTACCAGTTCCGCCACCCCGGCAACCAAGCTGCGCATTATAACGATGCATTGCCGATTATGAAAGGCAGTTATGTCATTTTTTTGTCATACGCGTTACAAAAGGCGATTAAGCCTAACGATTTTGGCGGGTGCTCTGCTATGATCGCGCCATGCAACGTACCGACTTTCAGTTTGATTTACCTGATGAACTTATCGCCCAGTATCCTGCCACGCAGCGAGCCGCCAGCCGTCTGTTGACGCTGGATGGTAATAGCGGTGAGTTGAGTGATAAACATTTTCCCGATGTGATCGATTTGCTTCGTGCCGATGATTTACTGGTATTTAACAATACCAAAGTGATCCCGGCGCGGCTGTTGGGTGAAAAAGAAACCGGCGGCAAAGTTGAAGTATTGATTGAGCGATTGATGGAAAACAATCAGGCGCTGGCGCATATTCGCAGTAGTAAATCGCCGACGGCTGGTCGTCGGCTTACGCTCGAAAATAGCGTGCAGGTTGAGGTGGTTGATCGCCGCGATAATCTGTTTTTAATTCAGTTTTTATCGGAACAGCCTTTGCTGGATCTGTTACAGCAATATGGCCGTATGCCGTTACCACCCTATATAGAGCGCGAAGTGGATCAGGCTGATTTAGCCCGATATCAAACCGTCTATGCCAAGCATATCGGTGCGGTGGCAGCGCCAACAGCCGGATTACATTTTGATGAGGCCTTACTCGCAAGGATTGCCGATAAAGGTATCGAAACTGCCGAAGTCACATTGCATGTTGGCGCTGGTACATTCCAGCCGGTGCGCGTTGATGATATTCGCACACATCAAATGCATGCGGAACGGATTGAAGTCAGTGACAGTGTTTGCCAACAGATAAAAGCGACGCAGCAACGGGGCGGCCGCGTCATTGCTGTCGGCACCACCAGTGTCCGGGCATTGGAAAGTGCTTCGCAAAAAGGCGATATTCAGCCCTTCAGTGGAGAGACCGATATTTTTATCTATCCCGGTTATCAATTTAAAAGTGTTGATGCCATGATCACCAACTTCCATTTATCAGAATCAACCTTGTTAATGCTGGTCTCGGCGTTTGCCGGCCGCGATAACATTATGGCGGCTTATCAGCATGCCATTGACCAGCGTTATCGCTTTTTCAGTTATGGCGATGCCATGTTTATTACCCGGAAAAACACATGACCCGGCTCGACAATATTCGTTTTGTGCTGGTAGGCACAACCCATCCCGGTAATATCGGTGCTTCAGCACGCGCCATGAAAACAATGGGTGTCAGTAATCTGCATTTGGTGGCGCCGAAAATTTACCCGAGTGCCGAAGCTACTGCACGAGCATCCGGTGCTGATGATGTATTAGCCAAAGCCGTAGTCCATGAAACCCTCGCCGAAGCGTTAACCGGCTGTCAGCATGTGTTTGGTATGAGCGCGCGTTTACGGCATTTTAATATGCCGCTGATGAATCCGCGTGAGGCCGTGCAAACCCTTGAAAATTACGATGATGATGCCCAAATAGCAGTGGTATTCGGCCGTGAACATTCCGGGCTTTCTAACGACGAGATTGATCAGTGCCATACTTTAGTGAATATTCCGGCCAATCCGGAATATAGCTCACTGAATCTGGCGGCGGCAGTGCAGGTGCTGGCCTATGAACTGCGAATGAGTTTTAAACCGGTGGTTGATCCGGGCCGTATCGGCGAAAAACGCGAGGCGATTGGTGCCGAAGATATGTTTCATCTTTATGAGCATTTTGAACGTAGCCTGGTCGCGATTGGCTTTTTGGATCCGACCAATCCACGCTATTTAATGCGCCGGATCCGCCGATTGTTTAATCGCGCCGATCTGGACCGTAACGAAGTGCAGATATTGCATGGCATCTTGCGTGCTGCCGAAACCAAAGCGAGGAATGCAAAATGAGCGATGCTCCACAAGTCACCCGCTGGCAACGATTCAAGGAAGATATTTATTGCGTCTTCGATCGCGACCCGGCGGCGCGCAATGTCTTTGAAATTGTCACCACTTATCCAGGTGTTCATGCACTGACCTTACATCGGTTCAGTCATTGGTTATGGCGGCATAACTGGCTGTGGCTGGGACGTTTTTTATCAACCATCGGCCGCTGGCTGACCGGTATTGAAATTCATCCGGGCGCTAAAATCGGCCGGCGTTTTTTTATCGATCACGGCATGGGTGTTGTGATTGGGGAGACTGCCGAAATTGGTGATGACTGCACGCTTTATCATGGTGTGACACTTGGCGGTACTTCCTGGAAAGGCGGTAAACGCCACCCGACCTTAATGAATAATGTGGTGGTTGGTGCCGGTGCCAAAGTATTGGGTCCGATTACCGTATTTGAAGGTGCCCGGGTGGGCTCCAATGCGGTGGTGGTGAAAGATGTGGCACCTAATGAGACCGTTGTCGGTGTGCCGGGGCGAGTAGTGCGTAGTCAGAAGAATCCGGACTTACAAGCCCAGCAAAAACTGGCGCACTCGGTTGGTTTTGATGCTTACGGTACCTCCAATCAAACACCGGATCCGGTGGCCTCAGCCATTCATGGCTTGATTGAACATATTCACATGACCGATAAGCGTGTCGAACAATTGTGCCAGACGATTCAGCGTTTAGGCGGGCAAATTCCCGACGTCGATATGCCGGAATTGGATGGCTGCGAACTCGATAAAGATAATGACCGGGATAAAGTTGACTAAAATAGTCGGGTATGGAACACTTTAGCGAGTTATTTTTAAGCGGAAATTTTCATGCGCCTCACGACAAAAGGTCGTTACGCCGTTACTGCCATGCTCGACTTAAGCCTCAATTACGGGGCCGGTGCGATCACGCTGGCAGATATCTCTGATCGGCAGGGTATTTCGCTTTCTTATCTTGAACAGTTATTTGCAAGGCTGCGTAAACAGGGTTTGGTCAGCAGTTCCCGTGGGCCGGGCGGTGGTTACCGTTTAAGCCGCTCTGCTGACAATATTACTGTGCTTGATGTGATCTCTGCCGTTGATGAAAAAGTCGACAGTACTCAGTGTCATGGTAAGCATAATTGTCATGCTGACGAGCAATGTGTCAGCCATGAATTATGGGAAAGCCTCAGTAATCAAATCAGCTCTTATCTTGATGGCATTACATTGCATCAGGTGGTTAGTGATTACGAACGTAGCCGGTCGGGTGAGAAAGTTATCAAGTTTGATATCCGCTAATTATGGCGTTTACCTATCTGGATCATAATGCTGGCACGGCGCTGGCACCGGGCGTTTTGGATACGATGCTGCCGTATATGCGCCAGCAACAGGGCAACCCTTCCAGCAGCCATCGCTTTGGCCGCTTTGGCCAGGCAGCGATAGATAAAGCCCGCGCGCAGGTTGCCAAACTGGTTAACGTTGATCCTGAACAGGTCTGGTTCAGCAGCGGTGGTACTGAATCCAATAATCAGGCTTTGATGGGCGTAGCCGAGCAATTCAAAGATGGCAGGGTATTGGTCAGCAGCATAGAGCATCCGGCCGTTTTGGAGCCGGCTAAGCGATTAAAGCAATATGGTTTTGATGTTATAGAAATTCCGGCCAACTCGGATGGCCAGATAACCACAAAAGCGCTGGCAAATTTACTGACTGACGATACCCGGTTGGTTTCGGTGATGTGGGCCAATAACGAGACCGGTGTAATTCAGGATATTGCCGGGTTAACAGCCTTAACCCATGAAAAGAGTATTCCGTTTCATTGCGATGCCGTGCAGGCGGCCGGTAAGTTACCGGTCGATTTTCAGGCATCCGGTGTGCAGCTGATGAGTTTGTCGGCGCATAAATTCGGTGGCCCTAAAGGTATCGGTGCGTTGATCGTTGATAAAAAATTGGACTGGCCAGCCTATGTCCTTGGTGGTGGTCAGGAAAATGAAAAACGCAGCGGTACCGAAAATGTTGCTGCGATTGCTGGCTTTGGCGCCGCTGCTGAATATGCGCAGCAACATTTAGCGCAGTACCAGCAACATTGCCGCAAACTGCGTGATGCGCTGGAAACGGCATTGAAATCGATACCCGGCGTCACCATCTTTGCAGAAGATAGTGAGCGATTGCCGAATACCGTGTTTTTTGCGTTGGCCGGCTTTGATTCTGACACATTATTAATGGCGCTGGACCGGCAGGGATTTTCGGTATCAAGCGGTTCGGCATGTGGCACTGGCCGGCAAATCCCCAGCCATGTGCTGACGGCGATGGGTATTGATGCACCGACAGCGTTGGGTGCCGTACGAATCAGCGTTAACATGGACAACACGCTTGAACAAATACAGCAACTGGCAGTCGTATTAGAAAAGGAAGCCAGTCGCTTTAACCACTTGATGAATAGGTAAAAATATGACAATTACCCTTACAAATTCAGCTATAAACCGGGTGCGAGACATGGTCAGCAAACGCGCTGGTGGTGTTGGCCTGCGAATTGGTGTCGTCAAAAGCGGTTGCTCTGGTTATAGCTACGCGCTTGATTATGCCGACAATGTTGAGGATAACGATGCGGTAATCGAGCAGGATGACGTCAAAGTTGTCGTCGATAAAGAGAGCTTGCCACTGCTGGAAGGGATGGAACTGGACTTTGTAAAAGAAGGTTTAAATCAAAGTTTTAAATTTCGTAATCCCAATGTCACCGCTGAATGCGGCTGTGGCGAGAGTTTCAGCGTCACCAAGTAGTTTTTTCATAATATTCCGATACTGCCCGCTGATGCGGGCAGTTTTGTCTGTAAGGCCGTAAACTGAGCGCATGAGCCAATTAACTAATCTGGAATTTGATGCCGCCCATATCTGGCATCCCTACAGCAGCGTTACGCAGCCCCCGTTATTACACGAAGTGGAATCTGCGGACGGTGTTTATCTGACCCTGAAAGATGGTCGTCGGCTGGTCGATGGGATGTCCTCGTGGTGGTCGGCAATTCATGGCTACAACCATCCGCGCCTGAATCAGGCCGCAAAAGATCAAATCGATAAAATGGCGCATGTCATGTTCGGCGGTCTGACCCATGATCCAGCAATCAGTCTGGCGCGGCGTTTAATCGATATGACCGATGAATCGCTGCAATACGTATTTCTGGCTGATTCCGGTTCGATTTCGGTAGAAGTCGCCATAAAGATGGCACTGCAATATTGGTTTGCACAAGGTCATACACAAAAGCAG
>CAYYRO010000136.1:0-5510 GCA_964474075.1 uncultured Methylophaga sp.
CGAATTTTAATCGCTTGTTCTGGCTCACTGTCACCGGTTTTTGCCAGCCGGACTTTCAGCCTTGCAAGCCAGTTATTTTGTGTATCTGCCTGATGCATCAAATATTTTTACTCGTCGGCATAAGCCGCCTGTATTTCACGGATTTCTTCGTAACGATCAAAAAATGCCTGCACACAGACAGGATCCAATTGCGTACCGGCTTGTGCCTCAATATAGTTGAGCGCCTCTGTTTCAGACCAGGATTTTTTATAGGGCCGCTCTGACACCAGGGCATCATAGATATCCGCCACTGATACCAGCCGGGCTATTAATGGAATTTCAGCACCTTTGAGGCCATTAGGATAACCTTTACCATCAAAGCGCTCATGATGGTTCAGCGCAATAATGGCACCGATTTGCATATATTTTGATTGGCTGCCGGAGAGAATTTCATGACCAATCAGCGTGTGGGTTTTCATAATTTCCCATTCGTGCGGATTGAGCCGATCTGGTTTGAGCAAAATGCCATCAGGAATACCGATTTTACCAATATCATGCATTGGCGCGGCGTATTCCAGATCTTCGCATTCCTGTTCATCAAATTGTCCCAAAGCCTCGGCAATTTTCCGTGAGTATTTAGCCATACGAACAACGTGATTGCCGGTACCTTCATCACGGTATTCACCGGCTTTGGCCAGCCGGATGATGGTTTCTTTTTCACGCTGCACGATTTGATCGGTGGCAAGTTCCACCTGCCGCTCGAGCCAATTGGCGCGATCTTCAATAATCAGGTGTTGTTCGTGCATTTGCAGCAAATTACGACAGCTGGTGCGGCATTCAATCTGATCGATAGGGCGCATTAAAAACGCCGTAGCTCCCGCTTCTAATGCTTCGTAGCGAACCGCTTTTTCACTGACCACGGTGATCATAACGATCGGCACACTCTGACAAGGTGCCTTCTGCCGGACCTGGCGGATAAATTCAATACCGTTAAGTTCGGGCATTCGGTAATCAGTGACAATCAAATCAACATCATGCAAATCCAGCCATTCCAGTGCTGTCGACGGATTACTCATTGCCGTGACATGAATGTTGTCACCAATTTGCTGAATGATTTTTTCAAGGATAGTGCGGCCGGTAGATTGATCATCAATGATCAACACTTGTTTGGCTTTTTTAAGAATACTCTGCTTACGCGCCATTTCATAAGGCGCCAGCATGCTGTTTTTATTATGTTCGGTCATCTGGGCCGATGTCCCCGTTACTTTGACGTTTTTCAGGTCGCCTCCCGCAACAAGCCAAACAGACTAAACGGACGTAATTCCTTGCGTCCGGATAAATTAGAAACTCATTTCATCATAAACAGTTTTTGTCATTATGCGAAGTGTGTCACATTTTTTTGCAAAGGCCGTCGCGCTAAGCTGCTTTTGTCAACTGATATACTCGCTGCTATTTGTAAAAAAATCCAGCCAACAGCACCGCGTAACCGGAGAATGTTATGAGCGCAGATTTATATGAACAAGTGAAGCGCGACCCGCGTTTCGCCAAATTGACACAAAGCAGGGCACGATGGGCCTGGGGACTGTCTGCGTTGATACTGCTGATGTACTTTGCTTTTATTTTGCTGATTGCTTTCGCACCCTCTGTGTTGGGTCAACCCATTACGACAGGCAGCGTGATCACTGTAGGTATTCCTCTTGGCGTGGTCATTATCTTAATGGCCTTTGTGTTGACCGGTGTCTATGTCCATAAGGCCAACACGCATTTCGATGCTCTGAACCAGCAAATCAAGGACAACCTGCAATGAAGCAACTGATGTATTTTTTGTTGCTGAGTGTTTGGTCGTTTAATGTCAGTGCGGCGGAGGTTATTACTGGTAGTGATGCTGGCGCATCGTTAAATATTTCTGCGGTGGTGATGTTTCTATTGTTTGTGAGCGCGACTCTGGGGGTGACCTATTGGGCGGCACAACGTACGCGTTCAGCAGCCGATTATTATGCGGCGGGTGGCGGTATTACCGGTTTTCAAAATGGTCTGGCAATTGCCGGTGACTACATGTCAGCGGCGTCGTTTTTGGGCATTTCCGGTTTGGTTTTTATGTCCGGCTACGACGGACTGATTTATTCAATTGGGTTTCTGATCGGCTGGCCATTGATTTTATTTTTGATTGCAGAACGGCTTCGTAATCTTGGCCGTTATACCTTTGCCGATGTTGCCTCCTACCGACTGGGGCAATTACCGATTCGGACCTTATCGGCATTTGGTTCATTGGCTGTGGTGGCGCTGTATCTCATCGCCCAAATGGTGGGGGCCGGTAAATTAATACAGATTTTGTTTGGCTTGCCTTACGAGCTGGCGGTAGTACTGGTTGGGGTACTGATGGTTTTGTATGTCACTTTTGGTGGCATGCTGGCGACCACCTGGGTGCAGATTATCAAAGCGGTTTTATTGTTATCCGGTGCGACCTTCATGGCCTTTATGGTACTGAAAAATGTCGGTTTTGATATCAATGAATTATTCACCCGGGCCATTGCTGTGCATCCTAAAGGCAGCGAAATCATGGCACCGGGCGGTTTGGTGTCTGATCCGGTGTCAGCCATTTCATTGGGTGTGGCGCTGATTTTTGGTACTGCTGGTTTGCCACATATTTTGATGCGATTTTTTACCGTCGCCGATGCCAAACAAGCGCGTCGCAGCGTATTTTTTGCTACCGGATTTATCGGCTATTTTTATATTTTGACGTTTATTATTGGCTTTGGCGCCATTGTGCTGGTATCAACCAATCCGGCATTTTTAGATGCAACAGGCCTGCTTTTGGGCGGTAATAATATGGCAGCGGTACATTTATCGGCTGCCGTGGGCGGCGACCTGTTTTTAGGCTTTATTTCAGCGGTGGCCTTTGCAACGATTCTGGCGGTGGTAGCCGGGTTAACACTGGCGGGCGCCTCAGCAATTTCCCATGATCTTTACGCCAGTGTCATTAAAAAGGGCGAAGTCAGCGGGCCAATGGAAATGCGTGTTTCCAGAATCGCGACTGTGGCCTTAGGCGTTATGGCTATTTTGTTAGGTATTTTGTTTGAAAAACAAAATATAGCCTTTATGGTCGGACTGGCTTTTGCTATTGCTGCCAGTGCGAACTTCCCAATCTTGCTGCTTTCCATGTACTGGAAGAACCTGACAACCCGAGGTGCCTTTATCGGTGGATTTGCCGGATTACTGACAGCTGTGGTGCTGGTCGTTTTAGGACCGATTGTCTGGGTGGATATTTTCGGATTTGCTGACGCAATTTTCCCGTACAAATATCCGGCACTGTTTTCTGTGGCAGTCGCTTTTATCGGTATTTGGTTTTTTTCGATTACTGACCGCAGTCCAGAGGCGCAACAAGCTCGGGATTTATTCGAACATCAATATATTCGCTCACAAACCGGAATTGGGGCGCATGGAGCAAGTGAACATTAATGAATATGCATGACTCAAAGAAGGCTTTATTACTGGTTGCACATGGCAGCCGCCGTGCTGCATCCAATCAGGAAGTTGCCCGGCTTGCCGAGCAATTACAAGCAGATTTAAAAACTGATTATGCGATGGTCAAAGCGGCTTTTCTGGAATTGGCCGAACCGTCCATCCCTGACGGGATTGAGTCTTGTGCGAAAGCCGGCGCTGAGAGTGTCGTCGTGTTACCGTACTTTTTGAATACCGGCCGTCATGTCGCCGAAGATATCCCCGCAGAGATAGATAAAGCGCGTCAGCATTTACCATCGCTTTCGATCAAGCTACAAGACCATATTGGTGCACTGCCAGAAATGCATAATTTATTGTTAAAAGCAGCAACTGATAATCAATAAAACGTTAATTTACAGATGTTTTAATAAGAAAATGCGATAAGGATCACAATACATCGCATAGATCAGTTGCAGTAAACCGATAAAAAGCCGATACATGAATTGAAGCCACAGCTTCTTTAAGTTTCTCTCTGTAGTTTTTAGTCAGGCCAACAGCCTGACTTCTTTTTATCTGAATCACAGTCTCGCTACAATTTTGCACTGATAACTGATAAAGAATATGCCAAGGGATTTATAATCAGTTGTCAGCTGATACTTTATTTCAACCGGTATTTTTGGACTGATAGAACGCATTATCGTCTCTTCGGATAAATTCAATCTGTGAGTCATCTCTCGAGAGCTCAACCACACCGAAACTGGCGCTGGTATTCAGATTCATATGCGCCATTTCAGCGCTGATAGCTTGGCAAATTTTTTCTGCTACGGCCAAGGCCATTTCAAGATTTGTTTGGGGTAGCAACAATGCAAACTCATCACCGAGCAAACCGCCAATCAGATTTCGAGAGAAACATTTTGGCCACTTAGCGAAGAATCATGCGAACCCCGGGTTCAGTAAAACAGCAGCTTTCGTAGCACAGTAAATCATCAGCGTTCGCAAGCGCATATACATTTCATTAGCCATCAGTGCATCCTGAGTTAAACCCGAATTTTTCAAATATTCAGTTTAATGAGATCGCAGCTCCCGACAATGTGTGCGGAGCATGCAGATGGAATCACAATGCAGAATAATAAACTCTCAATAGATCCTCGCGCGCTCATGTATCGGCTTGGAAGCTACCGTACACCGAGTATCACTCGCAGTGTCATGGAAATCTTAGTGACATTGATTCCCTTCGTTATCCTGTGGATTCTCTCCTGGGCATCCCTGAGCGCTGGGTACTGGCTTAGTCTTCTGCTCTCTGTTCCTGCAGCGGGCTTTCTGGTACGTCTGTTCATGATCAAACATGACTGCAGCCACGGCGCCTTTTTCCCATCCAAACCTGCCAATGAATGGGTCGGACGGGTAATCGGCGTGCTAAACCTGACGCCTTTCGACTTCTGGCGCCATAGCCACAGGCTGCATCATACTAATTCCGGGAATCTTGATCGCCCGCGTATTGGTGGCATCAGCACTCTGACGGTTAAGGCATATCGGGCATTGCCTCGCGATGAGAAACTGCGTTACCGATTTTACCGTCATCCCTTGGTTCTTTTCGGTCTCGGCCCTGCCTACTTATTCTTAATCGACAACCGCTTGCCGGTAGGTTTTATGAAGGCAGGCTGGATGCCATGGCTGAGCACCATGGCTACCAATGCAGCCATTTTGGTCGTGGTTGCCACGATGATATGGCTGGTGGGTATTGCTCCCTTTCTTCTGGTGCAATTACCGATCACACTGCTGGCAGGAATGATTGGCGTCTGGCTGTTCTATATCCAGCATCAGTTCGAGAACACTTTCTGGGAACATAATGCTGACTGGACCCTCCAGGAGGCGGCATTGCAAGGTAGTTCACATTACGACCTGCCCGGCATCCTGCGCTGGTTCACTGCCAATATCGGGGTACATCACGTCCATCACCTCAGCAGCCGCATTCCTTTTTATCGTTTAACCGAGGTGCTGCGCGATTATCCCGAACTACGTGATGTCAACCGAATCACCCTTTGGCAAAGCCTCGCCGCAGTACGCCTGGTTTTGTGGGATGAGGAAAA
>CAYYRO010000137.1:0-5446 GCA_964474075.1 uncultured Methylophaga sp.
GTCGTCGAGCCGCCGTTCGCGGTCCCCGACAGCGCCGCCCCGCGGGTGGCTGGCGTGCTGCTCGCCGCCGGGAGCAGCACCCGGTACGGCGAGTCCAACAAGCTGCTCGAACCCGTCGACGGCGAGCCGATGGTCCGCCGGGCGGCCCGGACCCTCCTCGCGGCCGGCCTGGAGCCGGTCGTGGTCGTCGTCGGCTACGAGGACGCGGCCGTATCAGCCGCCGTGGACGACCTCGACGTGAGAATCGTCGAGAACCCCGACTACGACGCGGGCCAGTCGACCTCCGTCGCGGCCGGGGTGGCCGCCCTGGACGCGTCCATCGACGCGGCCGTCTTCGCCCTCGGGGACATGCCGTGGGTCGCACCCGAGAGCGTCCGGCTCCTCGTCGACGCCTACCGCGGCGGGGCCGGCTCCGCGCTGGCGGCCGCCCACGACGGCGAGCGCGGGAACCCCGTGCTTTGGGACGCCCGGCACTTCGACGCCCTCGCCGGCCAGGACGGTGACGTGGGGGGCCGGGCGCTCCTCGTATCGGTCGACGACGCGGCGCTCGTCGAGACGGGCGACGCCGGGGTCCGCCGCGACGTGGACCGACCGGCCGACCTCGGGTGAGGCCCCGAGCGTTCCGGTGGCTTTTCTACCGGGCTGGCTGAACGGGGCCCGAACAGCCGTGGGGAACCAATGAGTCGGGCCAAGCAGGTCGTGGCGGCCACGGCGGTGGCCCTCGCCCGGCTCGGCCTCATCGACGAGGCCCGCGGCCGGCGGATCGCCGACATCGCGTGGCCCCGCATCATCACCGGGCTCGCGCGGACCTCCCAGCGGACGGCCGACTTCGTGATGGTCGGCATCGCCATCGGGCCGGCCGCCATCGCCGGCATGGGCTTCGCCGTGGCCTACTGGGCCATCGCCATCGGCATCGGGTTCAGCATGGCCAACGGCGGGATGACGTTCATCTCCCAGCGGTTCGGGGCGGACGACCCGGTCGGGCTCGACCTCGCCTTCAAGCAGACCCTCTGGCTCGAGCTGGCGCTCGCCGGCGCCATCATGGTCGCCTACGTCGGCTTCGCGACCCCGCTCATCGAGCTGCTCGGGGCCGCGCCAACCTCGGTCCGGTACGGCTCGACCTACCTCAGCGTCGTCGCCCTCGGGGCGGCCTTCGAGGTCACGAACATGCTCGCGGCGCGGACCTTCGTCTCGGCCAACGACGCCTGGACGCCGATGGTGCTCCGCGCCGGCGGCGCCGCGGCCAATATCCTCCTGAACGCCGTGTTCATCTTCGGGCTCGGCCTCGGGGTCTTCGGCGCGGCCGCGGGCACCGTCCTCGCGACCGCGGTCGTGACCCTCGTCTTCGCCGCGGGGATGCTCCGCGGCTCGCTGCCCGGGGTCGGGGCGCTGCCCTTCTCCATCTCCCTCAGGGGCCCCTACCTCGACCGGCGGCTCCTCGGCCAGATCGTCGACGTCGGCGCCCCGCTCGTGCTCCGGCAGGTCGTGAGCCGGGCGGCCCAGTTCTTCATGCTCGCGATCGTCGCCAACTTCGGGACCATCGTCGTCGCCGCCTACGTCGCCTCCCGGGAGGTCCGCGCCGTGATGAACGCGCCGGCCTGGGGCTTCGGGACGGCCGCCCGCAGCGTCGTCGGCCAGGAGCTCGGCCGGGGCGACGAGGCGGGCGCGCTGGCTTACGGTCGCGATCTGGTACGCTTCGCGGGCGCAGTCTACCTCGTGATGGCGACCCTGATGCTGGTCTTCGCCGAGCCCATCGCGGTCTTCTTCACGGACGACCCGGCTGCCATCGCCGCCACCGTCCCCTTCGTGATGGTGATGGCCGTGAGCCTCCTCGGCCTCGGCATCGACGACTCGGCGGCCGGTATCCTCTCGGCCGGCGGCGACACCCGATGGCCGCTCTACGCAAGGCTGCTCGGCCTCTACGCCTTCATGATCCCGATTGCCTACCTCGGCGTCGTCACACCACTCGGCATCCTCGCCCTCTACCTCGCGATCACCGCCGAGACGGTTGTGCCCGCCGTCATCACCTTCTACCGGTACCTCTCGGGAACCTGGATTTCGGTGAGCCGGCGGTACCGAGACCGGCCCGCTTGAGCCGGTCGCCCCGATAACACAACCCCTTTGCGCCGGCTCAGCAAATCCGCGCCACGCGATGCTCTCGATCCCCATCCTCGCCGGGCTCTTCACCGCCTTCGCCTGGGGGCTCGCTCCGGTCATCGCCAAGCGGGGCTTCACCTACGGCGGGAGCCCCCGTTATGGCGCGCTTTTGTTCATCACGACCGGGATGGTGCTCTTCTGGGGCGTCCTCGCCGTGACGCGCGGTCCGTTCTCGATGGCGCCGACGCTCACCCCACTCGGGTTCGGGGTTTTCATCGCCGGCGGGGTACTTGGAACCGCCCTCGGGCGGCTGTCGGCCTTCTCCGGGCTCGACCGGGTGGGCGCCAGCGTCAACACCGCCGTCCTCTCGATCAACCCCCTCGTCGCGACCGTTCTCGCCTACCTCCTCCTCGGCGAGCGGATTAGCCTCCCGCAGGCGCTCGGCATCGTGATCGTCGTGGGCGGGCTCTTCGTCCTCTCGATCTCCCAGGCCGGCGACCGCTCGGGGTGGACGACCCGGGACCTGCTGTTCCCGCTCGCCGCCGCTGTTGCCTTCGGCACCGGTGCAGTCATTCGCCGCTACGGTCTCACCGAGACCACCGCCACCGCGGTCGACGGAGTCGCGCTCAACGAGACCGCCGCCTTCGTCGTCATCGTGGGCTACCTCCTGGCCCGTCGGCGGGTCATCATCGAGCCGATTCCCCTCCGCGGCTATGCCTACTTCGTCGGGGCCGGTCTCGTGAGCGCGCTTGGGCTCCTCTCGCTATTCACCGGCCTCCAACAGGGACGGGTCGCCATCGTCGCGACCCTCGCCGGGACGGCGACCCTGTTCGCGACGTTCTTCTCCTACCTCCTACTCGGCGATCTCGAGCGGATCACCGGCCGCTTCCTCACTGGCGCGGCACTGGTGGTCGTCGGGACCGCCCTCCTCTCCCTGTTCTGAACATCACCCGACGACGGTGATGAGTGCCACCCCCGCCACCACGATGGTCGCTGCCGCACCGAGCCGCCAGGTGACCCGCTCGAGCCGGCGTGGCATGAAGAGCGCCGAGAGCACGATGACGAACATCGTGCTCGTGCTGATCATCGGCGTGACGACGTTGACCGGGGCCACCTCGAGGCCGACGTAGTAGCCCACGAGGAACCCGACGTAGGCGAGCCCGGCGAGGACGAACCACTTCCCGTCACGTTCCATCACCTGGGAGATCGGCGGCAGCTCTCCCTGCCAGCGGACGTAGAGGGTGAAGCCCGACCAGGCGGCCCCGGTCTTGATGGCCAGACCGACCGGGGCCGGCGTCCCCTCAGCGAAGCCGAAGTTCGCGAGGACCGGCTCCGTGCCCAGCGCGACTGCGGTTAGCAGCGGGAGCAAGAACGCGGAGAGCCGAGGCGATTCGGGTCCCGCCGAGCCGGAGGACCGGGTGCTCTCCCAGGCGATCGTGGCCACACCCAGCACCACCAGCGCCACGCCGACCGCGTGGACGCTGCTGAGCCGCTCGTCGAGGAAGACGTAGGCCAGCAGCGTGGCCACGAGCGCGTGGGAGGCGATGACCGGTTGGGTTCGGCTCGCCCCCAGCCGCTCAATGCTCTGATAGAGCCAGAGGTTCCCGAAGAGCGTCCCCACGGCCCCCGCCGCGATGAAGGAGGCCCAGGACGCGGTGGTGAGCCCATAGTCCGGGTAGTACAGCACCACCACGCTCGGGACGATGAGCAGCATTGAGAGGGTCGTGACCACGAAATAGGCGTCCCGCGCGCTGCGTGCCTCGGTCCCGCTCCGGATGAACAGCCGGTTACAGGCCGCCGAGAAGGCCGCCCCCAGCCCGAGGGCGACGCCCAGCAGGTGCGCGGTGGCCACCATCGACCACCCCTGCTCGGCCCGGTGGTTTCCCGATTGCGGTTGGGATCGTCATCAAGCCCGCCGTCTGGCACCCTCCCGAAGGAGCCGGGCTCCTGACGGGGGCGTGAGCCATTTATTATCGCGATATATGGTTTATCGAATGGGCGCCTCCGATAAGCCACCCCGCCAGCGTGTACCGGTTCCGGTCCATCCCGCCATGGGGTCTCCTGGAACGCTCCATCCAACCCCCACGGTCGGTGACGCCGGCAGCTGATGTTACATACTCCGTCGTTGGGGGCACAAGGCGGGTGGATCGAGGCAAACCCAACCGATGGTGGTGCCCAGCGCTCGACGGCGTGGGCTGATTCGCCCGATCCACGTGACGTCCGGCGACGATCTGGATTCGCGTTCACACGAGCATCGGCGCGGAGCGCTCGTTACGACGGCGTGGCCGGCTGCTGTCCTCTCCGGCTGTACGTTCCGGCCCGGGGGCTGGCGCCGGTCGCTGGCCGTTCCCGAAGACCTCCAGCTGGCGCGGGAACCGTTCCTGCCATCTCGATCGGCCGAGCGCCGGCAGTTTCGCCGGTCGTCTCGAGGGGTACGGTAGAATCGGCCACAGTCTGCTGGTTTCACCGCCTACCCCGCAGGTACCATAAACCAAATCCCGCGATACGAATTTCGAGAGGGGTGGGTCACGAACCGGATTGGTGACGCCATCATGCACGGCCCCTGGCCGCTCAGCTCCTCGTTCGCGGGCGATTCTCCGCTCCGGCCCCAGCGCCTCTAGTCCAGCGCCTTGCCCACGGCCTCGCCGACCGAATCGAAGCCGTCTCGCGCCAGGAGCGAGAGGAGCCCCTCGTTGATCTCCCGGGCGGTGGCCGGGCCCCGGTAGATGAGGCCGGTGTAGAGCTGGACGAGGGAGGCCCCCGCCCGGAGCTTCCTGTAGGCGTCCTCGGCGGTGAAGACGCCACCGACGCCGATCACCGGGCGGTCGGTCCGCTCGGCGACGAACCGGACGAGCTCGGTGGCCCGGGCCTCGAGCGGTCGCCCGGAGAGCCCGCCGGTCTCGTCGCGGTTGGGGGAGCGGAGGGTCGATGGCCGCTCCGTGGTGGTGTTCGTCGCGATCAGCCCGTCGACCGCGAGCTCGTCGGCGAGGTCCACCGCCTCGGCGACGGCCGGCTCGGCGAGGTCGGGCGAGAGCTTCACGAAGAGCGGCGATGCCCCCGCGTCCTGGAGCCTCTCGACGATCCCGGCGAGGGCCTCGGCCTGCTGGAGCTCGCGGAGCCCCGGCGTGTTCGGGCTGGAGACGTTGACGACGAAGTAGTCCCCGGCCGCCGCGACCCGCTCGTAGGTGTAGGCGTAGTCGGCAGGGGCCTCCTTGGCCGGGGTCGCCTTCGACTTCCCGATGTTCACCCCGACGGGGACGGGCGCCGGCGGCTCGGCCTCGAGCCGCTCGCCGACGACGTCGGCGCCGTCGTTGTTGAAGCCCATGCGGTTGATGAGGGCGTCATCCTC
>CAYYRO010000138.1:0-5444 GCA_964474075.1 uncultured Methylophaga sp.
GTCGAGGCGGTCCTCGAAGTCGAGGACGCCGAGACCGAGGACTACCGGGACGCCACCGAGACGCTCTCGACGGAGCTCCAGGAGATCGGCAAGCAGATGTACCAGCAGCAGGCCGCCCAGCAGGCCCAGGCGGGCGCGGGCGGCGCTGGCGCCGGTGCGGCGGGTGCGGGCCCCGGCGGCGCTGGACCGGGCGGCGCCGGCCCCGGCGGTGACCAGGAGGACGACGAGTACGTCGACGCCGACTTCGAAGACGTAGAGGACGAGGACGACGACGAATAGTCCCGAGACAGTCGGATCGCGTGACGATCCGACGCGATCGACGACGGGGACCGGCCCCGAGCCAACCACGACGCCCTCGCCTCGTTCCGGCGAGGACGAGACGGGCTCGTAGAGTCTGAGAGCAGGTTCCGAGGAGCCGCGCGAAGCCTCCAACTCGGTCGCGCGCCGAACTGCACGCGGCGGTCGCCCGGGGGCCACAAACGGGTACGCCCACTCGACTTCTGGAGCAGTCGCTCGCCGGACTCTCGAAATGGCGAGCCCCGGGGAACGAGCTGGTAACAATCCCCCAGCGAGCTGGCACGGAAGTAGACCCTTACCCGCAGAAACGCTCTATTACGACGTGGTTAACGTTCGACCCGTCGTGAACACCATTCAGACACGAACCCCTCCAACCTCCGTCGCCGTCGCGGTCGTGACGGCGGTGGCCCGGCACGCGAACGCGGACGAGATGGCGCTCCCGCCGCTCTCGGAGGTGGTCGACCCGGACGCCCTCGACCGCCTCTTCGCGGGATCCGCCGACGGCCCCAGGGGCGGACACGTCGAGGTAGGATTCGAATACTGTGGGGTGCAGGTCGTCGTCGAAGGCGAGGGGACCGTCTCGATCGACGGGACCGTCGCGATCGAGGGGGCCGGCGGAACGGACGGTGTGGCGGTGAGCGTCCCGTGATCCGCCCGCTCGAACTGGCGAGGCGGATCCAGCGCCGGATCCTCTGTGGCTGGTTCAACACCCACTCCGGTCCCATCGAGAGCTACGGGAGCCTGAGCTACATCAACTGCGGGCGGTGCGACGCGCTCCGGCAGCCGATGCCGCGGTACTACGCGGAGCACCGATTCGGCACCCCCGAAGAGCCGCCGAGCAATTCGTAGGTCGCGAACGGCCCGTCGGCCTCTGCCGTCGTCGACGCCTACCGCCCGACGAACTCCGCCGGCTCCTTCTCGAAGAACGCCGCGATCCCCCGCTGGTAGTCCTCGGTGCGTGCCGAACGCGCGATCGTCTCGGTCTCTGCGGCCAGCTGCGAGGGAAGGTCGCGCCCGAAGCTCTCCACCAGCAGCCGCTTAGTCCGGCCGAGCGAGCGCGTGGGTCCTCGGGCTAGCTTGCCTGCAATCTCGTCGAGCCGCCCGTCGAGGTCCTCTGGGGCGACCGCCTCGGTGGCGAGCCCGAGCTCGACGGCGCGCTCGGCGTCGATGGACTCGTCGAGCATGACGATCTCCATCGCGTTCCGGAGGCCGACGACTCGGGGGAGGAAGAACGTCGAGCCCCCGTCGCCGGTGAGGCCGATCCGGTGGTAGGCGAACTCCAGTCGGGCGTCCTCGCTCATCAACACGACGTCGCCGAAGATCGCGAGGCTAAAGCCCGCGCCGGCCGCGACCCCGTTGATCCCGACGACCACCGGCTTCTCGGCCTGGTGGAACTGGACGATCGCGTCGTGGAGCGTCGAGGCGATCCGCCGGAGGTAGGTCGCGTCGCGCTCGTCCCCCTCGAGGTGAGAGAGGTCCGCGCCGGCGCCGTACGCGTTACCGGACCCCGTCAGGCCGATGCAGCGAACGTCGGCGTCCTCCCCGAGGGTGGTGGCGACCTCCAGGAGCTCCTCCGCCATCGTCGGGTTCAGCGAGTTCATCCGGCTCGTGCTCTCGATCGTGACCCGGGCGACGCCCGCGTCGTGGTCGACGGTGAAGTTCTCGTAGTCGGTCATGGTGATCTGCCGCGGTCGGGCGGGCCCGTGTTCCGGCCGGACGCGCATAAAGCCGCGCGGCGGTCAACGCGGGCCACGCCCGCGGTCCACCGCCCCCGCAGGCAGCGTCCGGGCCGCCCACCCGCCGGCGGAGGGCACGCGCTGCCGGCGTGGCGGGCCCCTCGCCGCCCGCTCGATCCGGTTTCGCCGGGGCGAACAATTAACCCGATTACCGCCGACTGTCCCCCCGTCATGGCCTCTGAAGCGGAGGAAGCGGACGGAACCGGGGAGGGCCACCTCGTCGTCTCGCGGAACCCGGCGACGCTCGAGGTGAACGACGAGGTCCCGGAGGCGACCCCGCCGGAGGTCGAGGCGGCGGTCGCCGACGCGAAGGCGGCCCAGCGGCCGTGGGCGGGGCATCCCATCGAGTACCGACTCCAGGTACTCGGGCGCTTCCGCGAACTCCTCCTCGACCGACGGGAGGAGGTCGCCCGGACCGTCTCGCGGGAGACCGGGAAGCCGATCGGTGAGGCGACCGCGACGGAGCTGTCGCCGGTGCTCAACGCCCTCCGGTTCGCCGAGTCGGAGGGCCCCGGGATCCTCGAAGAACGGATCCCGCTCGGGAGCTTCGCCGCGACGGGCGAGAGCACACTCTACCGGGAGCCACTGGGCGTCGTCGGCATGATCTCCCCGTGGAACTACCCGTTCGGCATCCCCGGCTCGGAGGTCGTCCCGACGCTCCTGGCGGGGAACGCGGTGGTGCTGAAACCCGCGGAGGAGACGACGCTGACCGCGCTGTTGCTCAGGGACCTGCTCCGGGAGGCCGGCGTTCCAGACGACCTCTTCGCCGTCGTCCCCGGCCGTGGCCGGACGACCGGCCAGGCCCTGGTCGAGGCGGACATCGACTTCCTCTCGTTCACCGGGAGCACCGAGGTCGGCTACCAGCTAGAGGAGGCGTGCGAACGGCGCGAGATCCCGACCTGCCTCGAACTCGGCGGGAGCGACCCGGCGATCGTGCTCGCCGACGCGAACCTGGACCTCGCGGCCGACGGCATCCTCTGGGCGCGATTCTCGAACGCGGGGCAGTCCTGTGCGGCCGTAAAGCGCGTCTACGCGGAGGAGTCGATCGAACCCGAACTGCGGTCGCTGCTCGTCGAGCGTGCCGAAGCGCTGCGGCTGGGCTACGCCGAGTCCGAGACCGTCGAGGTGGGGCCGCTGATCGACGAGGAGGGCCTGGCGGAGCTCCACTCGCAGGTCGAGCGCTCGGTGGAGATGGGCGCCGAGGTGCTGACGGGCGGGGAACCGATCGACGACGTCGACGGTCACTTCTACCCGCCGACGGTGCTGACGAACGTGACGGAGGACATGCCGGTCCTCACCGAGGAGACGTTCGGTCCCGTGCTTCCGATCGTCCCCGTGGCCGACGCCGAGGAGGCCATCGAGCGCGCGAACGACACCAGGTTCGGCCTCACCGGGAGCGTCTGGACGCGTGACACCGATCGAGGGGAGCGGCTCGCCCGCCGGATCGAGGCGGGGACCGTGACGGTCAACGAGCACCTCTACACGTTCGGCCTCCACGCCACGCCCTGGGGCGGCTACAAGGACAGCGGCGGCGACCTCTCCCACGGCCGCTGGATACTCGAGGACGTGACGCGGCCGAAGCACGTCCACGTCGCGGCCGGCGACCCGTCGCTGACCGGCGGTCGGTTCAAGGACCTCTGGTGGTTCCCCTACGACGACGACTACCCGTCGCTCGTGGGGGACACGATGGACCTCCTCTACGGCTCGGACGTCGGCACGAGGCTCCGGACGGCGCCGCGGGTGCTCCGGGCCGTGCTCGGCGGGGGCGAGCGGTAGGGAGCCCGACCGGGCTCCGGCCGTACCCTCTGGCACCTTCGATCCGGTTGCCGTCGACCCGGCCCCGTAACCGTCGGTTACTCGGCTGGGCGATTCGGGCGTCCACGGTCTCGGTCGGCCGTCGAGGGCGTCCGTCCTACCGATCCGTCCGAGCCTCCGGTAGTGATCTAATTCGGTGTGGACAGCTACTTGCGGGCGTTTCCCGACCCGTACGATCACTTCGGGTACACCCGAACCCACCGCGGAGGCCGGAGCCGTTCTTTTCAAGTGGTTCAACCGAATACTCCTTCGCAAGCGAATGAGCGAGGACTTCTACGACGTGCTGGGCGTTGGCCGGGACGCCTCCGAGGAGGAGATAAAGCGGGCCTACCGGGAGAAGGCCCGCCAGTACCACCCCGACGTCAGCGACGATCCCGAAGCCGAGGAGAAGTTCAAGGAGGTCCAGCGCGCCAAGGAGGTCCTCACCGACGAGGAGGCCCGCCAGGCCTACGACCGGATGGGCCACGACCGCTTCGAGCAGGCCCGAAAGCAGGGCGGCTTCGGCGGCGCGGGCGGTGCCGGCGGCATGGGCGGCATGGGTGGCGACCCGTTCGGCGACGGGAGCCCCTTCGGCGACCTGAACGACATCTTCGAGCACTTCTACGGCGGTGGCGGGATGGGAGGCGCGGGTGGCGGCCGCGGGCGCCAGCGCCCACGCCAGGGCGCCGACCTCCGGACGGGACTGGAGATCGACCTCCAGGACGCCTACGACGGCGTCTCGAAGCAGGTCACCCTCCGGCGACCCGAGCGCTGTCCCGAGTGCGACGGCCGCGGCCACCCGCCCGAGGCCGACCCGACGACCTGTCCGGAGTGTAACGGCCGGGGGCAGGTCACCCAGGTCCAGCAGACGGCCTTCGGCCGGGTCCAGCAGACCCAGGCGTGCCGTCGCTGTGGCGGCGAGGGCGAACTGTACGACGAGACGTGTGCGGAGTGCGGCGGCGAGGGAGCCGTCCGCCGGGAGCGCAGCCTCACCGTGGACGTCCCGGCCGGCATCCGCGACGGCCAGACCCTCCGGATGGAGGGCGAGGGCGCCCCCGGCGAGCGGGGCGCGCCGAACGGTGACCTCCTGATCGAGGTGACCGTCCGGGAGCCGGAGGGCTTCTCGCGGGAGGGCGACGACGTCTACGTCGTCCAGCCGGTCTCGTTCCCCCAGGCGGTGTTCGGTGACACCGTCGAGGTCGAGACCTTAGGCGGCACGGTCGAGATGGACGTGCCGAGTGGCACGCAGAGTGGGGAGACCTTCCGGCTCTCGGGGAAGGGGATGCCCCGGCTCAGGGGCAGAGGCCGTGGCGATCAGTACGTCCAGGTCCAGGTCGTGACGCCGGAGTCGCTCAACGAGGAGCAGCGCGAGGCCATGGAGCAGTTCGCGGAGGCCAGCGGCGAGGAGGTCGACGTCGAGGAGGGGTTCTTCGAGAAGATCAGAAAGAGCCTCTGAACGCGGACTCGTGACCGCGGCCCCGGTCGTGATGGTCGGATCGATCAGCCCCCGATGGCCAGATCGAGCCGTACAGATCGCCGGGCCAGCTACCGGCGGCGACGGTGTGGGATCCGAAGGGGCCGTTCGACGGGGAGGCACCGACCTCCGTAGGATCGGGG
>CAYYRO010000139.1:0-5437 GCA_964474075.1 uncultured Methylophaga sp.
TATTCAATTGATGAGTGTTTTCTGGATCTGACCGGCTTTCAACATCTTGATTTGATTAGTTATGGGCAGCAGATGCGTGACACGATTAGCCAATGGACTGGCCTGCCCATTTCTGTCGGTATCGGCGCATCTAAGACTTTAGCTAAACTGGCAAATAACTGTGCCAAAAAACGCCCTGAATTTAACGGTGTATGTGATTTCGAGATTATCTCCGAAAGCTATCTGGATCAGATGATGGTGGAAATGCCTAATGTTGAGATTTGGGGCATTGGCAAAAAGCTCGGACAACGTCTGCAGAATAATGGTTTAACGACTGTACTGGATATCAAACATGCGAATCCTGACGTATTACGCCGTCAGTACAGTGTTGTCATGGAAAAGACCATTCGTGAACTGAATGGCATAGCTTGCCTCGATCTCGAACAAATACAGACTGCCAAAAAACAAATTATCAGTTCGCGCAGTTTCGGTATACCGGTTACTGATAAGCAAAGCCTGGCCGAATCCATTACGCTGTATATCAGTCGTGCTGCGCGTAAATTGCGTTTTCAACAATCAGTATGCGCCACAGTCCATGTTTATATCCGCACCAGCCCATTTCAAGGGAAACACTTTTATCGTGGTCAGCAGACATCAGCATTGCGTGTTGCAAGCAATGATAGCCGACAACTGCTAAAAGTCGCGCTGACCATATTAGATGAGATTTATAAACCCGGGCTTAAATATGCCAAAGCCGGCATCATGCTGGGCGAAATCTCAGCCACCAGTGAGCAGCAACTGAACTTATTTGCTCATAATTCCAATAAGCACAACGACAGATTAATGCAAACTCTGGACGCTATTAATCAACAACTTGGTCGCGACAGTTTAAAAATAGCCCGGGAAGGTTTTCGCCGGCCCTGGAAGATGAAGCAAGAAAGTAAAAGCCCCAGCTACACCACGAAGTGGGATAACAATCTCTCTATCAGTTAGGTTTATTGATCTGGCAGATTGCAACAAGAAACGCAAAATTTGGTGCGGGCTTTGTATCGCCGTGAACTGACATGGGGGGGCAAATGACACTATGCCGTTTGGCGAAGCTAAGTGTCATGTTCGTCCACTGTGATTTTTATCTGCAAACGCATACCACAACAGAAACCGGCAGCATTCGTCCTGACATGATCGCCCGGTTACTGGAAAACAGTGAAATCATCGTTGATTTATAAATCCCGTTAGATGCGTATTTATCAGCTATTCAGGCAAAAGGTGATATGACGCGTAAGCTCGAGTTAAAGCATCATGCTCAGATCATTGGGGGACGCATTAAAGAGCTTTCCCGCAAAAATTATTAGACCGAATACAGCCAGTCACCGTAATTTATCTTGCTGTTTATTCCCGGCGAACAGTTTTTATCAGCAGCATTGGAAGTCTATTTAGCCTAACTCGAAGGCAGCATCAGCCAAAATATTATTCTGACCACTCTGATTAATTTTATTGCGCTGCTGCGGGCTGTTTCTTATGACAGCAAACAACAGACTCGTTTACTGCGCTTTTATCCTCGCAACTTAAATGCTACGTTAGATCCTATTGCTAGTAATAGAACCTTCTATGTCAACGGCTCCTCAACTGCCAGGTATTTTGCACCGTTAAATTGTTCTATCCACAAGAAAGGGTTTTGATGTGCCAGAAAAACACTCACGCTCGCTTATCAGCTTCCCACTCATCTTGGGGCTTATGTTGCCTTTGAGTGTTATCGGCGCTGAAACTCCCTCTCAGAACATTAAAGATTTGCAACAACAAATTGAAGCACTCCAACAACAGCTCGAAGCAGTAAAGCGTGAACTTTCTGAAGCCGAAAAAGGACGCCAGCAGGCCGAGCAGCGAGCCGAGGTGGCAGAAACTGAAGTCGCCGAATCCGAGGCAGATCCCCTGCAATTTGGTCCATTGAAAATTGGCGGAGCGATGCGTGCCAACTATGCCGTTGGTGATTACCGAGAGAGTGGCACAGGCGCTGCCAGTCGTGCCGTCGAGGATGGGGGTGACTTTGCACTGGATACTTTCCGTATCAACCTTGATTACAAGAAAGACAACTGGCTTGGCAAAGTGGAATACCGTTGGTATACAGGCTATAACTTTCTGCACACCGGCTGGGTTGGCTACCAGTTTGATGAAAACCGACAACTGCAGGTGGGTGTCAATCGTGTTCCCTTTGGTCCCGGACCTTACGGTGTTTCCCAAAGCTGGTTATTTGACCAACACTATTATCTGGGGCTTTCCGATGATATGGATTTGGGCATCAAATTCAGTCAGCAGATTGGTAACCTCAAGCTAGATACAGCTTACTACATTAGCGATGAAGGCTCTTATAAAGGTGCCAGTAAAGACAGCGCCCGTTACTCTTATGACATTGTTAATGAGAGTGATGAAGGCTATGAGGAGCGTCATCAATTCAATGTACGTGCAGTTTATAGTTTTGAAGGCAATGCGATAAACACAGATCTAGGCGCGTCATTGCAATACAGTGAGCTTAAGAGTAAAGGCATTCAGAGTGATGGAGATCATCACGCGGCTTCATTGCACATGCTCAACATGTGGAACAACTTCACACTCGCCTCTCAAATTACGTATTACGACTATGATGTTTCGAGTCGCCAGCCACTGGGCACCGACAAACTGGTACAAATGGGCGCATACGACTTTCCAAGTACTGCAGCAGCGCGGGCCTGGGTTCCAGCCATTTCTTTAAGTTATTACCAGCAAACTAATAATCTGCCTTGGCTGGATTATGTCATTCCTTACATTGAGTATAGTTCTGTCGTTAAAACTGAATCTGAATTCAATGACAGCGAATTAGCGATCCTTGGTGCGGCCTTTGGTTACGGTAACTGGTATATCTATACTGATTGGGCCTACTCCACCGGTAACGAGTTTGTTGGTGGTGATACCCCTTTCGGCGATCGTTTGGGTGCTAACGAAGAAGACGAATGGGAGTCCCGCTTTAATATCAACTTTGGTTATTATTTTTAAGCCATACCTCCCTAAAAACCTCAATTACCTATTTAATAAAGCAGGAATTTTGCCATGGAAAACAAAGCAGAATACATGTCAAAGAATATTGCTGGGGGCAAAGCGCAAATCAATCCGCCGGTCTTTTTTGGCTCGGCAATCTTAATTCTGGCGTTTGTCATATTCGGTGCCACCTTTTCGGATCAGGCAGCGAGTGTATTTAGCGCTACGCAATCCTGGATTGTGACTACTTTCGGCTGGTTTTATCTGCTGGCCGTGGCAATTTTTCTGATTTTTTGTCTGACATTGGCCATCAGCCCCTTTGGACAGGTAAAGCTTGGCCCTGATCATTCCACTCCGGACTATAACTACCTATCTTGGTTTGCGATGCTATTTAGTGCTGGTATGGGTATTGGTCTGCTGTTTTTTGGTGTAGCAGAACCGATTATGCATTATTCCGCACCACCGACAGGTGATGGTGGAACCATTCAGGCCGCTCGTGATGCCATGTCTATCACGTTCTTCCACTGGGGACTGCATGCATGGGCGATCTATGCAGTAGTCGGGCTTTCACTGGCTTATTTTGGATTCCGACACAATTTACCCCTGACCATTCGCTCAGCACTATATCCAATCATCGGCGATAAAATTTACGGCCCTATCGGTCATATTGTAGATATTTTTGCCGTGTTGGGGACCATGTTTGGTGTGGCAACTTCTCTGGGGCTCGGCGTTCTGCAAATTAATGCTGGGCTGAATTATCTTTTTGATATGCCCGAGTCAATCGTCGTTCAAGTTTCCATTATCAGTGGGATTACCGTACTGGCTACAGCCTCGGTTGTCGCAGGTCTGGATGCTGGTATCAAGCGCTTGTCAGAGCTTAATCTGACCCTGGCTATCATTCTGCTTCTGTTTGTTTTGATTGCAGGCCCCACATTATTTTTATTTCAATCGCTAGTTCAGAATACTGGCACCTACCTGAATGAACTGGTCACACGCACATTTAACATTTACGCCTATGATCCGACTGACTGGTTAGGTAGTTGGACCTTGTTCTACTGGGGTTGGTGGATAGCCTGGTCACCATTTGTCGGCATGTTTATCGCTCGCGTATCGCGAGGCCGTTCTATCCGTGAATTCGTTCTCGGTGTTCTGTTTGTGCCTGTGGGCTTCACCTTTATGTGGATGACATTTTTTGGTGGCGCGGCCATCAGTATGGAAATGGGCGAACTCTCGGGTACCATTGCCTCGGCAGTGAATGCAAACGTGTCGACAGCGTTATTTGTTCTTTTTGAACAAATGCCATTCAGCATGCTGGTTTCTGGTATAGCAACCATACTGGTTGTCACTTTCTTCGTGACTTCATCTGACTCCGGCTCACTCGTTATCGATATCATTACATCTGGCGGTCATCCAAACCCACCGGTTTGGCAGCGCATTTTCTGGGCTGTGACTGAGGGGCTGGTAGCTGCTGTATTGCTGCTAGCGGGCGGCCTCGCTGCCCTACAAACCGCGGCAATCACAGGTGCATTACCCTTCAGCATTATTATGCTGGTGATGTGTTATGGCTTATTTAAAGGCTTACGTAATGAAGGCTTCAAACGACGCGCTTTGGATTTGCAGATACCGTTGTCTATTAATCCGGGACACAAAGCTAACTGGCGACAACGACTGAGAAATATGAGTGCGCGTCCTACGAGAACAGAAGTTGTGCACTTTATAAGCAATATCGTTCACAGCTCTCTTGAACAAGTTGCCATTGAGCTGAGAAAATCCGGGGCGGAGGTCGAAGTTAATAACGCTCCTGATAACGTTGAACTCAGACTCCTGCACAGGGAAGAATTTGAAGACTTCCGTTATGCGGTCTATTGCATTGGACAAATGATGCCGAGATTCGCGCTTTCTGAGTTTAATCGCACGATTAACCGCGAAGTGAAATTCTACCGTGCAGAAGTGCACCTATCCGAAGGCAGTCAAGAATATGACCTGTATGGGTACACAGAAGAGCAGGTTATTAATGATGTGCTAACACAATACGGAAAACACATACATTATCTACAAATGGTCTCTAATAAAAATTAAAACCAGTGACGGCCATATACCTGCTTTTTAAAACATATTTAGCCACGCCTTTTGCGTGGCTTTTTTTATGAGCGGTGGGGTTATGTTTGTATCAATGATTTAACATACGTTGATAATTTAGAGGGCTTATTGATGATTGCCGGCAGCTAACGCTGTCCAAGAGATTGCTTATCTCCATGGATGGCGTGTCTGCAATACAATGTTGAGTTTTGACCTAGTATGCTGCTTATGCAGGAGCAAAACCGACCACTGCGTTCAAGCAGATTCCATTGTCTAAACGGCAGATAATAAAAAAGACCATCCGTTAAAGGTAGTCTACTAATTTGACCTACTTTGATGAAGCGCATCCCTGCACTTCACCCTTCGGGCG
>CAYYRO010000140.1:0-5408 GCA_964474075.1 uncultured Methylophaga sp.
GGGAGACGCGCCCCGAGAAGATCAACGTCACCCGCTTCTCGAAGCGCCCCGGCACCGACGCCGCCGACATGAAGGGCCTCGGCGGGCAGGTCAAGAAGGACCGCTCGAAGGCGATGTCCGAACTCAAGATGGACGTCGTCGGCGAGGCCTACCGCGAGATGGTCGGCGAGACGAGAGACGTGATGGCCGTCCGGCCCGGCACCGGCGACTCGGTGAAGTGCCGCGACGAGGCCTACCGGCAGGTCATCGTCCGTGACGCCGCGGAGAAGGGCATCGAACCCGGCGACTTCTTCGAGGTCGAAATCTCGGCAGCGGAGTCGATGTACTGCTTCGGCGAACCCCTATAGGACGCTCCACAGAAAGGAGAGCCCGAAGGCCGTCACGAACACCGCGCTGACGACCTGTGCGAACGCGTGGACGCGCGTGCCCTGCTTTTTGACGAGGCGGAAGGCGGCCCCCGCTCCCGTGCCGATGGCGGTCATGACGCCGACGATGCCCACCGCGTAGGCGAGTATCGCCAGCGGCGTCGCGGCGAGACCGGTCTCGGTGGCGACCCCGGAGATGAACACGAGCATCGTCACCGGCGGCGAGAGGGTGAAGAGCGCGCCGACGACCCCTATCTTGAGATAGGAGACGACGCCGTGGTCGTGGTCGGCGTAGCCCGGGAGCGCCAGCACGTCGTGTGAGTGGTGGGTCCCCGAATCGGGGTGGTAGTGGGCTTCCGCACGGCGGAGTTTTCGGAAGCCGAGATAGCCCATGACAGCCCCGAGAAGCGCGAGCGTCCCGCCGAGCGCGAGCGTCCCGAGCCGGGCGAATGCCGGCGGGAGGTCCGTGGTCATGGCGTCGAGCAGCAGCGTCCCGAAGCCGATCCAGAGCGCGACGAGCGCGACGTGGCCCACCGCGAAGCAAGCTCCCGCGAGCGCCGAGAGGCGGGGGGTCGCGGCCTCGGCGGTGAGCGAGACGATACCGGCGACGTGGTCGGGTTCGACCGCGTGGGTCGCCCCGAGCAGGACGGCCGTCGCGAGCACCCCGCCCGCGGCGAGTTCGGGGGCGCTCATCGACGACCTCCGGCGGCGCGATGCATGGACGGGGGCTTCGGCGCTCCGGGGTTAAGACTTTCCAGTCCCCGGTCTTGCACCGGGTATGGCAGACTACCATCTCGACGCGAGTGACGGACACATCCACAGCGACTGGGACCGCGACAGGGACCCGGTCCTCACCATCGAACCCGGCGCCACCGTCAGTTTCGACTGCCTCGACGCTACCGGCGGCCAGTTCGACCGCGACTCGGGCCCCGAAGATGTCCTGACGAAGGACTCCTCGAAGACCCACGCGATGACCGGCCCCGTCGCCGTCGAGGGTCTCGCTCCCGGTGATGTCCTCGAAGTCGAACTCCTCGAACTCGAACACCGGGGCGTCGGCTTCCAGTGGTTCTACCCCGAGGAGAAGGGCCTGCTCCCCGAGGAGTTCGACGAACCGGGCTTCTTCGCGTGGGAACTGGACGGCGACGTGGGCCACTTCGTCGACGGCATCGAGGTCCCCCTCGACCCGTTCCCCGGCAACCTCGGCGTCGTCCCCGCCGAACCGGGGCCACACAGCACCACTCCACCCCGCAGGGTCGGCGGGAACATGGACGTCAAGCACCTCACGGAGGGCGCCACCCTCTACCTCCCGGTCGAGGTCGCTGACGGCCTCTTCTCCATCGGTGACTGCCACGCGGCACAGGGCGACGGGGAGGTGTGTGTCACCGCCATCGAGGCGCCGATGGGGGTCACCTGTCGCTTCGACGTGCGCAGGGACCTCGACATCGAGCAACCCCAGTTCGAGACGACGGGGCCGTTCACCCCCACTGGCGAGGACGAACCGATGTACGCGACCACGGGCATCGCCGACGACCTCATGGACGCCTCGAAGGCCGCCATCAGCCACATGATGGACCACCTCGAAGCCGAACACCGCCTCTCGCGGGAACACGCCTACTTCCTCTGTTCGGCCATCGTCGACCTCAAGATTAGCGAGGTGGTGAACGCACCGAACTGGGTGGTCACCGCCTACCTCCCCGAATCGATATTCCCCGCGTGATTTAAGGTCCCCCTGTGGCACACTGGGCCATGGCACCATTCCACGCGGACGAGGTCGGTTTTCCGTGACGGACTACGACCTCCGCAACCTCGATACCGACTACGAGCGCCTCCGTGGGTCGTTCGAGTGGGAGATACCGGAGACCTACAATCTCGCGGTCGCGGTGTGTGACCACTGGGCCGAATCCTCGCGCGAGCGGATGGCTCTCTACTGGGAGGACGCCGACGGAACTGCGGAGTCCTACACGTTCCACGAACTCGCCCAGCGCTCGAACCAGTTTGCGGGGATGCTCCGCGAGCGCGGCGTACAGCGAGGCGAGTTCGTCGCCATCTACCTGCCGAACTACCCAGAGTTCCTCGTCGCGCTCCTCGGGACGCTCAAGGCCGGCGCCGTCGCCATGCCGCTCTATCACCTCTTTGGCCCCGATGGGCTGGCGTACCGACTCGCCGACGCCGACCCACCGCTGGTCGTCACCGACGTCGAGGGCGTAGAGACGCTGGAACGCGTCGAGTCGGCCGCGGTCCCCGACGACGTGGTGGTCGTCCGGGACCGGGACACCGAACACCTGGCGTTCGACACGCTGCTCGACGCCCACTCCCCCCACTTCGACGCCGTCGATACGCGACCCGAGGACCCCGCGGTGCTGTTCTACACGTCGGGGACGACGGGTGACCCGAAGGGTGTCCTCCAGGCGCACCGCTACGCCATCGGTCAGGAGGTTGTCGGCCGATACATGCGCGATTTCAGTCCCGACGACTTCCTCTGGCACGCGGGCGCGTTGGCGTGGGCTGGGGGCTTCGCCAACCTGATGGAAGCCTGGACGCTCGGAATGCCCGTTCTCAAGTACCGGGGAAAGTTCGACCCCGAGACGACGCTCTCGCTGCTTTCGGCCTACGGCGTCACCATCTTCGTGACGGCGCCCACTGCCCTGCGTCAGTTGATGAATCTCGACCCGCAGACGCTCGACGCCGCCGACGTGGACCTCCGTATCGTCTCCGCCGGCGGCGAGCGCGTGACGCCCGACCTCCTGCGGTGGGCCGAGGAGACTTTCGGTGCGTTCGCCACGTTGGGCTACGGCCAGACGGAGTGTTACGGCGTCGGGTGGCCGCCGCTTGGCGACGACCGGGCCGAGAAACTCGGCGCGCTCGGGAAGACGCTCCCCGGCTTCGAGGCCACCGTCCTCGACGACGCTGGCGACCAGCTCCCGCCCGGCGAGGTAGGCGAACTCGCCATCGCAAGAGGCGACAATCCGACGATGTTCCTCGAATACTTTCGCGACCCCGAGGAGACGGCGGCCGTCACCGAGGGCCGCTGGCATCGGACCGGCGACGCCGCCTACCGGGACGAAGTGGGCTACTTCCACTTCCAGGGCCGTGAGGACGACGTCATCATCTCCTCGGGCTACCGTATCAGCCCCGCCGAGATCGAGGCGACGCTGAGCGAACACCCGGCCGTGGGCGAGGCGGCGGCCGTGGGCGTCCCCGACCAGGACCGGACGAACGTCGTCTGGGCGTACGTCGAACCCACCGGCCCCGCGACGCCCTCCGAAGACCTGGCCGTCGACATCCGCGAGCACGTCAAGACCGAACTGGCGAAATTCCAGTACCCTCGCGAGGTACGTTTCGTCGAGGAGTTGCCCAAAACCATCACCGGAAAGATAAAGCGTGACGCGCTCCGCGAGCGTGCTATCGATACCCATGATCGAGGATAAGGTCGTCATCGTCACCGGCGCAGCCAGCGGACTCGGCCGTGCCACCGCGGAACTGCTCGCGGACCTCGGCGCGACGGTGGTCTGCTGTGACCTCGGTTCTGCCCCCCACGGCCAGGGCGCCGCCGAGGAACCCGTCCACGAGGTGGTCGACGCCATCGGGGACGCCGGCGGGAAAGCGACGGCGAGTTTCGGCGACGTCACCGACGAGGAGTACGCCGCGTCGCTGGTCGAGGGGACCTACGAGGAGTTCGGGCGCATCGACGGCGCGGTCAACTACGCCGGCTTTCTCCGCGACGACATGTCGTTCGCGATGCCCCGCGAGAACTGGGATGCGGTTCTGGCGGTCCACATGACGGGCCACTTCAACCTCGTCAAACACCTGGGCGCCCACTGGCGGGAACGCTACAAGGCGGACGACATCGATAGCCAGCGGTCCTTTCTCTCCGTCTCCTCTGCGTCGTCACGGGGGAGTACGAGCCAGATAAACTACTCCGCAGCGAAGGCTGGGGTCCTCGGACTCACGCGGACGGCCGCACGCGACCTCCACCGCTACGACGTCCGGGTGAACGCCATGATGCCCGCAGCCGTCACCCGGATGCTCGACGCCAACCTCCCCGAAGAGGTCTACGAATCGCTCCCCGCGGACTTTCTGGCACCCGAGAAAGTGGCCCCACTCCCGGCAGTCCTCATGTCCGACGCCGCCGAGGACGTGACCGGCTGGACGTTCGCCATCGGCGGGGATTCGGTCTTCGCGGTCACCGACCCGCAGTTCGAGCGCGAACAGGTCATGGAGGGCGGGTGGACGCCCGACGCGTTGGCCGACTGCCTCGATACGCTCGTCGACGGCCACCGGACCAAGACCGAACCCGGCGGCCTGCTGAGCGAGATTCTCGACCTCTGAGCAACTGAGACCCCTTCTCACACTGTCGGCTGTAACTATGTGAAGATATTCGCCACCCGGGGTGGCGAATTCGTTCACGCGCGTACAGCCAATAATATCAGCCCTCTCACCTCCCAGCGACGGCACTGGTGCCCACCACGCCGATTTGATATAGCGACATATAGTTTATAAGTGACTTCGAACGGCCCGACGCGCGGGGCTTTTACTCGCTCGGCGGATAGTGTGGGGCAATGGTACAGAACGTGGCCGGCCTGATGGCCGAGCTCGAACCCGGCGATTTCCATCTCCTCTCGGGCGTCGAGCACGGTATGCGCTTCTCGAAGTGGGTGAACAAGGGAAAGCTCCCCGAGTTCTCACGCCTCGACCCCGACAGCGTCGATTACCGCCTCGATAGATGCGAGGACCGGGGGCTCGTCGAACGCAAGACCATCCAATACACGGGGTTCAAGCTCACCTTCGAGGGGTACGACGCGCTCGCGTTGCGGACCTTCTCCGAGCGCGATACCCTGGAGGGCGTCGGCGCGCCCCTGGGTGTGGGCAAGGAGAGCGACGTCTACGAGGCCCGCTCGTACAAGCCGCTCGCGCTGAAGTTCCACCGCGAGGGGTACACGAACTTCCGGGAGGTGCGAAAGGAGCGCGACTACACCAGCGACAACCGCCACATCTCCTGGTTCTACACCGCCCGCAAGGCCGCCGAGCGCGAGTACGAGGCCC
>CAYYRO010000141.1:0-5328 GCA_964474075.1 uncultured Methylophaga sp.
CCAAAAGGTAAAAGTAATAAAGCCTTATCAAAAACCAAAGCCGAAAAAGGCCGCTATATCGCCAAAAAAGACCGGCCGGTTGAAGACTGATTGATCTTTCATCACCACGCCACTGACGGTGGGGAAAGACAAGTTTAAGCGCTAACCTGTGTTTCGCATGCCCTGCGAAATGGCACTGATAGTTCTTAGCAGCGGATCGCGCCAGACTTGCATATCCTCGCCGTTGATTTCCGCCTGCCGGTAACGCCGCAGCAGCATGATCTGAATATGGTTGAGCGGATCCAGATACGGGTTACGCCGCCTTAACGATAAAGCCAGCACCGGGTTTTCAGCAATCAGCTTATCGGCGTCAACGACTTTCAGCACTTCATCAATAGTCAGCTGAAATTCGTCGCGAATCTTGCCCAGCACCGCCAAAGATTGTTCAGTATCCAGACACAAGGTCGCATATTGCTGGGCAATGCCCATATCGGCTTTGGCCAGTGACATTTGGGTATTGCTGAGCAATGCTCGGAAAAACGGCCAGTCCTGCACCATTTTTTGCAGTGTTGGCATGCCATCAGGATTATTTTGCAGCCAGGTATGAATGGCGTGACCGATGCCATACCAGCCGGGCAAGGTATGCCGCGATTGTGCCCAAGCAAATACCCAGCCGATGGCCCGCACTGATGATTTCGAGCGATCGCCGGCTTTACGGTGTGATGGCCGTGAGCCGATATTCATCAAACCGATTTCACTAATCGGGCAGGCCTCATAAAAATAATCGAGGAAAGACGGCGTCTGCTCGGTTAGTTGCCGGTATTGCTGCTCACCGGTTGCTGCCAGCTGCGCCATGATCTGATGATATTCCGGCGGTTCGCGACGTGCTTTGGTGACCAGACTGCGGCTGGCCTTAATCAACGCCGAGACGCCCATACCCAATTCATAAGTCGCCGTTTCGGTATTGCCGTATTTAAATGACAATACCTCACCCTGCTCGGTGAATTTGATTTGACCCTGCACGGTACCGGGCGGCTGCGACAAAATCGCCTCATGGGTTGGGCCACCACCACGGCCAACGGTACCGCCTCGGCCATGAAACATCCGACAAGCGATCTCAAACTTTTCTGATAATTGACTGACCTTCTGCTGCGCCTGATACAAATGCCACGCAGAAGCCAGAATACCACCATCTTTACAGGAATCAGAGTAACCCAGCATGACCTCCTGCCGGTTACCTGAGGCCTTTAACAAACTGCGATAGGCGGGATTTTCAAACAGTGCCGTCATCACCGGTTCGATATGCGCCAAATCTTCAATGGTTTCAAATAAAGGTGCAATACGGATATGACAAAACCAGCCCTGCTCATCCTGACCAACCAGACCGGCAAACCGCGCCAGCAGCATCACTTCGAGAATATGACTGGCGGCGTGGGTCATTGAAATCACATAATGGCCAAATGCCTGCTCACTGACTTCAACACGTAATCGGGCCATCAGCCGCATCAATGCCAGCACTTCATCGGTTTGCGGCTGTAAATCGCCATAAATGTCCGGCAGATTGGGCCGGCGCAACAAGTCACTGATTAATTGCTGGCGATCATCTTCAGATTTTTGCAAATAGTCCCGGCAAAGTCCGGTGTGTGCCAAAACTTCGGCCAGTGCATCACTATGCCGTGATGATTCCTGACGGACATCCAGATGCAGTAAATAAAAGCCAAAGGTCTCAACCAGCCTGATTAAATCGCTCAACTGGGCATTAGCAACTTCTTTGTCGCCATTGTCGATCAGCGATTTTTGCAGGCAATACAAATCCGCCAGCATTTCCCGTTCATCGGCATAAGCGACGCCAAGTGAGTCAACACGCTGATCCGGGCGGAAATATTGCTGCAACAGCCGCAGATTATCTTCAAGGCGCGAGCGCATGATGTAGAGTTTGCGACGGTAGGGCTCGTTAATAAAACGCTGGCTGTTGGTCGCAAAGGCCTTGCCAAAGCGTTGTTCGCTCTCCGCTAAATCTTCTGCCAGTGCCGCATTTATCTGACATAACGGCTGTGACTGGGTCAGGATAAACATCAAATCCGTGACATCCTGCAAATAACGGCGCAATACCGCCCTTTTTTGCAGCATCACGGCCATTTCAGTGGTTTGTGCCGTGACATAGGGATTACCATCACGATCGCCGCCGATCCACGAGCCAAATTGTAAATAATGCGGAATGCGCACCGGCTCGGCATCGGCTAATTCGTCTGCATAAACCCGGCGGATGGCGTTTTCCAGATTGCGATAACTGCTCGGCACGGCGTCAAACAAGCTGACATTAAAGTAATACAGGCCATTTTTAACTTCATCACGGACACTGGGTTTAATCGCCCGGACTTCATCTGTGACCCATAACAACTGGATCTGCTGTTTTAACTGGCGGCGGATCTGCTGTTCATCAAACGCTGTCAGCGAACTATGGGTTAATTGCTCATCAAGCAAAAACACCCGCCGTAAAATTTCCATCACTGTGCGCCGTTTCGATTCGGTCGGATGCGCGGTAAAGACTGGCATATAAACCAGTTTGCCAAGCAGTGATTTCAACTGATTAAGCGTTACACCCTCCTGTTTTAGCTGGGTCAGTGTATCGAGATAGGAGCCATGCCAGAGATTGCCACCATTTCGCAGCTGAATCAGCCGGTTATGATGGTGATAGGCTTCTTCGGCGGTGTTAACCAGACTGAAATACAAATTAAAAGCGCGGATAACTTCACGCAGCGTCTGAGCATCAAGCTCACCGATTTGCGCCATGAGTTGATTACGCAGCAACGGATCGTCGTTTTTACGCAAGCGGATAAACCCTTTACGCAGTTGCTCGACCGCCTGAAAAACGGTGTCACCGGAACGCTCGGCAATGACCTCACCGAGCAAATCCACCAAAAAGCGGACATGACTGCGTAAATCTTTATCTTCCAATAAGCTCAACGCTTGCAGTTGGGCGAATTGTGTTTCCATACGAATAACCTTTTAGGGGTTGAGTTGTTGGTATAAATCGAGATAACGGCGGGCACTTTTTGTCCAACTGACATCCTGCAACATGGCGGTCAGCATCATCCGTCGCCATAAACGCGGATGACCAAATAATTCAATTACTTCGTGCAATTTTTCGATTAGCGTTTCGCTATTGGCGGCGACAAATTTAAAACCGGTCGCGGTATTATTTTTGCGATTTGCCTCAGTCGCATCCACCACGGTATCAGCCAGACCACCGGTATTGCGCACGACGGGCAACGTGCCATAACGCAAACTGTACAATTGATTCAGACCGCAGGGCTCAAAGCGCGACGGCATTAAAAACACGTCCGTACCGGCCTCGATTTGGTGAGCCAAGGCTTCATCATAACCCAGTTGCAAACCGACCTTATCCGGATAGCGCGCCCGCAGCACCCGTAAATCCTGCTCAAAACCGGCTTCACCGCTGCCCAGACAGACCAGCTGAATATCAGCATTTTCTGACAGTAACTGGTCCATCGCCTCAATCGATAAATCAATGCCTTTTTGCGATACCAGCCGGCTGATAAGACCGATTAACAACGTCTTGGGACTATCCGGCAGCGCAAAACGCTGTTGCAATGCCTGTTTGTTAAGCGCTTTAAAACGAATGTTGGCTGCGCTGTAATTTTTCGCCAGCGCCGGATCTTTGGCCGGATCCCAAATATTGGTATCAATGCCATTAACGATACCACTGAGCCGGCCCTGACTGGCGCGCAGTTTAAGTAGCCCCTCAAGGCCATAGCCAAATTCATAATCACAGATTTCATCAGCATAGGTCGGACTGACGGTGGTGATATGGTCGGCATACACCAGGCCGCCTTTCATAAACGACAGCAAACCATAAAACTCCAGCCCATCCATATGCCAGAGACTGTCCGGCAAATCGAGGATGTCGAACAATTCACGGCTGAACAGGCCCTGATAGGCCAGATTATGAATGGTGAACACCGTTGCCGGTCTGTCCGGCTGTAAACTCAGTAACGCCGGTACCAATCCTGTTTGCCAGTCATGGCAATGGACAATATCCGGCTGCCAGCGTAATCCGGCCTGATCTTTGGCAATCGCAACAATCGCCCGGCAAAACAAGGCAAAGCGCGCAGCATTATCGGGCCAGTCTTTGCCGTCACTGCCCGTGTAAGGATTACCATCACGGTCAAAATGTTCCGGTGAATCAATCAGCCAGCACGGCACCTTGCTACCCGGCAGTGTGCACTGCAAAATTTTCACCGGTGCATGATAACCATTGAGTTTTAAGCTGCCGACCATTTCACAGTCAGCGATTTCTTGCAGCGTTGCCCGATAGGCGGGCATGACAATCCGTACATCTTGCCCTTGTTCATTAAGGGCGATTGGCAGACTGGCGGAGACGTCTGCCAGTCCCCCCGTTTTCATCAGAGGGGTGACTTCACTACTGGCAAACAGAATTTTTCGCACGAGCAACTCCAAAATTGTACAATTGCACGATTATATACGCTCACGGCCACAGTCACAGCCTGCTACGGGAGAAATCATGCAACCTTGTACCATCATTATTTTTGGCGCCACCGGCGATTTGTCACAGAAAAAACTGCTACCGGCGTTATATCACCTAGATGCCGAAAAGCGCCTTACCCCTGAAACCAAAATCATTTGTATGGGCCGCAAAGACAGCACCCAACAGGACTGGCATGCGCTGGTCAAAGACTATGTTTCAGCCAAAGCGCGTGGTGGTGTTGATCAGCAGGTGCTGGATACCTTTTTGAACCGTGTCAGTTATTTCAAGAACGATATTAACGATACAGCCAGCTACCAAGACCTGGCCGATATGCTTAAAGATCCGGCTAACGAATTTTCGAAAAATATCGTGTTCTATTTATCTATCAGCCCGTCACTGTTTGGGGTCGTTGGCGATCAATTATCAACCGTTGGTCTTAATAAAGAAGACGATGGTTTCCGGCATTTGGTGGTTGAAAAACCATTTGGTTATGACCAGAAAAGTGCCAATGAACTGGAACAAACCCTGCGCCGTAATTTCACCGAGCAACAAACCTATCGCATCGATCATTACCTCGGCAAAGGCACAGTACAAAATATCTTTGTATTCCGCTTTGCCAATCTGTTGTTAGAGCCACTGTGGAACCGTAATTATATCGATCACGTACAAATCACCCATGCTGAGCAACAAGGTGTCGGTGGCCGTGCTGGTTATTACGATACGTCCGGCGCGCTGCGCGATATGATTCAAAGCCATTTACTACAAGTAATGGCGTTGGTTGCAATGGAACCACCGGCGAATCTGGATGATGAATCGCTGCGTGACGAAAAAGTAAAAGT
>CAYYRO010000142.1:0-5240 GCA_964474075.1 uncultured Methylophaga sp.
GTCGAGTTCGACGTCGAGCGCTTCTGGCGGGAGGCCCGGCTGGCGAGAATCGCGCCCATCTCCGACGAGATGATACTCAACTACATCGGGGAACACGTCCTCGACCTGCCGCGAAGCTACTGATGACGTTCGCGCTGGACGACGTCCGGGTGCTCACCGTCGAGAACGGTGCCTCGGGCCCGATGTGTTCGCGCCTGCTCGGCGACCTCGGTGCGGACGTGGTGAAAGTCGAGCGACCGGGCGTCGGCGACGTCAACCGTCACTGGGACACCGCGGTGTTCGGCGAGTCGGCGGCCCACGCGTGGCTCGACCGGAACAAGCGCAGCCTCGAACTCGACCTCAAATCCGAGGAGGGGAGCGAGCTCTTTCTCGAACTCGCCGAAGCGGCGGACGTGGTGATGCAGAACGGGGCGCCGGGCGTCGTCGAACGACTTGGCATCAGCTACGAGGACGTATCCGCGGTCAACCCCCAAATAGTTTATCTCCACATCTCCGGCTACGGCCGGTCGGGCCCCTACGCCGACCGCAAGGCCTACGACATGATAATGCAGGGCGAGACGGGGCTGATGCAGATGAACGGCGTCCCCGAGGAGATGGCCAAGATACCACTGTCCATCTGTGACATCAACGCCGCGATGTACGGCGCGCTGGGCGTGATGACCGCGCTCTTTCACCGCGAGCGCACCGGCGAGGGACAGGAACTCGACGTCTCCATGTTCGGGGGCGTCCTCTCGTGGCTGGGGTATTTCCCGTTCAAGTACTGGTACAACGACGAACTCCCCGAACGCGTGGGGACGCGCCACCACCTGCTCACCCCCTACGGACCCTACGAGGCCGCCGACGGCCAGCAGGTGACGTTCGCGGTCCTCTCGGCGGCCCACTGGGAGGTGTTCTGCCGGGACGTCCTCGAAGCCCCCGAGCTCGAAGACGACCCGCGCTTCGAGAATAACGAATCCCGCATCGAGAACCGCGACGCGCTCGAATCGCGCATCGAGGAGCTGTTCGCAAGGCGCCCGCGCGACGAGTGGGCCGCACGACTCGACGAGGTGGGTATCCCGTGGGGCGACGTGAACGAACTCGACGAGGTGCTCTCACACCCCCAGACCGAACACCTGGAGGCCATCCAGGAGGTGCCCTACCGCGACGGCACCCTGAAGTTCATCGACCATCCCGTCGACTTCGAGAAGATGAAGACCCGCAAGGAGCCCATGCCCGACCTGGGCGAGCACACCGAGACCGTCCTGCGCGAGATGGGCCTCGACGACGCGGAGATTCGCCGGCTTCACGAGGAAGGAATCGTGGCGGAGTAGGGAGATTCGGCGACGAGTCGCCGAATCTCCCCCACGAGCGGGTAGCCGCCGGCCAACCGCATCAAGAACGAACGGTGAGCGAAGGAGGGTGCGCTGCGACGTCGCAGGCAATCAATCCTTAAGCACCCCCCGGCGGAAGTGGGACCATGTATCACACCAGCGGCTCGCTGTTCGAGAACGCGTTCGGGACCGAGGAGATGCGCGAGATATTCAGCGAGGAGCGCTACGTCGAGGCGTTCCTCGAAGCCGAGGCTGCGCTGGCACGCGCGGAGGCGGACGTCGGCCTCATCCCCGAGGAGGCGGCCGAGGAGATAACCGAGAAGGCCTCGCTCGAATACATCGACCTCGACGAGGTCGAGGAGATAATCGCCGAAATCGACCTCTTCACCGTGGCCATCATCACCGCGTGGAAGGACCAGGTCGGCGAGAACGGCGAATACATCCACTGGGGCGCGACGAGTCAGGACATCTCCGACACCGCGTTCATGTTCACCGTCCGGGAGGGGTTCGAGCACGTCATGGACGACCTCTACGCCATCCGCGAGGCCATCGCCGAGGTCGCGACCGAACACAAGGGGACGCCGACCATCGGCCGGACCCACCACGTCCACGCGCTGCCGATGACGTTCGGTCTGCGGGCGGCGTCGTGGCTCGACGAACTCGACCGGGGCATCGAGCGCATGGAGCAGTTGCAGGACCGGCTCTTCTCGCTCCAGCTGTTCGGCGCCGTCGGGACGCTCGCCTCGCTGGGCGAGCCAGGCCTCGAAGTACAGGAGAAGTTCGCCGAGGAGACCGGACTAACCATCCCCGACAGCGCGTGGTTCACCGCGCGCGACCGCTACGCGGAGTTGCTCTCGACGATGGCCCACATCGGGGGGACGCTCGCGCGGGCCTCCCGGGAGATCCTGATGCTCAACCGCGAGGAGATAAACGAGGCCAACGAACCCATCCCGGAGGGGACTATCGGCTCCTCGACGATGCCCCACAAGCTCAACCCCATCAAGACCGAGCGGAACCTCGGGCTCGCGGCGTTGCTCCGCGGTCACGCCCACACGATGAGCGAGTTCCAGGAGGGGATGGACGAGCGCGACGCCGGCCTCTGGTACGGCGAGTACGCCATCATCCCCGAGGCGTTCCTCTACATGGCGGCGCTGCTCCGCAACACCCGGGAGACGATGGAGGACCTCGTCGTGAACGAAGACGAGATGATGGAGAACCTCTCGCTCCACGGGCAACTCGTCACGAGCGAGGCCGTGATGATGGCGCTCGCCGAGGAGACGGGTCGCCAGACCGCCCACGACATCGTTCACGAGCACGCCATCGCGGCGCTCAAAGGCGACGGGACCTTCCGCGAGAACCTCCTCTCCGACGATCGCGTGACGGACGTGCTCTCGCGTGCGGACATCGAGTCGCTCACCGTCCCCGAGGAGTACGTCGGCTGCTCGGAGACGTTCGTCGAGCGCACCGTCGAGAAGTAGCGTTCGCCAGCGACGAACGAACGACGCACAGGGACAGGATATTACAATTCTAGTTCTGTAACAATCTCGCGGGTGCTCGGTGCCTTCAGACGGCCGCGTTCGTGGTCGACGAACGCTATCCAGCGCGGTGGTTGACCTCGATGACGTTCGCGGCGTTCGAGACGAGCGTTGGAATCTCCTCGCGAAACGCCTCGTCTTCGAGTCCGCTGGTCGGGCCGGAGACGCTGATGGCGCCGAGGATGCTTCCGTCCTGTCCGCGGATGGCGGCCCCGACCGAGCGGAGTCCGGGGACCTTTTCCTCGTCGTTGAGCGCGACGCCGCGCTCGCAGATTCGGGCGAGTTCCTCGTCGAGTTCGGCTCTGGTCGTGATGGTCTCGCTCGTGCGTGCGGGGAGTCCGTGTTCGTCCACGATCTCGTCCACGCGGCTCTCGGGGAGAGAGGCGAGCATCGCCTTCCCCGAGGCGATACAGTGGAGACACTCCCGTTCGCCGATGCCTGTCGGCGGGGCCAGGGCCCGTTGTGGCCTGGCGATGTAGACGGGGACGGCCTGGCCGGCCTCCTCGATGACGAGCTGTGCGCGCGTCCCCGTGTCCTCGGCCAGTTCGTCCAGTTTCGGCGTCGCCACGTCGTACATCGGGACGCTCCGTCTGGTGTACTCACCGAGTTCCAGCAACCGGAGACTGAGGCGGTAGGTCCCGTCCTCGTTGACGACGAATCCGTGCTCGGCCAGCGTCGCGAGCTGTGTGTGGACTGCGCCTTTCGATTGACCGAGGTGGTCTGCGAGTTCGGTCACACCAGCGCCATCGAGCGATTCGAGCGCGTCGAGGATTCGACAGGCGGTGTCTACCGACTGCACCGTCCGGGACCCTGCGGGCATGGCCCCCCGTTCCGGCTGTCCCTACTTAGTTGTTTGGTATTCACAAACGGATGTTGCTCGAAAAATCGCCAGAGGGTGGCAACTCGTACCACGATCCGTGGGGGTGAGCGGGTGTGTCCTGGGGGATTATGGAAAGGCTTAATGTACCGTGTCCTATTCACGGGTTTATGGCGGAGGATAACACACAGCAGTCAGCCGCCATCGACCGACGACGAGTGCTGCAGGCACTCGGTACCACTGCCGCAGCCGGACTGGCCGGTTGCATGGGCGGTGGTGACGGCGGCGATGGTGGTAGTGATGGTGGCGATGGTGGCGGAAGTGACGGCGGCGACGGCGGCGGGGGGAACCTCGGCGAGCGCGTCCCGACGATTCCGCTCGAATACTGGTCGAACCTTGGGGGCACGACGGCCATCAAGGAAGCGGCCGCACCTGTCATCAAGAAGAACCTGCAGGAACGCCTGGGCATCAAGCTCGAGGTGAAGCCTGTCGAGTTCACGACACAGATCAACAACACGATTCAGGACAAGCGGACGAACTACCTCTCGTTCTGGTATCACACGAGTACGCCGGACCGTCTCGACCCCCACGAGATGACCCGGCGATACAGCGCCGACTGGGCCGGTGGCAACGGACAGGCCAACCCGCCAAACTGGGCGAACTGTGATTACACGTACTGGGCGGTCAAGCAGTCCCAGGCGACCTCGGACAAACAGCGCCAGGACGCCGTGACCAAGGCTCACAGCATCATGAGCGAGGACCTCGCGACCCTGCCCATCATGCCGACCGTGCTGTACGGTGCAGTGCGCACGGACACGGTGGACCTGAAGGGCGTGGGTACCGCTGGCCTCGCCCGGACGAACCCGTACTTCTACATCAAGTCCGAGCCCAAAGGGGACGAAAACCAGCTCGTGGCGGCGGACGTGCCGGTCACGATGGAGACGTCGAACTTCCCCATCATCGACTCCTCGGCCGCGCAGGCGCCGTGGAACCACCTCATCCACTCGACGCTCACCGAGTACAACCAGGACAACGAACTCGTGAACGTCCTCGCGGAGGACTACACCGTCGAGAACGAGGGACGGAAGATCACGGTCACGCTCAAGGACGCCACGTTCCACAACGGCGACCCCATCACGAGCGAGGACGTGAAGTTCACCTACGAGCAGCTGGCGAACAACCCCGGTGTCTACCCGCAGGCGTCCTCACCACCCTACGAGTCCATCGAGACGCCCGACGAGAAGACGGCAATCTTCAACTTCAAGGAACCGTTCCTGCCGCTGGTCAGCAAGGTCTGGCCGCGCTGGGGCATCATGCACAAGCAGACGTGGATCGAAGGCGGTGCTCAGGAGAACCCCGAGGAGTTCGAGATGGACCCCATCGTCGGCTCCGGCCCCTTCAGTGTCGAGGACTTCGAGCTCGGTTCTCACATCAGCCTGACGCCCCACGACGGGCACCCGGTTCACAGCCCGAGCTACGACCTCTACTTGCAGGCGTTCCGGAACCAGCAGACGGTCCTGCAGGCGTTCCAGAGCAACGAGGTCCACCTCGCGCCCAACCTCTCCGCGGGTATCACCC
>CAYYRO010000143.1:0-5215 GCA_964474075.1 uncultured Methylophaga sp.
GCGAGAGCCCCTTCCGCTCCATCAGCCGGTAGGCCGCGTTCGCCCCCATCGTCACGATGTCCTCGTGGGCGTCGGGCAGGGAGCTCTCCTCTAGGCCGAGCCCCTTGGTGTACTTCTCGGGTTCCTCGCCCTTCGCCGGCGCGAACGTCCCGGGGAGGTCGAGCTTGAGCTTCCCGGTCCAGATCGAGATGCCGTCGATGCCGACGCTGTCCATGATGGACGCCTCGCAAGGACGCTATTTGTGCGTGTCGATGGAGGGTTCGACGATCGACGAAAACGCATTGCCTTCTCTCACCAGCCTAGTATCATTCGCTACAGCCTCGTGGTGCTCCGAAAGCCCCCGCACGCTCGGCGACTCGGCGTTCACGCGAGCGAAGCGGGCGTGAGCACGTCAGTGCAGAGCTCTGATGGAGAACCCGGAGCCGAAAGCCGTGCGAATCGAAGATTCGCTGGCTCTCGTTCACTCCCTTCACGAGAACGACGCGAGAGCGGAGCTCTCGCTGCTGTCGCAGCTGTGAGCTGCGGCCACCGCAGGCGTGCGGCGCGAGCCGAGGAGCGCAACGTGTACCGCGGGATTCTCGCGAGCGAACGAAGTGAGCGAGTGAGAGCACGTCGGACCTCCGGTCCGACGGAGTTTTCGTGAACGAAGTGAACGAGAGCACGTCAGGGCTTCGCCCTGACGGAGGTCGAGACGTCGAGGGCTATCGAGGACCCTCATCGACGTCACTGGTGTCCTGTTATCTCCTACCGCCGAGGACTCCGAATTCTCGTAGGGCTCAGTCGCCGTCGTCCTCTTCGACGACCTCGGGGTCGGCCAGGGCTTCCTGGAGGCTGTGGAGGCCGTTGACCCACTCGGTGACGTAGCCGGGCTCGATGGACTCGATCACGGAGAGGTCGAACTCCTCGCCGTCGACGACGCGCGTGCCGGCGAAGGTCACCAGGCCGATGGCCCGGTCTAGATCTTCCTCTGCCTCCGCCTCGCGCGCGGCGGTGACGTACTCCTCGATCGTGCCGTCCTCCGCGGGGCCGCTCGCGACGTACTCCTGGGCCGAGTAGAAGACCGGGTCCAAGCTCATCTGGACGCCCCCGACGAGCATCGCTTTCTCCTCGTCCGCGAGGCCGGGATCCGTGCTCACCGTCTCGTGGATGTCCTGGAGCTCGGAGATCGCTTCGTCCTCTCCGAGCTCGTCGTCCTCGTGGGCGCGGATGATCTTGGCGACGGCGATTGCGACGTCGTCCTGGAGGTTGAGGAGCAGGCGGGCCGCGTCCTCGTCGTCCGGGTCCAGGTCGGCCTCGCGCAGCCGGGTGAGCCAGTTCTCCCAGCGTTCCTCGGAGTAGAACTCCTCGGCGGGGGCGCTCATACCCGATGAGCCGCCCCGGTCGCTGAAAGGCCTTTCTCTCTCACCGTCGCGCCGCGACCGGCTCCTTCGTCGGTCGCACGCGCCCCGGGGCTGATCGACGCCGCCGGCTCCGCCCGGTTGCACGCGTCAAGATTCGCGATCGCGGGGCTCGAGCTCCGCTCCCAGGCGACGCCACGCGAGCCACGACTCACACGAGTCGGACGGAACGGCGGCACCGCGGCCACCGGTTCGTGCCACTCCGATCGACGATTCGCGCCTACAGCCCGGCCTCGGTGTCGATCCCGTACACCCGTCGGGGCGTCTCGACGTGGGCGAGCCGGAGGGCGTCGTCCTGGCCCTCCTCCCGGAGCCACTCGGTGCGCCGGGGCACCGTCTTGGGGCCGAGCACGGCGCCGGGCCGGTCGGGGTCGTCTAAGAAGTCGGTCTCGATCATGAACGGCTCGTCCGACTCGACGGCGGCGCGGAGCTCGTCCTTCCTCGCGATCACGCTCGGGGTGACGCCAGCGCAGGGTCCCCCGGCGTAGTGCTTGACGACCTGCTCGGCCGGCAATCCGGCGTCCTCGGCCCACTCGCCCACCTCCGTCAGGTCGTCGGTCGACTCGGTGTGGAGCTGGCAGGCCACGCCCGTCTCGGCGGCCAGCGAAAGGGCGTGCCGGAGCACGGCGTTCGAGGCGTCCCATACGTCGTCGGGGACGTCGTAGTGCGGGCGCCCGGACTTCAGCGCGACCGCGGGGCCGGTCGCCGCGTGCTCCGCGGCGACCTCGAGCCCGGCGCGCATGAGCTCGGCGGCCGCCTCCGGCTCCATCCCCCGCTCGTCGACGAGCCGGGAGATCAGCGTCGGGTGGACGCCGAGCACCGGCCAGGCGCGACCCGGGAGGGCCTCGGTCGCTCGCCCGGCGACGGCTTCGGTCGTCTCGAACACCGGCCGGAAGTCCTCGCCACGCTCGGGCTCGACGCCCAGCTTCCAGGAGGGCTGGTTGACGACCAGCAGGTGGGTGCCGCCGGCCCGGGCGAACTCGCGAACGGCATCCATCCCGCGACCGCGCTCGGTGTCCAGGTGGCAGTGGTCGTCGAGGACTGGCTCGGTCATGTCGTCCCGGCGTAGTTCGCCGCCGGACAAAACGGCTGTCGTTCAGCGCCGTGACGAGGCGCGTTCGCCCCCTCCCCGTCGGCCCCTCCCCCTCGTCCCCTCCCCGTCGGCCCCGAGCCGGGCCCGGCGCCGGGCATCCACGGGACGCCGCAGCGTCGAGTAAACGACTCGTTTAGCATCCGACGGTCGTCTGACGTAGATTTATGTCGTCGAACGGCAAGCTTCGAGCGTATGGGTCGGACGCTCTCGGTCCACTGCGACGACGCGATGGCGCGACAGATCACCGCGCTCGCACGGGACTACGAGATCACCGAGCGCGAGGTCGTCCGCCAGCTCCTCGAGATCGGCCTCGAGGAGATCGAGCGGATCGAGCGGGCGTAGTCCGACGACCGACGCGGCCGATCGGGCGGCCTCGACGACGAGACGTGTTTTCGGGAGTGTCCGGTCACCCGAGAGCGTGTCCGTTCGCTCGTGTGGGCATCCGTTCACTCGAGCAGCACCGACTCGTCGGCGACGGCGGAGAGCGCCTCGGAGCGTCCGTGTTCTCCCGGGGCGATCGCTACCGTCCGGACGCCTCGTCGGGCGGCCACCTCCAGCGCCGGCTTGAAGTCCATGTCCCGGGAGGCGACGGCCAGGGTGTCGACCGCGTCGGTCGTGACCAGTTCGGTGGCGTCCACGGCCAGGGCGACGTCCACGTCACCGCTGGTCACGCGCACCTCGAAGCCGTGGGCCTCCGCGGCCTGGATGAGCCCCGGGGAGGCCCGGACGTCGAAGTAGACGCGGGCGACGGCCAGCCGGCCCAGCGACTCGCCGGCGGCCCGGAGGTCCGCCAGGTCGACGTCGAACTCCTCTCTGAAGACGTTCGGGCCGTCGACGAGGAGCGCCACCCGGTCCCGCCGGAACCGATCGAGGAGGCCCATGCCCCGGCCTCGTCCCCGTCCCGGTAATCCGTGTCGGTTCCGGACGCGTCTCCCCTGCGGTCAGCTCTACACAGCTTTAATCCGCCGGCGTCTCTACGCCGGGACATGTCGGGCGTCGCCGTCGCGTCGTTACAGCTCGCCGCCGTCCTGCCCTCGATACACCTCGGGTGGACCCCGCTGGCCGTCGCCGGCGTCGAGGAGACGCTCCTCGAACTGCTGGTCGTGTTCATACTCGCGGCCGCGGTCGGCATCGCCGTGGCGAAGGTCGGCCGATTTCCCTACACGATCGCGCTCCTGCTCGCCGGCCTCGCCGTCTCGGTGATCGGCGTCGACGTGGACATCGAACTCTCCCACGACCTCATCCTGCTCGTGCTCCTCCCGCCGCTGCTGTTCGAGGGCGCGGCGACGACCGACCTCGAGCAGTTCCGCGGCGACCTCCTGCCCATCGTCGCGCTGGCCGTGCCGGGCCTGCTCGTCTCCATCGCCGTCCTCGGCGGGATCGGCTACTACGCCTTCGGCTTCCCGCTGCTCGTCGCGTTGCTGTTCGCCGCGATGATCCTCCCGACGGACCCGGTGAGCGTCCTCGCGCTGTTCGAGGAGCTGGGCGCGCCCGACCGGCTCGCGACGCTCGTCGAGGGCGAGAGCCTGATCAACGACGGCGTCGGCGTCGTCGTCTTCGGGGCGCTGCTGGCCATCGTCCTCGAGACGGGCGGGACGGACCCGTCTGCGCTGCTCGCCCCGGCGACGCTCGCGTCGGTGAGCCTCGACGTCCTGGTCTCCTCCCTCGGCGGGCTGGCCGTCGGACTCGTCGCGGGATACTCGGTGTATCGGGTTATGGCCAACCTCGACGAGCACATGACCGAGATCGTGCTGACGGCCATCCTCGCCTACGGGAGCTTCCTCCTGGCCGAGCACTACCTCCACGTCTCGGGCGTGATCGCCACGGTCGTCGCCGGGCTCTTCATCGGGAACCGGGGCGCCGAGCAGGCGATGAGCCCCCGGACGAAGATCTCGATCTTCAACACCTGGGAGACCGGTGCCTTCGTCGTCAACACGTTCATCTTCGTGATGATCGGCGTGACGACGCCCGTCGACCAGCTCGTCTCCCAGTGGCGCCTCATCCTCCTCGCCATCCCCCTCGTGCTCTTCGCTCGGCTGGTCGTGGTGTACCCGACTGTGGGGATGGTCAACCGGTGGCTGGACAACCGGATCTCGCTCGCCTACCAGCACGTCGCCGTCTGGGGCGGGCTCCACGCCTCGATCCCGATCGCGCTCGTCCTCGGCCTCCCGCCGACCACGCCGTTCCGGCCGGAGCTTCGCGCCATGGTGTTCGGGGTCGCCGCGTTCTCCCTCGTCGTCCAGGGGCTGTCGATGGGCCGGTTGCTCGCGGCCCTGGACGTGGTGACCCGCTCGGAGGCCGAGGAGCTCTACGAGCTGCTCGTCGGGCGGGCCCGGGCCGTCGACAGCGCCCTGGAGGCCGCCGAGGAGCTCCGCCGCGCCGGCCAGCTCTCCCCCTCCGTCTACGACGACTTCACCGCCGAGTACGAGCGGGAGAAAGAAGAGCTGAACGAGACCATCCGCACGCTGCTCGCCGAGAACCCGGAGATCCGACGGGAGGAGCTCCTGATCGGCGAGCGCCAGGTGCTCCGCCGGGAGAAGAGCGCCATCATGGACGCGATGCGCTCGGGCGTCGTCTCCGACGACGTCGGCGAGCGCTTACTCGAGGAGGTCGACATCAAGCTCGACATGGTCCACGCCGGCGAGAGCACGGTCCGCGGGGAGGGCGCCGAGGGCTACGAGGAGTTCTGGCGCCAGCGCGCCGAGTCGTTCGGCATCGACGTGGG
>CAYYRO010000144.1:0-5097 GCA_964474075.1 uncultured Methylophaga sp.
TCCGGCGACACTTCGGGCGGTGTTTGGCCATCCAGCAAAGCCCGCACCTGGGCATTGTCCATTTCGTTCAGGTCGATGCCGAACCGGTCCAGGTATTCCTGCAACTCCAGCATGGCCTCCCTGGACTCTCTCAGGCGCTGGTCGCCGCCTTCCACCGGGAACACAGGATCACCCCGCAGCTCCCCCTCGATGGCGTCCAGCAGCGCGTTCTGGTCGGCGTCCTCGGTCAAGTATCCGTATTGAGCTGCCAGGCTGGCCATTTCATCCAGGCCGATGCCGTCGTCCCGGATGGCCCGGCGCTCAAACGGGCGCAGGTTGCGGTCAATGTCCCGGCTGGCCAGGTCCCCACCGGGATCCGTCACGCCCCGGGATCGCACGAACTCCAGCAGGGATTCCCCGAAAGCGTCCGACTGGCTGGGAATGTCGCCCATGCGCAGGCGGTCCAGGATCGGGTCAATGGCGGCATCGAAGTCACCGCCCGGGGTCTTGAGCACCTCCGGCAGCGGCCGGCCGATGCTGATGTTGTACTGCCGGTACAACTCCATGGGATCGATACCCATGCGGTCCCCGAGTGAACGGAACACCGCCTGGGTCAGTTTGGCCTCGCGCTCGGCCGCCGTGTTGTCCCGGCCTGCCCCCTGGAGCTGGCCGAACACGTCGTCATAGATCGGCTGGCTGGCGTCATCGGGCTGGGCCTGGTACTCCTCCAGCATGGCCCGCAGCTCGGCGCCCTCGTTGGCTTGCCACTCGCGGCCCTCAGCCGGGGTCATGTCGTCCGGCCGGAATCGAATGTTGTCGCTCAGTTGCTGGTGGTACTCGCTGGCCGCCAGATGCTCGGCGTAGGCCTCGATGGGGATGACAATATCGCCGCCGGTGGCCTTGGCCTCGGTGTAGGCCTTGTACGATCCGGTGACGCGGTTGCTGACCTCCTGCGGGTCCACCCCGGCGCTTTGGAACAGCTCGTCCCATTTATCCACCGGCACCTGGACGTTCTGGACCGGGCCGCCCTCGCGGATCTTGGCGATCATTTCGCGGAACTTGGACGGCAGGCGCTCCCGGGTCTTGGAGGCAGCGGCGTTTTCACCCAGAGCTTCCATCACCTGCTGGTTGCGCTGGGATTGCTTCACCCGGCCGTAGTCGCCAATGAACCGCGCACCCGGGCCGGCGGCGGAGATCAGGGCCATGCCGGTGCCGGCGGCCACGAAGGTTTCCGTCAGGCGTTCCTCGACTTCCTCGGCCGTCATGTCCTGGAACTGGTCCGGGTCGATGTTCTTGGCCAACTCCCCGCCAAGGATCAGGACGCCCTCCTGCATCACCTCGGTCATGGTTTCGATGGTCCACACCCCGGCATACCGCTTTGCCAAGTCCGCCATGGCACCGCGCACGGTGGGGTTTTGCAGGGCCGCCTTGACGCTCTGCTTGGTCACCCCTTGCAGCGCCTTCTCACCCCCCGGGAACGACTTGACGATGGCGCCCAAGCCGAACAATTCCAGGCCGGAGCTGGCCGCCGCCGTCGCAGTGGCCGCAATCCGGGCCACACCCGGGTCCAGGAGCTCGCCGTCCTGGTCGCGGAACTGGCTGAACTCCCGGAACGACTCACCGGCGAGCTGGCGGAAATTGTACTGGGCCGCCCCGGTGATGGAGCCGGCAGTAAAACCGGCCGCCGTGGCGCCGGGCACCGTGAAAATCTCCTCCGGGGTTGCCGTGAAAGGCGGTATCTGTCCTGCCGCAGCCGCCACAGTGCCGCCGGTAATGGCGCCGGTGACACCGGTCTTGAAGCCTTCACGGATGGACGACAGGATATTGGGCAGCAACTCGGCACTGCCGGCGATCATGTCGCCCAACAGGAAGCCGCCACCGTAGTCCTGGCCCAGACCGCCCTCGATCTCGTTGATCCGCGCCTCCAGCTCGGGAGAGTCGTCGCCCATGTACTGCTGGAAGGCCAGCAGGTTGCGGTCCTCCATGCTCTGGCCCTGCTGGAACGCCCGCTTCGGCGCCTCGGTGAACCAGTCAACTAGACTCTTGTCCTCGTAGTTCTCCCGGGTCAGGGTGCGCTCCAGCGCCTTCATCGCCTCCAGGTCGTCGCCGGCAATGGCGGCTGTCTCGGGGTCCTTCAGGATGCCCGCCAGCTTCGGGAACTCGCGCCGGAAGTCCTTGGCGTTGAAGTCGTCGTGACTGGCCTGGTTCTTCACCAAGTCGTAATTGCGCTCGATCAGTTGCGCCGGCAAGCCGGTCTTGCCTTGCAGCCGGTAAATGTCAGCCTGGCGCTCGGGGTCTTTCTGCCGGGCTTGGCGCACCGAAAAATCAAGCTGCTGATCCTCGTCGGCCCCGGTGGCCCATTTCTGGAAATTGGACTTCGGGACGCTGGCAGGCTCCAGGGCGGTGGATTCCCCCAGTTGCGTGTCTTGGGTCGGCTGCTTGTACCAATCTTCGATGCCCGCCATGCTTATCTCCCCTGGATGATGCGGTTGAAGGCTTCTTTGTCCCCGAGTTTATATTGCGCGTATGCCTTCTGCACCAGCTCGTCGTCCGGCGCCAATCCATTGCCGATCATCATGTTCTTGATGAAGGTCTGATCCTCCTCCGGGATCTGCTCCATGGGCACATAGGCATCACCGGCGTCATCCGCATCCAGGGCCCACGCAAACTGTTCTTGGTCGCTCCCGAAAAACCCGCTATCCACGCGGTATTTCTCCAGCAGCATTTCATCCATGACGGCCTGCTCCTCGTTCCCGGTCAGGCGCCGGCCCAGATCCCGTTCCCGGTCCTCGATCCGATTGGCGGCCTCGGTCTGGAATCGGCTGTAGGTCAGGGCCTCCTCCTCGGTGTAGTCGCTGGGGCCCTTGTCGGCCGGGATGACACCGGCCTGGAGCGCGGTCTGCTTGGCGCGTTGCAGGAACGACAGGTTGCTGGACGGGTCAAATTCATCATCTGCCGTCTGCTTGATGCCCTTGGCCTTGTTGATCAGGTTCAGCGCCTTGTTGTAGTGGGCATCGTCCAGGAGCGGCCGCAGCTCCACATAGGGGTCCTCGATCTGCGCCAGCTCCTCCCGGGTTGCGGTGGTGATCCGGGTCCAGGCCTGCCAGTTGTTCTTGATCTCCGGGTTGGCGATCTGCTGGGCACGGGCCTTGAGGGCATTCAGCTGCTGGTTGTTCAGCTTCTCCTGGGTGGTCAGCGGTATGTCGTCAATGTCCGCGCCGCCTTCAATCAGGTCGGTGGCCGCTTCCATGGCGTCCGTGTTCACCTGTTTCTCGATGGAACGCTGCTCACTGAACCGCGCCTTCACCCGGCGGGTCACGTCGTCGCGCACCTCGGGGTCGTTGATCTTGCGGGCTTCTTTCAGCGCCGTGGCCTCGTCGCTGTACTGCGCCATGATGCTGTCCGCCGATTGTTGGGCCTGGCGCAGCCGGCCGCCCTTCTCCACCAGGCCCTTCATCCGGGTGTACTGCTCGCCTTCCAGCTGCTCGCCGTTGGCCTCGAAATATTCCCGGGCCAGGTCGTATTGCTTGTCGGTCAGCATGCGCTGCATCACGCTGGTGTGAGTGGCACTGGTCGCCGCTTCCAAGGCCTGGGCGGTCTGCTCCTCCGGCCAGCCCTGATCCTGGGCACGGGCCATGATGGCGGCCCGCTGGCGCTTGAGTTCCATGCCAATGGTCTTGGGGTCGGTGTAGTTGTTGGCCGCCGTTTCCACGCTGCCTTCCACCAGCGCATCGTACTGCTGGCTTTCGTAGGTGCGCATTTCGCTGTTGACGTGGCTGATCGTGGTGCGCTCAATCTGCTGGCGGCGCTGGCGCACCAACTTGTCGAACGCTTCCTGTTGGGCCCGGCCGGACAAGTTCTGGCGGATGGTGTCCACCTCCTTGTCGAACTCGGCCAGCGCCCGCTGGTCGGCCTCCAACGCATTCTTGCCCCGGGCATTCAGGGCGCCCTTGTCGGGGTCGTACAGCAAGCGATTGGACAGCCCCATCAGGTTGGTGTCGGCCTCCATCACCCGGGCGGTATCGGCCCGCTCCTTGATCTTGAACGCCACCTGGCTGAACTGGTTGGCCGCCTCCGACAGGTCCGGGCCGAACGCGCCGGCCGGCGCATTGGCGGATTGCTGGACGGTGGGCAGGCCCTGGTTTTGTGCGCGCTGGTCGTTGATCCTGGGAATCGTTGGCATGTCGTGTCCTTAGAGGTTCTGGCCCATGTTCGTGGCCCGGCCGCCACTGGCAAGCAGAGTGCTGAACGCCCGGTTACGCCCGGCGGTCCTGGCCATTCGGCCCTGGGCCCGTTGCCCAGCGGCCTCAGATTGCAGGCCATAGGCTTGGCGGCGGGCATTGCTCTCGATCACCTGCGCATCGAACTCGCCCAGCTCGGCGGTTTCGGCAAAAATGTCCAGCGGGGAGCCACTGGTCACGTCCAGGCCGGATGCCGCCGTACTGGTCACCTGCTGCCCGATCAGGTTCTGGTAGCGGTTGCGCTGGTTCTCGCCCTCGGCAATGCCCCGACGACTGGCGTCATCGGCCGACGCCTCCAGGTTCCGGGCATTCTGTTGTGCCACCCGGTTCTGGAACTTGCCCTGCTGGTTGGCCTGGTACGCTGAAAACAGGCCGCTGCCGGCGGTCAGCGCAATGCCTGCTGAAACGGGATCACACATAGGTCGTCCTCATTACGAAATGTCGAAACGGCAAACCGGCCACGCCCCAAGGCTCCGGTTCTTCGATCTCAAAGCCCAGCCACTCCAGCCACCGTATGGCCTTGTCGTTCCTGGCGTCCACGTAATTGTGCAGGTATCGGAAGGATTGCGCCATCGACTGCACCTGGCCCCGGCACCGCCGCAGAAACAGCTTCTGGTGGGTCACGATCAACTCGCTGCCCAGCATCCACGGGTAGCCGGTACCGTGCATCCAGGATTGCGGCACCACGCCGAACATACAGGCCACCTCCCCGTCGATCAGCCCGGTCCAGGCCTGGTGGCTGGAGCGCAGCGCATTGGACAGCGCCTGCTCGGGAGTGGACCGGCTGGCGGCCCAGAGCTCCACCCGATCCGCCTCCCGCATGGTGTTGATCAGCTCCTCAATATGGCGCTGCTCGGCCGGTACGACTTCAGCCTTT
>CAYYRO010000145.1:0-4964 GCA_964474075.1 uncultured Methylophaga sp.
AATCCATATAATCTATTCCGGTTCCAAAAGTGACATTTTTGGGTTCTATTTTACTAAGAATAGCAACTCCGCTATAACCTTTTTTTACGGCCGGAAACCAGGAATTATATTTATAGCCAATATCTTCGAATAGGCTCTGGTCAAATTGTTCAGGATTGGCTTTTATCTCCTGCAGGCATACCACATCAGCATCCACCTGCTCCAGCCACTCCACAAATCCTTTTCTTATAGCCGCTCTAATTCCATTGACATTATAGGAAATAATCTTCATCTTTTTATTTTTCTGAAGACCAAAAATAGCACTTTCGAACTACCTCCAAGAAAAAATATACGTCATTTTTCTAATAAAGATCACGTAAAAATACTCTTAGCGAACAATGATCCTCTTCACCCTTCCCTCGTTGCGGGTTCCTACTCGTACGAGGTAGACTCCGGTTGCGGCATAGGACATGTCCAGCCTGTATTCATAACCGCGCAGCCCCTTTTCGATCTTATTTTCCACAAGTTTTTGTCCCAACAGGTCATGCACTGTGACCCAAAGAGATTGCTGATAGCCGGTGGTAAGATTGATATCGAAAATATTCCCGTCTGTCGAAGTAATCATTAGTTTGGAATCGGCAAGGACAGATTCCTCAATGTCACTAACGATCACTACTGAATAATCCATGGTGTTTCCAAAGTCCATCACGTCACAAGGATTGTTGAGATTTCCCCCGTAATCCGTATCACCAGCCCTTACCCTCATTAGATGCTCACCTAAAGGTGCATTTTGAGGTAAAGTGAATTCGAAAACATGCACTTCGTTGGCCGTAGATAATAATGCAGAACTGATCAATAATTCATCGCGTTCAAAGAAAGCGTTATCATTGAAATCGATCCAAAGGGAAAAACGATTCCCTGAGAAACGGCTGGAAACCCCCACCTCAAAAGTTCCCTGGCTGCGATCAAGTTTGGTCGAAATTCCTATAAAATCATAATATCCATTGGTACAATAGATATTTTCATTTACAATTTCTTCAAGATAGAAGTCGAAAATTCCATCGCCAAAGGAGCAATCAGATCCTTCCGGAATACAATTGAGATTAGCCACTATCTTTTCTGTATCATCATTTTCCTTATTGACATCTTCTTGAAGCAAAGTTGTGGCGTAGATAATATACTTTTCTGGAGCAGACAGATCGGCCAGACTTTGAAAAGTGTAGGAAAGTTCCTGCCCTACTCCCAATTTCTGGTTAATGGTTTCGGTAATTAGATTTCCATCATTGATCCTGTATGCCACTGGAATATCTGACTGAGCCTCTCCGCCAAAATTTTCCACATTCACCACTACTTCCTCCTGCCCCAGATTCTCTCCGGTTGCGGGGGAATGGATCACAGTAACTCCTACATCTTTAGGGGGTAGATTCCTGATGACCTCGGTATACACATCATTTTCGGGATCTTCATCACCTGAGAGATCTGTACCGGCCGAAAAAGTATAATTTTCGCCTATTAAGGAAACATCCACTGTAGTTGAAAAAGTAAAATCTGCTTGAGAAGTCGCAGGAAGTGTTCCAGAAAAAGTTTCGCTCACCTGGGTGCCGTCCTCAACAGAATAAAATACCTGAAAATTTGATTGTGCATTACTCCCAAAGTTGCGTACAGTAACTGTCACCTTTTCTCTGTTTCCCAAAGTGCCGTTTTGAGGAGTAGTGATATCAACGATCCCCACATCATTGAGAAACTGTGGAGCGATCTTAAAAACTCCCACTTTATTAAGACGGGAGCCACCGCCAAAATACTCTCCAATGAACCAAAAGGTCTCCTGGTCCACCGGATCTATGCTTAAATGGGAATAATCTCCATACCGGTTGCTGGGATCCGGTTCTCTTCCCTCCACGATCGTTTCTTCCTGCAATGTCATTATTCCCAGAGGGTCATCTGCATACCTTCCAGTATATCTGAGTGAAGGATAAATAGGGTTTTCCGGATTGTCATCCAGCACGGTGAATCCAAGACCAATATTTCCCCTCCTGTCAATACCTATACTTCCGCACCAGCGGTCACTTTGATCAGGAGCATAAGTACCTTCCTGATAAACCGTCCAGGGTCCCCCACCTTGGTCCTGCCGGAGTTCATACCACCTGATGCCGGCATGCTCTACCACAGAAGGATCGATATCTACCACGAAGTTGAATACCACAGAGTTATGGGTAGGGAATTGGCGAAAAGCTGTGGGATACATAACGGCTCCCTGTAGCGCATCTACGTCGGGCGCACTGCCGGGCTGGGAAAGGTTTCTAAAAGACCCCCCGTCAAATACTGAATGAAAAGGAGTGACTCCTTCAGAAGGACCAATCTCCTGAGATTCTTCAATCGAAGAATTCATAGGATCCTTCCAATCCACATTCACAAGCCAGAGCTTTAAATGATCTTCGTTTACCCCAAGCCAGGAATCATCCTGATAATAAATGATTGGAGAATTTCCTACCGGGGGTAATTCTTCGCCCACAGCAAAAAAACCGGCGGGACTGTAGAATCCATTTACTCTAATTCCGGGCAGGGGAAATCCCAAATGCTGTGCCTCTTCTCCCTGCAGCATTTTATCTCGTTCCAGAACATACACTACTTCATTAAAATTGTCATTCTGATCATCCGGAGCTCTTATCTCATCGGGATCCTGATTAGTAGTTACGTAATAACCATCCCCCCAGACATAAAACTTTGGATAATCTGGAAAGGTTCCAGTAGCAAATCGGTAGGTATACCAACCGTCATTAACGGGATCAGGTCCTTGGGATACAGCCACTAAGAGACTATTGGGAGAATCACTAAACTGGGTAATTATATACCTGTCGGCAAAGCTATCATAAAAGACAATGGGATCCCCCAAATCTTCACCTGCAAAAGTACCTCCAATAGTCTTCAAATCAGCAGGCGGTGAGAGTACGTTTCCTTCTTTATCATATATGGCAAAAGCAGAATTCCAGGCGTTCACGTAGTGATTGGGTCCAACTGCACCGGTGGGATCTGTAGGAGTAGAACCAGAAGTAGCGGCGTCAAACGTCAAAATCGGTTTTTTACCGGGAATTTCTCCGGCCTCTTTTTGCCAGGCCGCATCTATGTTCTTTGGATAACCTTTTCCAGGAACTACAATATTAGAACTTCTGTTCTTAGGGTTATAAATTTTGAATTCTCCTGAAGGGGGTAAAAGCTCTTTTGACGAAATTGCTTCTGTACTTATGGCTCGTGCAGACCCCGAAAGGACTGGCATGGCTCTTTCATTGATCTGAGCCACCAAGTTTCCGCTAACCAGAAAAATCAGAAAATAAAAAAAGTAATATTTTTTAAACATGCGGGGAGCCTTTTTGAAAGCTAAATTTACTGATTTAAAAAAGAGTGCGAACAACAAAAGGATAATCCTCAGTAGAATTATCCTTTTTTTAACGTATAAAATTTTAAACTTCCTTACTTCTTCATCCAGCTCTTAAAGTCCACTTCGGCAGAGATAACTTTTGTAAGATCGGTTATCGGCACTCTTTTTTGCTCCATGCTGTCCCTGAATCTTACCGTCACTGTTTTACTCTCCAGAGTTTCATGATCCACGGTTATACACAGTGGCGTTCCTGCAGCATCCTGCCTGCGGTATCTCCTTCCAATGGCATCTTTTTCATCATACTGAACATTGAAATCCCACTTTAGATCTTCTATAATTTCTTGGGCAACTTCTGGAAGCCCATCCTTTTTAACAAGCGGTAACACTGCTGCTTTATAAGGGGCAAGAATAGCCGGTAGTTTAAGTACAGTTCTTGAGCTTCCGTCTTCTAGTTCCTCTTCTTTTAAAGAGGCTGACAACACTGCCAGAAACATTCGGTCCAGGCCTATGGAAGTTTCAATTACATAAGGAATATAATTTTCCTTTAGTTCAGGATCATAGAAGCGGAGTTTTTTCCCTGAATGTTCCTCATGAGCTTTCAGGTCAAAATCTGTCCTTGAATGAATCCCTTCTAGTTCCTTGAATCCGAACGGATAATTGAATTCAATATCTGCAGCAGCATTGGCATAATGAGCCAGTTTATCATGATCATGGAAACGATAATTATCTTCGCCTAAACCGAGAGACATATGCCATTTAAGCCTTATTTCCTTCCAATGCTCATACCACTTTAGCTCCTCTCCGGGACGAACAAAATACTGCATCTCCATTTGCTCGAATTCCCTCATCCTGAAGATGAACTGCCTCGCCACAATTTCATTTCTAAAGGCCTTTCCCGTCTGAGCAATCCCAAACGGAATCTTCATACGACCCGTTTTTTGCACATTAGAAAAGTTGACAAAAATACCTTGTGCGGTTTCCGGACGAAGATAAAGATCAGAAGCTGTTTCCGAGGATGCTCCCAGCTTAGTCCCAAACATGAGATTAAATTGGCGGACCTCTGTCCAGTTTTTTGAACCTGTTTCAGGATCAGCAATGCCTAATTCTTCGATCAGGGCTTTCACATCCTTAAGATCTTCCTTAGTTAGTGAGTCTCCGAGTCTTTCCAGAATAGCTTTACGCTCTTTCAAATATCTTTGTACCCGGTCATTTGTATTTACAAATTGCTCTTCATCAAAAGATTCTCCGAATCTCTTTTTTGCTTTATCGATCTCTTTTTGCGCCTTTTGATACAATTTTTCAGCGTAATCCTCTACCAACACATCTGCACGATACCTTTTTTTGGAATCCTTATTATCAATAAGAGGATCATTAAAAGCATCTACGTGTCCCGAAGCTTTCCAGGTTGCAGGATGCATAAGTATCGCTGCATCAAGTCCCACGATCTCCTGGTGCATCTGCACCATACTCTTCCACCAATAGTCTCTGATATTTTTTTTAAGTTCGGATCCGTTTTGCCCGTAATCATAAACAGCACTTAAGCCATCGTAAATTTCACTTGATGCGAATATGTACCCATACTCTTTGGCATGGGAAATTACATTTTTAA